>CBDDRR010000001.1:0-5014 GCA_965233095.1 uncultured bacterium
TGCAATGCAGCATAGCAGCTGCCGGCGCGCGGTGCCAGCAGCCAAGGGTGTGCGGTAAGTTTGCATGAAGGCCGAATTTCAAAGCCGTTGCCGGCGTGTTAAATACAATTAGACGATACTTGGCGCCACGGGCTTGTTGCCCTGCCGGGTATCCCGACGCCGGATTCCTGATCGACGTCTCGCGGTTGAATTGCACTCTAGCTCGCCTGGGCCCCTCGGTACGGTGCGGTGCCGCACGCGGCCATTGAGTCCGCCGGCCCGCACGGGGAGGATACCCGGGATGGAAGGTACCCCGGACGGCCCCGAGATCGTTTTCCGCGCCCGCAGCCGGCGCGCTTGCGCCGAGGTGGCCCTGCTGCTCGAAGCTGTCGGGATGCGCGCGGTGGTCCATGAGCTCGGTAGTGACTGCCTGGTGATCGTCGCGCCCCACGAGGCTGAACGTGCCCGCGGCGAGATCGACGCCTGGCTGGTGGAAAACCGCCCCCGGCCGGAAGCGCCGCCACGCCAGCCTCTCGCGGGCGGCTTCCGAGGCGTGGCGGGCTACGTGCTGGCGGTTGTGCTGGTGGCGCTGGCCGTGGCGAACTTCGCGTTCGACAGGGATTGGCTGACAGCCGGCCGGATCGACGGCGCGGTCATGCGCGCGGGCGAGTGGTGGCGTGCGCTGACCGCGCTGACCTTGCATGCGGATCTCGAGCACCTGGCGGCCAACATCTTCTTCGGCGGCCTGTTCGGCGGGTTCTCCGGCCGCTACCTGGGCTCCGGCGTCGCCTGGCTGCTGATCCTGCTGGCCGGCGCCACGGGCAACGTGATCAACGTGCTGATCCTGGGGCCGGGGCATCGCGCCATCGGCGCCTCGACCGCGGTGTTTGCCGCCCTCGGCTTGCTCGGCTCACTGGGCTGGGCCGGCCGCCGCCGCAGCGTGCAAGGCTGGATCTATCGCTTCGGGCCGATCGTGGCCGCCGTCGCGCTGCTGGCCTACACGGGCGCCGGTGGCGAGCGCACGGATATCGGCGCGCACATCTGGGGCTTCGCCGCCGGCCTCGCTGCCGGCTGGCTGGCGGCATTCATTCCCCGATCGGTGTTGCTGCGCGCGGCCGTGCAGGGGCTCGCCGGGCTGACCGCTGTCGCGGCACTCGCGGCGGCCTGGCTGCTGGCGCTTGCCTGAAATGGGGACACGCCCCTTTTCCGACGCCTGAAAAGGGGTATGTCCCCATTATCCGCCTGGCAGCGGCGCGGGCTTGCCCATGCGGCCGAAGATCGCGACCGCCAGGGCGGAGAGGATCACGCCGGGCACGATCTCGTAGAGGTCGAACAGGCCGCCCGACAGCGAGCGCCACACCACAACCGTGACGCCGCCCGTGACGATGCCGGCATAGGCGCCGGCCAGGCTCATGCGTCGCCAGTACAGCGAGGCAAGGATGGTCGGGCCGAAGGAGGCGCCGAAGCCTGCCCAGGCGTAGGCGACCAGGTCCAGCACCTTGCTGTCCGGATCCAGGGCGAGCAGGAAAGCGCCGATGGCTATGACAATGACGGCGAAACGCCCGATCCAGAGCAGTTCCCCCGGCGCCGCGTTCGGCCGCAGCAGATCCCGATACAGGTCCTCGGACACCGCCGAGGAAGCGACCAGCAACTGGGAGTCGGCGGTGCTCATGACCGCGGCGAGGATGCCGGCCAGGCAGATGCCGGCGATCACCGGGTGGAGCAGGGCGGCCGACATGGCCATGAATACCTTTTCGCTGTCGGCGCCCTGCAGCGGCGGGTCGAGCCAGGCCGCGCCGGCCAGGCCGACGAGCGTGGCCGCGGCGAGCGCGATGGTCACCCAGCCCACCGCGATCTGGCGCGAGGCCGTCAGCTCGCCGGCGGAGCGCACCGCCATGAAGCGCGCCAGGATATGCGGCTGGCCGAAATAGCCGAGTCCCCAACCCAGCAGGGACACCACTGCGATGACCGTCAGCGGCGCGCCCGCCGTGTCGGTGAACGCGCTGAGCAACGCAGGATTGGCAGCCTCCAGGCCGTCAGCGAGCCCGGTGAGTCCGCCCACTGCCGCGACGCCGACGCAAGCCACCAGCACCAGCGCAGCCAGCATCAGCATGCCTTGCAGCGCGTCGGTCCAGCTGACGGCCAGGAACCCGCCGATGAAGGTATAGGCCAGCACCGCGCCGGCCCCCGCCGCGACCGCCCAGGCATAAGGCAGTTCGAACACGGCCTCGAACAATTTGCCGCCCGCCACCAGCCCCGATGCGGTGTAGAAGGTGAAAAACAGCAGCACCACCGCGGCGCCCAGCAGCCGCAGCAGTCCGTAAGGATCCGCGAAGCGGCGCTGCAGGTACTCGGGCAGGGTGAGTGCGTCGCCGTAGGCCTCGGTCGCAGTGCGCAGCCGGCTCGCGGTGAACCGCCAGTTCAGCCAGGTGCCGACCAGCAGCCCGCCTACCAGCCAGAGGGATTCCAGCCCGGCCAGGTAGGCGTAGCCCGGCAGGCCAAGCAACAGCCAGCCGCTCATGTCCGAGGCCTGCGCAGACAGCGCCGTGGTCCACCGCCCGAGCCGACGTCCGCCGAGGATGTAATCGCGCAGGTTCGCTGTGCTGCGCCAGGCGACGATGCCGATCGCCAGCACGACAAGCAGGTAGACGACAAACGTCAGCGTGACGGCGGGACCGGTCTCGATCATGCCCGGATGCTAAATCAAAATGGGGACATTCCCCATTTCCGCGGGTGAAAAAAGGGAAGTGTCCCCGTATTCTTGCCTGCGATGTCTTCCCATGCCCTGCGGATACTCGCCGGTCCGACGGCGCTGCGC
The DNA here is from genome assembly GCA_965233095.1 of uncultured bacterium. GTDB lineage: Bacteria > Pseudomonadota > Gammaproteobacteria > Steroidobacterales > XN24 > XN24. The sequence goes on from CBDDRR010000001.1 coordinate 2,798, forward strand.
CTGCTGCGCGCAGACGGCTTCGACCCGGACGCCTTCAGCGTCATGGCGGGCGCTTCCGGCGGCGCCAAGTGGCTGGTGCTCGGCGGCCTGGATCATGCCCTGGCTGAGCATTTCGTGGCTTGCCGCCGCCGGAAACTGTTCCTCATCGGCTCGTCGATCGGTGCCTGGCGGTCGTGTTGCCACGCGCAAAGCGATCCTCGGGCTGCGTTCGCTCGTTTCGAGGAGGCCTACCTGGCGCAACGCTACAACCCGCACCCCGATGCGATCGAGGTCAGCCGGGTCACGGCCGGGATACTCGACGCGCTGCTGGGCGACCACGGGGTCACCGAGATCCTTTCGCATCCGCTGCTGCGCCTGAACCTAGTGGCGGACCGGGCCCGGCACCTCGCGGCAGTCGAGAAGCCCTGGGTGCAGAAACTGGTGCTCGGCACAGCGGCCATGGCCAACGTCGTCTCGCGCCGCAGCCTGCACCTGTTCTTTGCGCGCACGCTGTTCCATGACCCGCGGGATGCGCCGCCCTTCATGGATTCGCAGTGTCTGTCCGCCACGAACGTACCGCTTTCGCCGGACAACCTTGCACCGGCGGTCATGGCGACGGGGGCGGTGCCGCTGGTGTTGCGCGGCGTGCCGGCGATCGCAGGCGCGCCCGCGGGCCTGTACCGCGACGGCGGCATCATCGACTATCACTTCGACTGCGAGTTGTCGGACGGCGACGGCCTGGTGCTGTACCCGCACTTCTATCCCCACCTGGTGCCGGGCTGGTTCGACAAGGCGCTGCCGTGGCGGCGCACGGGCAGGGACGCGCTGGATCGCACCGTCATCCTGTGCCCCTCGGATGAATTCGTGGCCTCCCTGCCAGGCGGCAAGATCCCGGACCGAAAGGACTTCTGGGATTTCGACGATGCGGAGCGGTTGCGCCGCTGGCAGCTGGTCATCCGGGCGTCGCGGCGGCTCGGCGAGGAATTCGCCGACCTGGTCGCCGCCGGCGGGCTCCCGGCCCGTGCCGAGCCGCTGGCGCGGGGCTAGCGCGACTCTGGAACCAGTCCAGATGCGCGCGTGCAGGGCCGCTATAATCGCTTTGTCCCTTACCGGCGGAGCACCGAGATGAGCCTTGCGAAAACCGTGGACTACGCGCTGTCGCTGACACGCGTGGATTACCAGATACTCCGTCACCACCACTCAAGTACCTCGCTGGGTGCGGCGCGGACCGCCCACGTGGACCCGGCCGAGCTTGCCAAGGCGGTCGTGCTCAAGGACCAGATCGGCCCGCTGCTCGCGGTGGTCCCGGCCAGCGAGCGCCTCGACCTGGATCGCCTCCGCGAGACATTGCGCCGGCCCGGTCTCGATTTCCTGCCGGAGGAACAGCTCGACGCGCTGTTCTTCGACTGCGACAAGGGCGCCATACCGCCGTTGGGACCCGACTATCGCGTGCCCACGGTCGTCGACACGCGGCTGCGCGATGCAGCCAACGTGTATTTCGAGGCCGGCGACCACGAGGACCTGGTGCACGTGAACCAGACCAGCTTCCGTGCGCTGATGCGTGGCGCCGAGTACCTCGACATCGTCGCCTGAAACCGGGGCCGGTTCCCGGTTCGGTGCAGCATTTTGTGCGCCACGCCCATTGCTTTCCCGGCCATAGCGGTTAATCTTCAGGTCTGACGCCCGCAGCAGACGGGTGCGACCAGGAGGAGAGCGACCGCCGCAAAATGCTGCGGCCGGTTGCAACGGCTCGTGAAGCCAACCGATACCCAGCACCCGGACTGGTTTCACCGGGTTGTTGACTGCCAGTGGGCCTGCCCCGCCCACACAGACGTGCCGGAATACATCCGGCTCATCGCCCAGGGGCGCTACACCGATGCGTACATGGTCAACCGGGAATCGAATGTTTTCCCGGGCGTGCTCGGCCGAGTCTGTGACCGGCCCTGCGAGCCGGCCTGCCGGCGCGGCCGCGTCGAGGCCAAGCCGGTCGCCATCTGTCGCTTGAAGCGCGTTGCCGCCGATCACAAGGGCGAGATCGCCGACCGGCTGCCGCAGGTACCGCAGCAAAAGAACGGTCGGCGCGTCGCCTGCATCGGCGCCGGCCCGGCCTCGCTCACGGTCGCCAACGATCTCTTGCCGCTGGGCTACGAGGTCACCATCTTCGAGGCGCTGAAGAAACACGGCGGCCTGATGCGCTCCAACATCCCGTCCTTCCGGTTGCCGGCCGAGACGCTCGAC
>CBDDRR010000002.1:0-2527 GCA_965233095.1 uncultured bacterium
AGATTTCACGCCGTTGCGCCTCAATAATTTCGTCAGCGAGTTCTCTCACGCGAGGATCTGAAATATCCGCGCGCTCGCTGGTGAGGATGGCGATCGAATGATGAGGAATCATCGCTTTCATCCACGCGATGTCTCCTACGGTTGCCTGACTCCGCACGAGCCACGTTCCCAATCCCATCAGAGCGACGCTGCCGATGATGATTACCAGGTTGGCGCGCTTGTTCGTGTACATGTGGCGCATGAAGAAGAGCATGACCAGCGCCATGGAACCAGCCATGATGAAGGTCATGAACATGCGGGTCTGGCTAAACCAGACATGGCTGAGCTGATATGTATTGAGGTACATGAGGCAGAACATCAAGACAGATGCCGCCAGGATCATGAGCACGAATTTTCTATACGGGTGCATGAATTTTCTCCCGTGAGGTCCAACTCAAAATCGACGGGCCACTAAAGGCCTGGCGATTTTGCCTATCGGATCTCGTATACCACACAAGCTAAAGGTGGTCTGTGCGGAACCACCTCCCCGGGTGGCAGCATGCGCACCCGCATGCGAGTCGCTTTCTTTCGTGCGCCATCACAGCACCCTTCAGAACTTCGCCCGCACCCGCGCCCCGGTGATTGCGCGCCGACGGCTCTCGCGCCAGATGATCAGCGCGTTAGAGGCAATCACAATGGTGGCGCCGATGAGCACGGTAGGCAGCGGCCAGTCGTTCCATATCAGCCAGCCGAAGGCTGTCGCCCAGACGATGCCGCTGTAGTTGAACACCGTGACGATCGCCGCAGGCGCGTTACGGAACGCCACGGACAGCAGCCACTGCGCCAGCGCGCCCGAGAGCCCCACGCCGAACAGCAGCGGCACCTCGGCCAGGGTGGGTGTGACGGCGACGAAAGGAAGCGGCAGGGCGGTCACCAGCGTGCCGATGACCATGAAATAGAAAGTGACGGTCTCGGGGCTCTCGTAGCGGCCGAGGTAGCGCAGCACGATCTGCAGCGTGGCGTGCATCAGCGCGGCGGCCAGGGCCACCGTGACACCGAGCAGGTGAACGCTGCCACCCGGCTGCGACATGACCACCACGCCGGCAAAGCCGATGAACACGGCGGCCCACCGCCAGGGCCCGACCCGCTCGCCCAGAAAGAACACGCCGAGCACCGGGATGAACAGCGAGGCGGTGAACAGCAGCACGGTCGTCTCGGCCATGGGCATGAGCGAGAACGCGGCGAAGGTGGTGATCAGCGACACCGCGCCCAGCACCGCACGCAGGCCGACCAGGGAGGGCTTGCTGCGGATCACGAGAATCTCGCGCCGGCCGAGCACAAACACCATGAACAGGAACGGCAGGCTGGCGATCAGGTTGCGGTAGAAGGCGATCTCGATGACGGAGTGGTGGGCGCTCAGCAGCTTGGCGAACACGTTCATCACGGTGAACATGAAAAACGCCCCCAGCGCCGCCGCCATGCCACGGACGACATGCTCCTTGTGGCCAAGCGCCCTGGGGTCGGTAACCGGGGCCGGCGGCGGGTCGTCATGCACGCGAGTTGCCCCGGAGTCTCGTCAGGCGCCGGGGTCCGGCACGTAATCTGGCAAGGCCTTGCCGCCCTTCACGTGGTGGCGCCCGGGCTGCTCGCGGATGAGCACGTAGATGTACTCGACCGGCGCGCCGATGGTCTCGTGGACCACGCGCGTGATCTCGCGGGCGAGCGCCTGTTTCTGTTCCTCTGTCCGGCCTTCGCGGATGTCGCACTGGATGACGGGCATGCTGGACTCCTCAATTGCTTGGATCGGCTACCAGCGGAACTTGTCGAAGTTCTGCGGGTTCGCCCAGTCCTCGGGGTTGTTCCACGGCCGTTCGGGATTGTAGCGGTCGATGTCGTAGCGCCAGGCGACCCGGCCGTCGTCGAGCTGTTCGAAGGGTGCCAGCGCGAGGGCCAGCAGGGCGTCGTGGCCCAGGCAGGCGCGCGCCGGGTCGGCCAGCAGCAGGTACTTGTCGGTGTGCAGGTTCTTCAGCCGGCCGAGCACAAACTCCGCGGTCGGGCCGTCGAGTTCTTCTAGCAGCCCGGTCACGACGGCGCAGTCGAAGCGCCCCAGCGTGACCAGCTCCGCCGCCACCTCGTGCACGGAGATGCAGGTCAGCTCGGCATCCGTCCCGGGAGCCACCGGTGGGTCACCGATGACCAGCAGGCTGGCAGGCGCGTACTCCTCCAGCAGCGATGCCACGCAAACCTGCGCCGAGACCGCCATCACCCGGCGGCGACGACGCGCAGGATCTGGCCGCACAGCCACGCGCCGTAGGTGCCGACGGCGTAGCCGAGCACCGCCAGCAGCACGCCGACCGGCGCCAGCGAGGGATGGAAGGCGGAAGCCACCACGGGCGCGGAGGCCGCACCGCCGACGTTCGCCTGGCTGCCGACCGCGAGGTAGAACAGCGGCGCCTTGATGAGCTTGCCGACGATCAGGAGCAGGGCGGCGTGGAAGCCGATCCAGATCATGCCGACGACGAACAGGCCGGGATTGGAGAGCACCGCG
>CBDDRR010000003.1:0-6495 GCA_965233095.1 uncultured bacterium
GTGACAAAGCCGGCGGCGATGGCGTTGGGCGGTGTGCCGACCAGGGTGCCCATGCCGCCGAGGTTGGCGGCGACGGCGATTCCCAGCGGCAATGCCGGCCGGAATGGGTGCCCGGCGGGCAGGGTGCGCAGCACCGGCGTGATCACGGCGATCATCATCGCTGCGGTAGCCGTGTTTGACATGAACATGGACAGCACAAAGGTGATGCCCATGGCGGCGACCAGCACCGGCATAGCGCGCGCTCCGGCGGCGCGGAACACGATGCCGGCCAGCGTGCGATCGAGCCCGGTGCGGCCAGCGGCCTCGGCCAGGATGAAGCCCGCCAGGAACAGCCAGATCAGCGGGCTGGCGAAGGGCGCGATGAAGATCTGCCAGCGGTCGGGCTCGTCGGCACTGACGAACACGCCGTCGGGGCGCCCGAGCAGCAGGATGGAGAGCCCGATGACCAGGAAGGCGACGGCGAAGGCCGGGATAGCCTCGGTGGCCCAGAGTCCCGCCGCCAGCACCAGGATGAACAAGCACCGTCGCCCGGCCGCATCGAGCCCGGCCCATTCGGGCAGGAAGGCAACAACGGCGGCCGCGACCAGGCAAGCCAGCACCCGCAGTAGCGCGCCGACGTCATCGAACTCGACGGCCGCGACGAAGCGCCGCGCGGCGCGCCGGGTGTCTCTCACGCCTCAGGCCCGGTGACGGCTGCCAGCCAGCAGCTCAGGCCGCCTTGACGCGCGGGCCGGCATCCGTGACGGCGCGCCCGGCGACATCCTCGTAGTGCTGGAAATTCTCCGCAAACAGCCCGGCAAGCTTGCGGCAGGTCGCATCATAGGCGTCCTTGTCCGGCCAGGTGTTGCGCGGCACGAGAATCTCGTCCGGCACGCCGGGACAGGACTTCGGGATCGCCAGGCCGAAGATGGGGTCGGCCTCGGTCGGCTGCTTCGCAAGCTCGCCAGAGTGGATGGCGTCGACGATGGCGCGCGTGTAAGCCAGCTTCATTCGCTTGCCGGTGCCGTAGGCGCCGCCGGACCAGCCGGTATTGACCAGCCAGACGTCCGAGTTGTGCTTGCGGATGTGCTCGGCCAGCAGCTCGGCGTACTTGGCCGGGTGCCACACCAGGAAGGGACCGCCGAAGCAGGGCGAGAAGGTCGCCTCGGGTTCGGTCACTCCCATCTCGGTGCCCGCCACCTTGGCGGTGTAGCCGCTGATGAAGTGGTACATGGCCTGCTCCGGCGTGAGCCGGCTCACCGGCGGCAGCACGCCAAAGGCGTCGCAGGTCAGGAATATGATGTTCTTCGGATGGCCGCCCATGCAGGGGAGCTTGACGTTGTCGATGTACTCGATGGGATACGAGCCGCGCGTGTTGGCGGTGACCGAGGTGTCGGCATAGTCGACGACCCGCGTGTCGGGGTCGTACACCACGTTCTCGAGCACTGAGCCGAAACGCAGCGCACGATAAATGTCGGGCTCGGCTTCCTCGGACAGGTCGATGACCTTCGCGTAGCAGCCGCCCTCGATGTTGAAGATGCCTTCGTCGCTCCAGCAATGCTCGTCGTCGCCGATCAGGCGGCGCTTGGGGTCTGCCGACAGGGTCGTCTTGCCGGTGCCGGACAGGCCGAACAGGATCGACGTGTCGCCGTCACTGCCCTCGGTCGCCGAGCAGTGCATGGACAGCACGCCGCGCGCTGGCATGAGGTAGTTCATGATGGTGAACACCCCCTTCTTCATCTCGCCGGCGTACTCGGTGCCGAGGATGACCATCTCGCGATGGCCGAACTGCAGGCTGATGCTGGTACCCGAGGTCATGCCGGCGACGTGCCGGTTGGCCGGGAAGCTGCCGGCGTTGAAGATCACGTAGTCGGGCTCGCCATATTCCGCCAGCTGCTCGGCCGTGGGACGGATGAGCATGTTATGCATGAACAGGGCGTGGTAGGGCCGGGCGCAGATGACGCGTACCTTGATGGTGTATTTCGGATCCCAGCCGGCATAGGCGTCGACGACGTAAAGCCGATCACGAGTGCCAAGAAAATCAATCGCCTGCGTGCGGTTGATCTCAAAGGCCTTCTGTTCGAGCTTCATGTTGACCTTGCCCCACCAGACGTCCTCCGCCACGTTGGGGTCGTCGATGATGCGTTTGTCGGTGGGGCTGCGGCCGGTCTTCACGCCGGACATGGAGACGAGGGCCCCCGAGGCGGCGATCGCGGAGCCTCGATCCCACCGCAATGCATGCTCGTAGAGCACTGCCGGCGGCAGGTTCCGATGCACCTCTTCCACGCCAATGCCGTACTGTTCCAGGGAGAAACGCGCTGCCATCCGATTGGCCTCCTCGATCGCTTGTCGTGCGGCGAAACCTGCAGAGCCCGCCCGAAGACGCCTCGTAGGACCGGGAGGCCCGTGGCGCCAGGATAAGCCCCTAAGTATATACCGTGGTCTCCGAAAACCCACGCTTGCGGCAATCCACAGTACGCGCCTGCTTTCGGGGCATCATAGACTCCGGGAGAGAGAGTAGGGGAGCCCGATGCGACAGCCAGCAGACGTCCTCGACGCCGAACGCGTCGCCGGCGACGACCGACCGCGTCCCGCGGGAGCTGCGGCGGCGCGGCGCGAACTGGTGTGGGAGATTGTCAGCGGCGGCACCGGCTTCGCTCTGACAGTCTTCATCTGGTTCCACATTTTCGACGTCGGCTCCCTGCTGTTCGGACCACAGGGTTTCGATCGGCTGGCGGAGTTCCTCGAAGGGCTGTACATCGCCCAGCCGATCGTGGTGATCATCACGCTGCTGTTTCTTACCCACGCAGTGGCGGCTGCCCGGAAGATTCCGGCGCGGGTGCGAGAACGGCGCCGGCTGAACCGCCTCGCGAAAGAGCTCGCCAAGGCGCGGCGCGGCTGGGCCGGCGGCGACGGACTGGAGCGGCCGCACGAGGACTCGCGCTTGTGGGTCTGGCAGATCCGCACCGGCATGCTGATCCTGGTGCTCGGCTGCTTTCACATCGGCATGATGACGGTCGATACCTTCACTGATTTCTGGGGCGCGCGTCACGGCATGGAGGCGGCCACGACCATGGAGCGGGTCGCTGGTGGCCTCGCGTGGTTCTATCTCGTGCTGCTTGTTCTGCTGGCCATCCATGCGTCTGCGGGCATCTACCGCCTGGCCGTGAAGTGGGGCGTCGCCGCACGACGTTCCCGCCCGGCGCTGAAGCGCTTCGCACGGCTGTTCGGCATCGCTTTCCTGGCAGCCGGACTGGTCGTGCTGGCAGTGATGTCCGGCTGGTTGCCGGCGCCCTTTGCCTTCCTGCTGGAGCCGTGAGTTGAAGATCACCGACGTCCTGGTCATCGGCGCCGGCCTCGCCGGCGAGCGCTGCGCCATCGAGGCTGCAGCCGCCGGTCACTCGGTGCTCATCCTGTCCCTGGTGCCGCCGCGCCGCAGCCACAGCTGTGCGGCCCAGGGCGGCATGCAGGCCGCGCTCGGCAATTGCGCCAAGGCGGCGGACGACAGCCCGGACGTGCATTTCCTCGATACCGTGCGCGGCTCCGACTGGGGTGCCGACCAGGAAGTCGCCCGGATGTTCGCCGACAATGCCCCCGTGGCGGTGCGCGAACTGGCGCATTTCGGTGTGCCGTGGACCCGCGTGCGGCCCGGAGTGAACCGCTACCACATCAAGGGTGAGCAGGTGGACATCGAGGAGCCGGCCGACAAGGCCGGGCTCATCATGCACCGTGACTTCGGCGGCACCGCCAAGTGGCGCGCCTGTTACGCCGCCGCGGGCACGGGACACGCCACGCTGTACGCGGTGGACAGCCAGGTGATCCGGCTCGGCATCGACGTGCTCGACCGGATGGAGGCGATCGCGCTCATCCATGACGGCGAGCGCTGCCACGGCGCAGTGGTGCGCTGCCTGCGCACCGGGCGGCTCGAAACCGTACTGGCCAAGGCCACGGTCATTGCCTCTGGCGGCTATGGCCGCATCTACGGCGGCTACACCACCAACGCGGTCATCAACGAGGGCACCGGGGCCTCTATCGCACTCGACACCGGCGTGGTGCCGCTGGGCAACATGGAGGCCGTGCAGTTCCATCCGACCGGGCTGTGGCCCGCCGGCATCCTGATCACCGAGGGCTGCCGCGGTGACGGCGGCTACCTGCTAAACGGCGCCGGCGAGCGCTTCCTGGTGGAGCTCGAGCCCGAGAAACAGGAGCTCGCCAGCCGGGACGTGGTCTCGCGCCACATGATGAGCGAGATCCTGTACCGGCGCGGCGTGGATAGTCCGAACGGCCCGCACCTGTGGCTCGACCTGCGCCACCTGGGCGAGGAGCACCTGACCACCCGCCTGCGCGAGATCTACGAAATCTGCAAGGACTTCCTCGGCATCCGCCCGTGGGAGGAACTGGTGCCGGTGCGCCCGACCCAGCATTACTCCATGGGCGGCATCCGCGTGAACAAGGATGGCCAGGCTTACGGGCTCGGCGGCCTGTTCGCGGTCGGCGAAGCCGCCTGCTGGGACATGCATGGCTTCAACCGACTGGGCGGCAACAGCCTCGCGGAGACTATTGTCGCGGGCCGGATCATCGGCGGCCGGGTGGCCGAGTACGCGGCGCGTTCCGGTCCGGGACCCGACGCTGCGCTCGCCCGGGCGGCACTGCGGGCCCAGGAGGCTCGTATCGCCGAAATCGTGGGTCGTCCGGCGGGCGGGCGCACGCTCTACCAGCTGCGCGACGCGATGGGCGAAATCATGATGAACCACCTCGGCGTGTTCCGCACCGGCGAGGAAATCGAATTCGGGGTGACCGAGCTGCGGGCGCTGATCCAGGAAGCCGAGGGGATCGGGCTGCGTTCCACCACGCCGGGGCTGAACCCCGAGCTGACCTATGCGCTGCGCCTGCCGGGCATGCTGCGCCTCGCGCTGGTGACCGCCATGGGCGCGCTGGCGCGCAAGGAAAGCCGTGGCGCCCACTACCGCACCGATTATCCACAACGCAACGACGCCGACTGGCTCAACCGCACGCTGGCGCGTTGGCGTCCGGGTGCGGAGCTCCCCGAGCTCAGCTACGAGCCGGTCGGGCTGCTCGATCTGCCGCCGGGGCACCGCGGCTACGGGGCTACCACCCAGGTCGAGATGGGCATGAGCATCGAGCAATACAACGCGCAGGTCGCGGACGCCCAGGCTGCAGCCGGCCGCCTTGCCACAGACGAGCCGTTTGGCGCCCGGCTGCGCCCCGGGTCCTGGCGCGGCGCTTTCAGCGCGCCGGACTGAGGAGGAGGGAAACCATGTCGACCCGTGCCGAGCGCACCCTCAAGTTCGAGATCTTCCGCTACAACCCGGAAGATCCGTCCTCGAAGCCCCACATGCAGACCTTCGAACTGCAGGAAATGCCGTTCATGTCGCTGTTCATCGCCCTTAATAAATTACGTGAAGAACAGGATCCAAGTCTCCAATTTGACTTCGTTTGTCGCTCGGCCGTCTGCGGTTCTTGCGGCATGATGGTGAACGAGCGGCCGTCGCTCGCCTGCAAAACACTGACCTCGCAGCTGGACAGCACAATCCGCCTGCATCCCTTGCCGGCGTTCCGGCTCGTCGGCGACCTGTCGGTGGATACGGGCAGCTGGTTCCGCGGCATGTCCGAGCGGATCCAGGGCTGGATAGAGGAAAAGGCGCCGTTTGATCCCGAAGCGCAGGAAGATCGCATGGATGACGATCTCGCCCAGGCGATCTACGAGCGCGAACGCTGCATCGAGTGTGGCTGCTGCGTGGCGTCCTGCGCGGTGGCCAATACGCGGCCGGCATTCGTGGCACCCGCCGGGTTGAATCGTATCGCGCGGTTCATGATGGACCCGCGAGATCGGCGCACGCAGGGTGACTGGTTCGACGTCGTGGCCAGCGATGAGGGCGTGTTCGGGTGCCTCGGACTGATGGCCTGCCAGGACGTTTGTCCGAAAGAGCTGCCGCTGCGCGAGGTGTACGCCTACCTGCGGCGCAAGTCGCTCACTGGCGTGCTGGGCAAAAAGAGCGCCAAAGCCGAATAAGGGGCGCGGCCGCACGCCTGACCCCGCAGATTCAGACATTTCCTGAGAAAATAGGTCAGGAATGGCAACTAAGCCGCTGTAAAACAATCAGGAAGACAGGGTGGGCTGTGGGCACCCAAGAGTTGGGCCTCATCCCCTGGTGCCTACGAAATTTAACATAATATACATTATGCGCACAAGATAGGACCAGCTCCGAACCTCTTTCGGAGCGCCTCTCTTGTCGGAAAAGCCAGGACTAGCAAGGCCTACCCAGCCAGGCAGCGGCGTTTCCATCCGGGCGGACGCAGTCCGCGCCGAACCTGACGGCGTACAAACTGTCACCGGCGGTCGGGTCGCCCACAACGCTAGGCCCAGCTTGGAGGCTCCTCCACTTGTACACTTCTCTACAGGTGGCATTCTCTACGACGCTGCGGGCAGCCAAGTAGCGCCCGGACAGCGAGCGGGCGCTCCGCGCGCCGCGGCCGGGGTCTCCGGCCGCTCTG
>CBDDRR010000004.1:0-9387 GCA_965233095.1 uncultured bacterium
GGAGCTTGCCGAGCTCAACGAAACGCTGCGCCTGCAGCTCGGTAACTTCGGTGAGTTGTTCGGCGTCGTGCGCCAGGTCTCTGGCGACACGGTCGGGCTGATCCGCACGTCGCTGGTCACCGCCCAGGACCCGGGCCGCGAAGAGCTGGCGGAACGGCTGGCCAAAGTCCGCGGCGTGCCGTCGATGGAGGACCTCAACGCCCTGCGCGCGCTGCTCACCGAGGAGATGGTGCGCGGCGGCAAGGTGGCGCGTTTCGATGCCACTATCACCAAGCCGGACGGCACCTCGGCCGACGAGACGCTGGTCCGCATCGGCGTGTTCAACCTGATCTCCGAGAACGGTTTCCTCAATTACCTGCCGGATTCGCAGACCATCCTGGAACTCGCGCGCCAGCCGCAGTCGCGCTTTGTGAAGATGGCCGGGAACCTGTACAACGCGGCGCCGAATACCACTGTTGCGGCAGCCGTCGATCCGGGCCGCGGCTCCCTGCTGTCGCTGCTCATCCAGGAGCCGAGTCTTCGCGAGCGCATCGACCAGGGCGGCCTGGTAGGTTACGTCATCATTGCGCTGGGCATCATCGGTCTGCTCATCGCGCTGGCCCGCTGGCTTTACCTCGGCGCCGTGGGCAGCAGGATCCGCGGCCAGCTGAAGTCTGATGAGCCCAAGGAAAACAACCCCTTGGGCCGGATCCTGAAGGTCCGCCAGGACCATCCGGACGCAGATACCGAAACCCTCGAGCTGAAGCTCGACGAGGCCATCCTGAAGGAGGTGCCCAAGCTGGAAACCTGGCAGGGCGCCATCAAGGTGATCGCGGCCGTCGCCCCGTTGCTCGGACTGCTCGGCACCGTGACAGGCATGATCGTAACCTTCCAGGCGATCACCCTGTTCGGCACCGGCGATCCGAAACTGATGGCCGGCGGCATCTCGCAGGCGCTGGTCACCACCGTGCTCGGCCTGACCGTGGCCATCCCGCTGGTGCTGCTGCACAGCGTGGTCGCCAGCCGCAGCAAGGCGCTGATTGAAGTCCTCGAGGAGCAGAGCGCGGGCATCATCGCGAAGCAGTCGGAAGTCGGCAGATGAACCCGTTCGTCGATGCGTTCGTTTCGATCCGCGACTTCTTCGAGGCGGGCGGGGACGTCCTGTTCGGCATTCTATTCGTGACGGTGCTGATGTGGACGTTCATCATCGAGCGCATCTGGTTCTTCTACTTCGTGCTGCCGAAACGCATCAGCGAGGTCAACACGATGTGGCACGAGCGCCAGGACACGACTTCCTGGTATGCGAGCCAGATCCGCTCGGGGCTGATCTCGGAGGTGCGCATCGAAAGCCGGCGTTTCCTGATGCTGATCAAGACGCTCATGACGGTGCTGCCGCTGCTTGGCCTGCTGGGCACTGTCACCGGCATGATCGCGGTGTTCGATGTCATGGCCTTCGCCGGCACCGGCAATGCGCGGCTCATGGCGGCCGGCGTGTCCAAGGCGACGATTCCCACCATGGCGGGACTGGTGGCCGCACTGTCGGGCCTGTACTTCGCCGCCTGGCTGGAGAAGAAATCCAACGTCGAGGTCGACCGGGTCGAAGGCCTGCTGGTGCACCATTGAGGACTGACTTGGCATGAGACGCAGGATTGCGAGAAGCGAGGACGAGGCCGAGATCAACATCACGCCGATGTTGGACATCGTCTTCATCATGCTGATCTTCTTCATCGTCACCACCTCCTTCGTCAAGGAGATCGGGCTTGAGCTGAATCGTCCCTCCAACGAGCCGCAGGAAGAGAAGAAGATCTCCGAGGTCATTCCCATCCGCATCCAGGCGAACGGCATGATCGAGGTCAGCGGGCGCCCGGTGGACATTCGCGCAGTACGGGCCAATGTCGAGGGCGAACTCGCCACCAAGGGCCACGCCACGCCGGTGGTGGTGATCGCCGACCGCGCCGCCGACTCGGGCCTGATGGTGCGTGTCATCGACCAGGCCAGGATGGCCGGGGCGACCTCGGTATCGATCGCGGCCATGGCCCGCTGAAACGGGCGGCGAAACTTTAGGCACAGACCGGGACTCTCAACTACATGGCAAGACGGCACGCGTCGCGCGAGGAAGATACCGAGATCAACATCACGCCGATGTTGGATATCGTCTTCATCATGCTGATTTTCTTCATTGTCACGACCTCTTTCATCCGCGAGACGGGTATCGACCCGCAGCGCCCGGAGGCCCTCACTGCGGACCGCCAGGACCGCGGCAACATTCTCATTGCCATCTCCGCCACCGGCCAGATCTGGATGAACAAGCGCCAGGTGGAAATGGACTCCGTGCGGCAGGCGGTCGAGCAGGCGCGCAACGAGAGCCCGGAGAGCACCGTGGTGATCATCGCCGACGAGCGCTCCGAGACCGGCGTCCTCATCGACCTGATGGACCAGGTGCGGCTCGGCGGTGTGCTGAACATCTCGGTGGCGGCCCAGCCGTCGGGAGGTAGCTGATGCGATTCCTGCTTGCCATGGTGGCCGGCGTGATCATGGCCCTGGTCCTGTTTCTGCTGATGCATGCGCTCATCGGCGGCCGGGACGGCTTCGAGCGGCCCGAGGATACCGGCCGGATGATCGATTTCGTGCGCGTGCGCGCAGAGGAAATCGTGCAGACGCGCGAGCGACGCGTGCCGCGCAAGCCGCCGCCGCCGGACAAGCCGCCGCCACCGCCACAGTTGCAGACCCAGGCGCCCCAGCAAGTCGTGCGGCAGACGCTGGACATCGAGACACCGGATATCTCGGTCGGCATGACCGGTGGGCCGGTGGTGGCCGCAGCATGGCAGGCTGGCGATGTCGGCAACGACGGCGACATCATCCCCATCGTGCGCATCGAGCCGAGTTACCCGCGCGACGCGCTGTTGCGGGGGCTCGAGGGCTGGGTGCGGGTGCGCATCACCATTCTCCCGGACGGGTCCGTGGGCAACGCGACGGTGGTCGGTGCCGAGCCGCCGCGGGTGTTCAATCGCGAGGCCATCCGGGCGGTGCTGCGCTGGAAGTTCAAGCCGCGCATCGTCGACGGTGTCGCGGTGGAGCGCGAGGCCGAGCAGACTATTGAGTTCAACCTCGACAACTCCGGCCAGTGATGATGAGCAGAGACAGCATGCCTTTGAAGAATTCGCTTGCCGGACTGGCGGTCGCCGTGCTGCTTGCTGGTGGAGTCACGCCGGTGGCCGCCCAGGAGGCACCGCAGCCGGAGCTCGAGCGCCAGGAGCCCGGCGTGATGATGGGTGAGCGCGCCTATCGCCGCTTCGACACCATCCAGACGCTGTACAGCGAGAACAAGTACCAGGAGACGCTCACCGCGGTCCAGAACTACCTGGCCACCGACCTGAATCCCTACGAGCGCGCCATGGGCGAGCAGATCTACGGCTTCGTGCTGATCTCGCTCGACCGGCTGAACGAGGCAGTGCCGCGTTTCGAGAAAGCCATCGAGCTGAATGCGCTGCCCAACAATGCGCACTTCAACATGATGCGATCACTGGCGCAGCTCTATGCGTCCCGCGAGGAGTGGCAGAAATCCATCGACATGATGACCCAGTACCTCCGCTACCAGCCGACGCCGTCGCCGGAGGACAGCATCATGATGGCGCAGAACTACGCCCAGATGAATCGCTACCGGGACGCCCTGCCGTGGGTCGACCGGGCGATCGCGGAAGGCGGCGCCAAGGCCCAGGAGAGCTGGTACCAGCTCAAGCTGGCAATTTATTTCGAGCTCAAGGATTACCGCGGCGCGCTGCCGGTGCTGAAGATCCTGGCCTCGCGCTGGCCGAATAAGCTCACCTACTGGGAAACCCTTGCGGGGGCGCACCAGGAACTGAACCAGGATGCGGACGCGCTCGCCGCGCTGATGACCGCCTACGACGGCGGCCTCATCACCACCCAGCCCAAGCTGCTCAACCTGGTTCGCATGAGCATGTACCTGGAACTGCCCTACCAGGGCGGCCAGATCCTCTCCAGGGCGATCGAGGCGGGGCAGGTGGAAGCGAACGCGGCCAACCTGCGATTGCTGCTCCAGGCATGGACCAGCGCGCGGGAGTACGACCGGGCCGGCGCCGTCATCGACCGATTGGCGCCGATGACAGGCGAAGGCGACCTGTTCGTGCAAAAGGCCCGCCTGATGATGGAGCAGAACCAGTGGCAGCCGACCGTGGATGCCGCCCGCAAGGCGCTTGAACTGGGCAACGTGGGCAAGCCCGGCGCTGCGTGGCTGATGATCGGCATCGCCGAGATGGAGCTGGGCAATCTTCGCGAGGCACGCAACGCCTTCCAGCAGGCGCAGGAATTCGATGCCAACACGCGCCGCCAGGCGCGCGAGTGGCAGCGCTTCGTCGAAGACCGCATCCAGGTGGCGGAGCTGCGCAGCGGCCGGTAGCCCCCGGCGGAATCCCTCCCGTAGCCGCGCTGTCGCCAGGCGCGCCGTATTATGTGACCCGTTTCACCTTATGTTAATCGCCGGCGGATATGTGACGCTGGTCGCATCCCCTTCCGCCCGCGGCCTTGAGAATGTTGGCTGGACCCGGGGCTCTGGCGCTCCCGAGGATGGCGGACAGCGAAGTGGACGGGATGGGTGCAGGTTCGAACAATGGCGGTAGCAACGGGGCCCAGGGTGACGGCAGCCACCTGGACGCCTCGGAGCAGGCTATTGACCGTTTTCTGGATGCCGCCTGGATGGAGCGGGGGCTGTCCAAGAACACCCTGTCGGCCTATCGCACCGACCTGCTGGCCCTGGCGCGCTGGGTCGCGGCGCGCGGACGCCCGATTACCGACGCCGGGCGCAGCGATGTGCTCAGCTTTATCGCCGACCGGGTCGAGGGCGGTGCGCGGCCGCGGTCGTCGGCCCGCCAGCTGTCGAGCTTCCGGCGTTTTTTTCGCTGGCACGTGCGCGAGCGTGGGGCCGGCGAAGATCCCACCGCGCAGATCTCCATGCCCAAGATCGGCCGGCCGCTGCCGAAGTCGCTCACCGAGGACGAGGTCGAGTCGCTGCTGGATGCTCCGGACACCGGGGACGCCCTGGGCCATCGTGATCGGACCATGCTCGAGGTGCTGTACGCGACCGGCTTGCGCGTCACTGAACTGGTCAGCCTCAGGTTGGGCCAGGTCAACCTCAACCAGGGCGTGGTACGGGTCACCGGCAAGGGCGGTCGCGAACGGCTGATCCCGCTCGGCGAGGAATCGCTCGAGTGGCTGCAGCGCTTCATTTCGGGCCCGCGCGATGAAATCCTGCTGGAGAAGCAGACCGAGTTTGTGTTCCCCACGCGGCGGGGCGACCGCATGACACGGCAGGCCTTCTGGCACATCATCAAGCGCTACACGGAGCGCGCCGGCATCAACCAGCCGCTCTCGCCCCACACGCTCAGGCACGCCTTCGCCACCCACCTGCTCAATCATGGGGCGGACCTGCGCGTGGTGCAGATGCTGCTCGGGCACAGCGACCTGTCGACCACCCAGATTTATACTCACGTCGCCCGTGAGCGACTGCGCGAGCTGCACGCCCGCCATCATCCGCGCGGCTGACCGCCTGAGACGGAGTGGGGGATTCAGGCTAGAATCTCCGTTCTAATTCCGCCGCTGCTGAACCTTTTGCGCCGGTCGCCGGTCTCAACGCGGTATCGGTCCCCCGCCCGTTTTCCAGGAGCCATGATGAGCCCATTGCTTGCGTCCGTTGCGCTGGTCGCGCTGTTCCCCGCCGCCGCATCCGCCGACGCCTCGGTCGAGGAGGCGCTGGCCGCCAAGGTGCCGGGTGTCGAGGCTGAGGACATCCGGGCAACGCCAGTCCCGGGCCTCTGGGAGGTCGCTGTCGGCGCGCAGGTCGTCTACCTCAGCGAGGATGGACGCTACATGGTGCGCGGCGAGCTGATCGACCTGATGACCGGCGAGAACATGACCGGCGAGCGCCAGAACGAATTGCAGTCGGCGCTGGCGAACCGGCTCTCCAAGGAATTCGACGAGTCCACCATGGTGGTGTTCTCGCCGGAAAACCCGCGCCACACCATCACGGTGTTCACGGACATCGATTGCGGGTATTGCCGCAAGCTGCATCGCGAGATCGAGGACTATACCAAGCGCGGCATCAAGGTCCGTTACATGTTCTATCCGCTCGCCGGACCCGGCTCGGACAGCTGGGCGAAGGCGGACGCTGTGTGGTGTTCGCCCGACCAGAACAAGGCGTTGACACGCGCCAAGCTGGGCGAAACGATCAAGGCGACCCAGCCTTGCGAGAACACGCCAGCGGCGAAGCACTACGAGATCGGCGGCCAGCTTGGCATCCGCGGCACGCCCACGATCCTCACGGAAGACGGGGAAATCCTGCGCGGCTACGTGCCCGCCGACAAGCTGCAGGCGTACCTGGAAGAGCAATAACGAAAAGGGGGAATGTCCCGGTTTAACGCTCGAGGTGCGGGAGCTTGTCCGGCTTGCCGTCCCATTCCTCGGCGTCGGCCGGCGGCTCGCCCTTCTCGGTGATCACCGGCCACTGCTCGGAAAGCTCCTTGTTGAGCTCGAGGAAGTGCGCCTGGGAGGCGGGCAGGTCTTCCTCGGAGAAGATCGCCTCGGCCGGACACTCAGGCTCGCAGAGCGTGCAGTCGATGCACTCCTCCGGATCGATGACGAGGAAGTTCGGACCCTCGTGAAAACAGTCCACCGGGCAGACCTCGACACAGTCCATGTACTTGCACTTGATGCAGTTCTCGGTGACGACAAAGGTCATGGCGAGCGTGACTCCGGAATTGTTCGGCAGGGCGCCCGAGGGGGGCGCAGGTTGCCCGCTATTGTGCCACAGGCCGTTTAAGCGGTTTCAAGCCGGGTGGCTGTGATCGATGGCGATAGTGTGCAGGCGCCTCGTGCCGGCGGCCCGGTCCTCGAGGAACTTCTCGATTGCAAAGCGCACTGAGCGGAAGGCGATCTCGTCCCAGGGAATCTCCTCCGGCTCGAACAGCCGCACGTCGAGACTCTCTTCGCCGGCGCTGAAGCCGCCGTCGAGCAGCGTGGCGCGGTACATGACGTGCACCTGGCGCGCGTGCACGACATCGACCACCGCGAACAGGTCGTGGATCGCCACGTTGGCGACGGCCTCTTCCCTGGTCTCGCGGGCCGCGCCCTCTGCCATGGTTTCGCCGTTTTCCATGAAGCCTGCGGGAATCGTCCAGTAGCCATGGCGCGGTTCGATGGCGCGCTTGCACAGGAGAATCCTGCTGCCCGACTCCGGCACGCAGCCAACCACCACCAGCGGGTTGACGTAGTGGATCTTCCCGCAGGACGTGCAGATGTGCCGGGGCCGGTCGTCGCCCTCGGGGATACGGAGTTCGACGCGGCTGCCGCATTCAGTGCAGTAATTCATAGGCGTGCCGGTTGCAGGACTGGGCGCTATTCTGCCCGCCCGGCGCTATGGCTGCCAGCACGACGGCATTGAGTCAGCGTGGTGGTCGCGGTGCAGGGTCCTGGTCCGCGTGGTTCGCGGCCAGGGTCCGGATGTAGAGGACGAGTTGCCAGATCTCCGCGTCACTCAGTTGACGGCGGTAGCTGGTCATGGCGGTCGGACTCTCTCGCCGGCCGGGACGCGCGACCTGTTGCGCTCCCTGTCGGGCAGGCAGGTGGAAGTCGCCGGAGCCCTGCTCGATCACCCAGAACAACTGGCCGTCGCTGACCTCGCTCATGGTCGGGGCGCAGGCGAAGTTTCTCGGCGGCGTCGCCAGCGCCTGACCGGCAGCGCCGTCGCCTGCGCCGTTCGCGCCGTGGCAGCTGGCGCATGAGCCGCCGCTGCGCTCGGCCGCGTACAGTTCGCGGCCTCGCTCAACGTTGCCGGCGGTGGGCGCCAGCGGATTCGCCAGTTGGTAATAGCTGTCCGGCGCACGTCCAGTCGTCCTCGGCTCGGGGCACTGCGCAGCGGTTTGCGGGCCGGCCGGGACGCCGGCAGGCGCCTGGCCAAGCGAGCAGCCTGTGAGCAGCACCGGGAGCGCCAGGACCAAAGCGGGCAGGGCGGCGTAACGCATGGCGGTGTCAGGCATTTCGGGCACCTCAGAGCGTGATCTGGTAGCGCAGGCCGAACAACATCGCATTGTCGAGCCCCGGGTGGGCCGAGGGGTTACTGATGTACTGCGCGTCCAGCTGCAGGCTGAGCCAGGGCATTAGTGGCATCCAGTAAGTGAGCTCGATGGCCAGCTCCCGCTTGTCGACGGGCGAACCCGCCCGCGCCTGGGCTTCCCTGAAATCGTCGCCGACGAATGCTGCCGAAAAGCCGAGTCCGAGCACATCGTCGTCCCGGGCGGGCAGCAACCCAGTGTAGACCAGTCCTGCCCCGGCATAGCGCCCGACCGGGTTGACGGTGTCGTCGGCGAAGCCGACGCGCAAGAACCCGCTCAGGCCCTGCACGACCTGGCCCGGTTCGCTGTAGAGACTGCCCTCCAGCAATGCATAGGCGCCGTAAGTCCCGCTGCTGGTTCGAACAGGTGCCGGCGCGGCAGGTTGCATGATGTTCTCGAAGTCGGTGGTGTAGTGCCAGGCGCCAAGTGCAGCGCGCAGAAAGCGACCCGCGTCGGCGCCATGCTGTAACCCGGTTTCGCCGATCAGGAACAGCCCGTCGTCGCTGCGCAGGTGGATTTGTATTCCATGGGGTTGGTCCGGGTCGCCCGCACCGCCGTCAAGCACGGCCAGCTGGGTATAGCGCGACTCGTCCGGCTGGTAACGTGCGCGCACGCCGAGGCAGGTCGCCGGGTACACGCAGGGTCCGTTGAGTCCGGTCTCGGACAGCTCGAGCCCGGTGCCGAAGCCGCCGTTCATGAAGACCCCGGCGGTTTCCTTGACGTCGAACTCGCTGTCGACAGCGTACAACCCGCCGAGCAGCGCCAGGCGGCCTGCGAGGAAATTGCGCTCGATCCAGGCCTCCAGCAGGGTGCCGGTCGGCGTGGCGGCCAGGTTGCTGGGCGCATGAATCGATGCCGCGCCGTCACCCGGGTCACGCCCGAAGGTCCCGATGCCGGACACCACGGCGCGCGTGTCCGGCCAGCCCTGCAGGGTCGCAAGGTCGAACTCCAGCCCGACCCCGACCAGTCCGGCGTAATACGTACTGCGTTTCTCGCCGCCGTCAACGACGGCCACGACGTCCCCGAAGTGGTCCATGGCGACCTCGATGCCGCGCTCGGCCCAGTCGGTGCGTCGTCCATCCCAGTCGCCGGTCAGCGTGGTGCGGTTCGCCAGCGCCCCGGCCTCTCGCGCAGACTCGGCCCAGGCCACGGGGGCGGCCGCCTGGCAGAGCGCGACCAGCGTTACGGCCAGTCGGCAGCGCTTGCCGAGTTGCCTGGCCGCCGTTGTCCGGGGGGTTCCCCTGTGCATGAACCAGCTCCTTCCGTTCCTCGGGCGAATACAAAT
>CBDDRR010000005.1:0-3774 GCA_965233095.1 uncultured bacterium
GCGGATGCTGGCGCAGGGTTTCCAGGTTCAGGCCACGGCGCGAGTCGCTGAACGCGGACTGTGCCCGCAGCAGCGGCGCCAGGGCCGCGCCCTGCCGCAGCAGCGAAGAACCGAGACGGCCCTCGAACAGGAAGCCGCGCAGCGTGTCCAGCAGCGGCGCGAGGCCGGCCGGCAGGCCGCCGTAGGGGCCGGCACGCAGCAGCAGGTCCAGCAGACCCTCCACGCCCAAGCGTTCCACCACGGCCTGCGCGCCGCGCCACAGCGCGCGATCCAGCCGTCCGTGCGAACCCAGGCGCACCGCGAGTTCGAGCAGGATCTGCCAGTCGTGCCGCGCGTCCGCCGCCTTGGGCAGCAGCGGCGGCGAGTACTTGGCCACGTTGCGCACCGCCACCAGGTTGAGCGCCAGCGCGTAGTGCGGGCGTTCCAGCGGCCCGGCCGGCGGCAGGATCAGGTGCGCGTGGCGGGTGGTCTCGTTGAGGTAGGCGTCCACGCTGAGCATGAAGTCCAGTCCCGCCAGCGCCCGTTCGAGCCGGCGTCCATCCGGCGTGGACAGCACCGGGTTGCCGGAGAAGGTGATCAGGGCGCGGATCTGGCCCGCACCCGGCGTGAGCATCTCCTCGGCCATCACCGCCACCGGCAGTTCGCCCATGAACTCGGGCAGGCCGCGCACACGCGAGCGGTAGGTGTCGAAACTCCCGCGCGTGGCCGCGCTGGCCGCGGCCAGCCCGGCGAGGTCGATCGCCGGGTGGGTGAACATCACGCCACCCTCGCGATCCAGGTTGCCGGTGAGCAGGTTGAGCGCGGTGATCAGCCAGGCGGTGAGGCCGCCGTAGTCCTGTAGGCAGGTGCCGATGCGGCCGTAACACGCGGCGCGGGGCGCGGCGGCGAACTCGCGCGCCAGCGCGCGGATGTCGTCGTCGGCGATGCCGGTGGGCGCGGCCGCGGCCTCCGGCGAAAATTCGGCGAGCGCCGCGCGCAGGGCCTCCACGCCGTCGGTGAACATGGCCAGGCGGCCGGGACGAACCAGCCCTTCGGCGAACAGGGTGTGGATCATCGCGCCGAGCAGGAACACGTCGGCACCCGGGCGGACGAACAGGTGGCGATCGACCTTGGCCGCGGTTTCGTTGCGGCGCGGGTCCACCAGCACCACGCGGCCGCCGCGCGCACGCAGGGCGGCGAGCCGGCCCATGAAATCGCCGGCCGCGCAAATGCTGCCCTGCGACATGGCCGGATTGGCGCCCAGCATCAGCAGAAACCCGCAGCGGTCCAGGTCGGGAATCGGAAACAGCGCCGAATTGCCGAACATCCAGCGGTTGACGACCATGTTCGGCAACTGGTCGATGCTGCGCGCGCTGAAGCGGTTGCGCGTGCGCGCGGCGGCCAGGAACGGGGCCAGCAGCAGCAGCGCGCCGGTGTTGTGGGCCGTGGGGTTGCCGGTGTAGGTGGCCAGCGCGTCGTCGCCGTGGGCGCGGCGCACCTCCTGCAACCCGCGCTCGGCGAGGTCGTAGGCCTCGTCCCAGCCGATCTCCACCCAGCGACTGCCTTGCCGGCGAAGCGGCCGGCGCAGGCGGTCGGGGTCATCCTGCAGGTCGGCCAGCGCCACGCCTTTGGGGCACAGGTGCCCGCGGCTGAAGGGGTCGTCCGCATCGCCGCGCACGGACAGAATCCGCCCCGCGCCGTCGTGCGCCACCACAAGGCCGCAGAGCGCCTCGCACAGGTGGCAGGTTCGGTAGTGCAGTAGCGGGGACGCCGCTGCGCTGCCTGCCATGTCCGCGCTCACGGATCGCACCTCAGACCGCCGAAACGGCCTCGATCACTTCCCGCACCGCCAGGCGCTCGCGGAAGGCGAGGTAGTCGCGCGCCGTCTCGGCGGGTGCTTCGAGCATCGGCACGTGGCCGATGCCCGGCAGCACGGTGGCCGAGCAGTCGGGCAGCAGTTCGCGGAAGACGCGCACGCAGTCCACGTGAATCAGGCGATCCTGGTCGCCCCACAGGACGTGGGTAGGCGTCGGCAGGCCGGCCAGCGGGGTCTCCAGGTGCGGGGAGTCTTCGAGGATGTCCTCGAACTGCCGCTCGCGCAGGGCGATGGCGGCCATCGCGCGCCGCGCCATCACATCCAGCACGAAGGCCGGGATGTACGGCGGCTTGGACATGGCAAAGTTCAGCACCTCACGGAACTGCGCGGGTGTCTGCGGAAGCAGCGGATTGGGACCATTGGACTGCACGGCGGCGAGCAGTTCGCTGGGCTGGGCGGTGAAGATGCCGGCGGCGTTGATCAGCCAGAGGCTCCTCACTTCGGTCGGGTGCTGCGCGGCGTACAGGGCCGCGGTGTAGCCGCCCATGGAATTGCCGCCCAGGTGCGGGCGCATAACGCCCAGGTGGCGCAGGAAGCCACGCAGGCGCTCGACGTGGTCCTGCACGCGGTAGCGCGCGTTGATCGGCGAATCGCTCTCGCCGAAGCCCGGCAGGTCCGGAATGATGATGCGATAGCGGCCACGCAGTTGGCGGCACATGAGCGTCCAGTTGGTCTTGTCGCCGCCAAAGCCGTGCACCAGCACCAGCGGCTCGCCGTTGCCGCCGCTGTCCAGGTAGACCCATTCCAGGCCGCCGGAGCGCAAGCGCTGGAGCTTCACGCCGGCCATCAGGCGGTCCAGCGCCAGCAGCAGGTTGACGATGGCGTTCATCAGCATCTGCACAAGTGCTTTCATGGTTCGCTCCAGTCGGTGATTGGCTTTCAGTTCGCGTACAAATCGTGGAAGCGCTCGCGCAGCGGCTGCTTCTGGACCTTGCCGGTGCTGGTCATGGGCAGCGCTTCGAGGATGCGCACCGCCTTGGGCACCTCGAAGCCGCCCAGGTGCGCCTTGCAGTGGGCGATCAGCGCCGCTTCGTCCGCGCTCGCGCCGGGCTTGAGCACCACGAACACGGTCACCGCCTCGATCCAGCGCGCGTGCGGCAAGCCCACGGCCGCCGCGTTGGCCACCGCCGGGTGCTGCAGCAGCACGGCTTCGACCTTGACCGAGGGCACGTTCTCGCCGCCGGTCTTGATCATGTCTTTCTTGCGGTCCTTGAACAGCAGCTGGCCGTCCGCGTCCCACATTCCCAGGTCGCCGGTGTGGTGCCAGCCGAAGGCACGTGCCTTCTCGGTGGCCTCCGGATCCTTGTAGTAACCCTGCATGACGTTGGGACCGCGATGCACGATCTCGCCCACCTCGCCGCGGCCGAGGATGCGGCCCTCGTCGTCCATGATCGCGGTGTCGTTGAGGATGGAGCTGACGCCCCAGTACGGGCCGAAGCGGCGCAGCTGCTCCTCCGGCCGGAAGGCGACGGTGAGCGGGTACATCTCGGTCTGCCCGGAGGCCAGCATGAACTGCGGGCAGAAGCGCTCGATCAGCCGCCGCAGCAGGGTTTCGGGCATCGGCGCCATCGCGTACAGGCACAGCCTGAGGCTGGACAGGTCGCGCTGCGCGAACGTCGGGTGATCGAGCATGGCCTGGTACATCAGCGGCAGCGCGAACATCTTGCTGATGCGTTCGCGCTCGATCAGCGCCAGCATGTGCGCCGGGTCGAAGGCGCGCAGCAGCACCACCCGCGCGCCCGCCGCCAGCATCGAGCACAGCAGCGTGTGCTGCGCGCAGTGGAACAGCGGCAGCATGGCGTTGGCCACGTCCTCGCGGTTCATGCCCAGCTCGATGGCGTTGGCGAAGGCCGCCATCACCACGGCCGTGTGGCACTGCATGACGCCCTTGGGCCGGCCGGTGGTGCCGCTGGTGTACA
>CBDDRR010000006.1:0-3044 GCA_965233095.1 uncultured bacterium
CATGATCCGCGCGGCGCCCGGCGGCCCCTTCGATGCAGAAAAGGCCCTGCCTGCCGAGATCGAGGCCAACCTGCGCGCCGCCTACCACCTCGACGAACCGCTCCTCCAGCAATTTGGCCGCTACGTCTGGAACCTGGCGCGCGGCGACTTTGGGCCGTCCTTCCAGTACAAGGACTACAGTGTCACCGAGCTGATCGCGGCCGGCTTCCCGGTGTCGCTGCGGCTCGGCGGTTCGGCGATGCTGCTCGCGCTGCTGATCGGCGTCGCTGCCGGCACGATCGCCGCCTTGCGGCAAAACTCGCGCACCGACCACGTGGTGATGGCGGTCTCCATGACCGGCATCTCGATCCCGAATTTCGTCATGGCGCCGCTGCTGATCCTGTTCTTCGCCGTGATGCTCGGGTGGCTGCCGGCCGGCGGCATCGGCGACGGCGGACTGCGCCACATGCTGCTGCCGGTCATCTCGCTGGCGCTGCCCCAGGTGGCCTACATTTCGCGGTTGACCCGCGGCAGCATGATCGAGGTCCTGCGCAGCAACTTCGTGCGCACCGCCCGCGCCCAGGGCCTGCCGGAGCGCACCGTGATCCTGCGTCATGCCCTCAAGCCGGCGCTGCTGCCCGTGATCTCCTATCTCGGCCCGGCGACGGCGGCGGTGATCACCGGCTCGGTGGTCATCGAGCAGATCTTCGGCGTGCCCGGGCTGGGGCGGTATTTCGTGCAGGGCGCGCTGAACCGCGACTACACGCTGGTGATGGGCGTGGTGGTGTTCTACGGGGCGCTGATCATCCTGTTCAACCTGCTGGTCGACCTGGTCTACGCCTGGCTCGACCCCAAGGTGAAGTACGCATGAGCGCCGTGCCACAGTCCCTGCCTCCGTCCGGCGGGTCCGGGATCGAACCGGTCAAGGGCCGCAGCCTGTGGATCGACGCCTGGCAGGTGCTCCGCCGCAACCGCGCTGCGGTGGTCGCCGGCGCGCTCATTCTCACCATGGCCGTGCTGGTGATCATCGGCCCGTGGCTGTCGCCCTGGGCCTACGACCACACCGACTGGGCGAACACCTCGATCGGGCCCGACTGGGAGAGCCGGCATTATTTCGGCACCGACGCGCTGGGGCGGGACCTCTTCGTGCGCACCCTCTACGGCGGGCGCATCTCGCTGCTCATCGGCGTGGTGGCGACGCTCGTCAGCCTGCTGATCGGCATCAGCTGGGGGGCAACCGCCGGCTACCTCGGCGGGCGGGTCGATCACGTCATGATGCGCATCGTGGACATTCTCTACGCCATGCCCTTCATGTTTTTCGTCATCCTGCTGATGGTGTTCTTCGGGCGCAACATCATCCTCATCTTCGTCGCCATCGGAGCGATCAACTGGCTCGACATGGCGCGCATCGTGCGCGGCCAGACCCTGTCGCTGAAGCACAAGGAATTCGTCGAGGCGGCCGAGGCGCAGGGCGTGTCGACCTTCAACATCATCCGCCGCCACATCGTCCCCAACCTGCTCGGTGTGGTGGTCGTCTACGTTACGCTGACCATCCCGCAGGTGATCCTGGTGGAGAGCTTCCTGAGCTTCCTCGGCCTCGGCGTGCAGGAACCGATGACCTCCTGGGGCGCGCTGGTCAACGAGGGCGCGCAGGAGATGGGCACCGCGCCGTGGATGCTGGTCTTCCCGGCGGTGTTCCTGGCGCTGACCTTGTTCTGCTTCAATTTCGTCGGCGACGGCCTGCGCGACGCGCTGGACCCGAAGGACCGCTGATGGCGCTGCTCGAGGTCGACAAGCTCAACGTGCGCTTCCACACGCCGGACGGCGAGGTGCACGCCGTGCGCGATCTCGGCTTCTCCCTGGAGCGCGGCGAGACGCTCGGCATAGTCGGCGAGTCGGGCTCCGGCAAGAGCCAGTCCATGATGAGCCTGATCGGCCTGCTGGCCTCCAACGGCCGCGCCGACGGCGCGGCGCGCTTCGACGGCCAGCAACTCATCGGCATGCCCATCAAGGCGCTGCGCAAGATCCGCGGGCGGCGCATCGGCATGATCTTCCAGGACCCGATGACCTCGCTCAACCCGTACATGACCGTGTTCCAGCAGATGTCACAGGTGCTGGCGCACCACGAAAAGCTCGGCCGCAAGCAGACCCGCGCGCGCTGCATCGAGCTGCTCGAAAAGGTGCACATTCCGGAGGCCGACAAGCGCGTCGACATGTACCCGCACGAGTTCTCCGGCGGCATGCGTCAGCGGGTGATGATTGCCTCGGCCATGCTGTGCCGGCCGGACCTGCTGATCGCCGATGAGCCGACCACCGCGCTAGACGTCACGGTGCAGGCGCAGATCCTCGAGCTGATGCGCGACGTCCGCCGCGATTTCGGCACTTCCATCATCCTCATCACCCACGATCTCGGCGTCGTGGCCGGGCTGTGCGACCGCGTGCTGGTGATGCATGGCGGCGAGGAGAAGGAGTCCGGGCCGGTGGACGATATCTTCTATCGGCCCCGGCATGCCTACACCCGGGCGTTGCTGGCCGCCGTGCCGCGGCTCGACCGGGCGGAGATCACCCGCCTGGCCTCGCTGGACGCGGCGGCGGCCGCGGGCGGCGAGGCCAAGGCGGAGCAGGCGGCCGCGTCCGAGGCGGCGCCCGCGCGCCGTGAACCGGATTACACGGCGGCGCCGCTGCTCGAGGTCGATGACCTGCGGGTGCATTTCCGGCTTGCGCCCGAGACCATGTTCGCCACGCCGCGGATCCTCAAGGCGGTGGATGGCGTCAACCTTGATCTGCGCCCTGGAGAGACGCTCGGCGTGGTGGGTGAGTCGGGCTAGGGCAAGTCCACCCTGGCTCGTGCCGTGCTGCGACTGGTGCCGGCGACCACGGGCCGCGTGTGCCTGCTCGGCGAGGACATCACCGCCAAGGACAAGAAGGCGATGCGCATCCATCGCCGCGACATGCAGGTGATCTTCCAGGACCCGCTGGCCTCGCTGAACCCCCGCATGACGGTCGGCGACATCATCGCCGAGCCGCTGTGGACGCATTTCCCCGCCATGCCGCGGCGCGAGGTT
>CBDDRR010000007.1:0-6672 GCA_965233095.1 uncultured bacterium
GTGCGAACGCCGGGTTCGCAAGCCAGTGCCCCGACCAGGTCGGCACGGGCCGGAAACCGCGGCGCAGCTTGTGCTCGCCCTGCGCGCCGGGCTCGAAGCGCCGGCAGCCCTCGGCCAGCGCAAGCTCGATGCCCTGGTAGAAACAAGTTTCGAAATGCAGGCTGTGATAGTCCTCGTCGCAGCCCCAGTAACGTCCATACAGCACGCCGCCGCCGAGGAAAAAATGGCGGCGGCGACCGCCTGCGTGCCGCGGCGCGCCAGCACCACGCGGATGCTCTGCGGCATGTCGCCGAGCAGCCCGGCCCAGAAGGCCGGTGGAAAGTAGGGCTCCATCCCGCGGCGCAGGAAGCTCGAGGCATAGAAGCGATACAGCTCGTGAAACAGCGCGTCATCGATTTCCGTGCCGGCCAGCCACTCGAAGCGGATGCCCTGCTCGAGCACGCGGCGTCGTTCGCGCCGGAACTTCTTGCGCTTCTCGGCGGTGAGTGCGCCAAGGAAGCCTTCGAAATCGCCGTAGCCCTCGTCGAACCAGTGAAACTGGCAGTCCTGGCGCAGGCTCAGTCCGGCGTCCGCCAGCAGCGGCAACTGGCTTTCCTCCGGCAGCAGCAGGTGCAGCGACGAGGCCCCGGTCTGCCCGGCCAGTTCGCGAGCGGCCTCGATGAGCGCGTGCCCGGCGTGCCCGGCGTCCACGCCCGGGGCGGTCAGAATGCGCGCACCAGGCACCGGCGTGAACGGCACCGCGGCGACCAGCTTCGGGTAATAGGGGATGCCGGCGCGGTGGTAGGCGTCCGCCCAGGCGAAGTCGAACACGAACTCACCCCAGGAATGCGCCTTGAGATAGAGGGGCAGGGCGGCGCGCAGTTGCCCGGATTCCTCGATCACCAGGTGGCAGGGTTGCCAGCCTTCGTCTTCGCCGACCGCGCCGGTGCGCTCCAGCCCTTCGAGGTACGCCCAGTCCAGAAAGGGATTGTCCGCAAGCTGGAGGGCGTTCCACGCGGCGCGCGGCACTTCGGCCAGCGACGACAGTCTGCGCACCGGCATCACGGTTGCGCCTCAGACCGCCTTCGCGACCTCCGCCGCCGGTGCTAGCCCCGCGGTTTCCAGCCAGCGCTCGGCGTCGAGCGCCGCCATGCAGCCCGAGCCGGCCGACGTGACCGCCTGCCGGTAAATGGGGTCGGAGACGTCGCCGGCCGCGAACACGCCGGGCACGCTGGTGGCGGTGGCGTTGCCGCGGCCGCTGCCGGCCACCTGGATGTAGCCGTGTTCCATGTCGAGTTGGCCCGCGAAGATTCCCGTGTTGGGCGTGTGGCCGATGGCCACGAACATGCCGGTGACCGCCAGGTCCCGGGTCTTCGACGATTCCTTGGTGCTGCGGACGCGCACGCCCGTCAGTCCGCTGTCGTCACCGAGCGCTTCGTCCACCACGTGGTCCCAGAGCAGGGTGACGTTGCCGCCCGGCCCGGCCTTGGAGAACAGCTTCTGCTGCATGATCTTCTCGGCGCGCAGTGCATCGCGCCGGTGCACGAGCGTCACGTGCGAGGCGATGTTGGAAAGGTACAGGGCCTCCTCCACGGCGGTGTTGCCTCCGCCGATCACGGCCACCGGCTGGCCGCGATAGAAGAAGCCGTCGCAGGTCGCGCAGGCCGAAACCCCGCGCCCCTTGAACTTTTCCTCCGAGGGCAGGCCGAGATAGCGAGCGCTGGCGCCGGTGGCGATGATCAGCGCATCGCAGGTGTAGTGGCCGCTGTCGCCCTCGAGGGAAAAGGGGCGGCGCTTCAGGTCGACCGAATGGATGTGGTCGAAGACGATCTCGGTCTCGAAGCGCTCTGCGTGGCGCCGCATGCGCTCCATGAGCTCCGGACCCTGCACGCCGGCGTCGTCGCCCGGCCAGTTGTCCACGTCGGTGGTGGTCATCAGCTGGCCGCCCTGCTCGACGCCCGTGACCAGCACCGGCTTGAGATTGGCGCGCGCGGCGTACACGGCGGCGCTGTAGCCGGCGGGGCCTGAGCCGAGGATCAGCACGCGGCAGTGCTTGGGGTCGCTCATGTATAATTCAGCCTTTTAGTCAGTCTGTGCCAGTTCACCTATGTTATGAGAAGCGGCAGGCTCCGGCAAAGCGTCCCGGGGCGGCCGTTTTGCAGCTTTCGAGGAGCGATTATGCGTATCGGTGTGCCGCGTGAGATCAAGCCCCTCGAGGGCCGGGTCGGCCTTATTCCCTCCGCCTGCGCCGAGCTCGTGCGCGCCGGCCACGAGGTGTTCATCGAAGCTTCCGCCGGCGTAAAGAGCGGCTATGGCGACGACGATTTCCGCGCCGTCGGCGTCGATGTGCTGG
This sequence comes from uncultured bacterium, assembly GCA_965233095.1. Taxonomy (GTDB): domain Bacteria; phylum Pseudomonadota; class Gammaproteobacteria; order Steroidobacterales; family XN24; genus XN24. The sequence continues at coordinate 2,333 of CBDDRR010000007.1, forward strand.
CAAATGCCGCGGAGGTCTACGGCCGCGCGGAGATGGTCGTCAAGGTCAAGGAGCCGGTGGACGGCGACCTCGCGCACATCCGCAAGGACCACCTGTTGTTCTGCTACCTGCATCTCGCGGCCTTGCCCGAGCTGACCCGCCGCCTCTGTGAAATCGGCTGCACCGCCGTGGCATTCGAGACTGTCGAGGACGCGCAGGGCCGGTTGCCGCTGCTCGCGCCGATGAGCGACATCGCCGGGCGCCTTTCCATGCAGGTCGCCACGAACCTGCTGCACCAGCCGAATGGCGGCAAAGGCATCCTGCTGGGCGGCGTGCCGGCGGCGAAGCGCGGCAAGGTCGTGATCCTCGGAGGCGGGGTGGCGGGCAGCAACTCCGCCATCGTGGCCGCCGGGCTGGGCGCCGAGGTCACGGTGTTCGACATGGACCGCGACAAGCTCGTGGCCGCGCGGGCAATCGGCGCGAACGTCACCGGCCTGTACCCGCACTCGGCGGACGTCGCCCGGGCCGTGGCCGAGGCCGACATCGTGGTGGGCTCGGTGCTTGTCACCGGCGAGCGCGCGCCGCACGTGGTCAGCGAGGAGATGGTCCGGGCGATGCAGCCGGGCAGCGTGATCGCCGACATCTCGGTGGACCAGGGCGGTTGTATCGAGACCACCCGCCCGACTACCTGGACCGACCCCACCTACATCGAGCACGGCGTGGTGCATTTCACCGTCACCAACATGCCGGGGGCGGTGCCGCGCACCTCGTCGCAGGCGCTGTCCGCGGCCATTGCGCCCTATGCCGCGCGGCTCGCTGCCGGCAACTGGCGAGAGGTGCCGTCGTTGCAGAAGGGCATCAATGTCGACGCCGGCGAGGTTGTCCATCCCGCGCTTTTCAAGTAGCGTGTGCAATTGTAAAAACAGTTACTTGGCGACCTTAGTTCGCGTGGATTCATAGATTGGCAAAAGCGAGTGGGAGCAAGCCGCAACTCATGGGACTGTCCGTCGGGCGGGCAGCCCGCGAGGGCGTGCTGTGGGTGGGGTTCGCGCTGGCGTTGATCCTGCTGTGGGCGCTGGCGAGCTACGATCCCGCCGACCCGGGCTTCAATTCGACCGGCGCGGGACGCGGCGTGAGCAATGCCGCCGGCCCGGCCGGTGCCTGGATTGCCAGCTTTCTCAATGTGCTGTTCGGCCATCCGGCCTACCTGTTTCCCGTGCTGCTGGCGGGCGCGGGCTGGTTCGCGCTCAAGAGCCGCGCTGAGGCCGCACCGCCGTCGGGCCGGGTAATCGGGCTGCGGATCGGCGGCTTCCTGGTGATGCTCGCCACCAGCTGTGGTCTCGCGACCCTGCATTTTTCCGGCGCAGGCCTTCCGGAGAGCGCCGGCGGCATTGTCGGCCAGCTGGCCGGCCTCGGGCTTGCTTCCTTCCTGAGCTTTCTCGGCGCGACGCTGCTGTTGCTGGCCCTCTGGCTGGCCGGCGTGTCGCTGTTCACCGGGGTCTCCTGGCTGGCGATCATGGACCGTGTCGGCCGGGTCACCCTCGCGATCATTGCCTGGGTCCAGCGGACCATCGAGTCCGTGCGTGACCGGATGGAAGGCCGCAAGGCTGCCCTGGCGCGGCAGGAATCCGTCGAGCGCAGGACCGTGGTGCGCAAGGCGCCGCCGCGCATCGAGCCTGTGATTGCGCCAGTGGAGCGCAGCGAGCGAGTCGAGAAGGAGCGGCAGGCGCCGTTGTTCGGCACGCCGGCGCCCGGCGAGATCCCGCCGCTCGGGCTGCTCGATGAGGCGCCGCCAAAGGTGGGCGGTTACTCCGACGACGCGCTTGAGGCGATGTCGCGGCTGGTGGAGCTCAAGCTGCGGGACTTCGGCGTCGAGGTGGAAGTCGTCGCGGTGCATCCCGGCCCGGTCGTGACGCGCTTCGAGCTGGCGCCGGCGCCGGGGGTCAAGGTCAGCCAGATCAGCAACCTCGCCAAGGATCTCGCGCGAGCGCTGTCGGCCATCGCCGTGCGCGTCGTCGAGGTCATTCCCGGCAAGCCCACCGTCGGACTCGAGATTCCCAACGAGTCCCGCGAGCTGGTCACGCTGGGGGAGATTCTCACCTCGCGCGCCTACGACGAGATGAAGTCGCCGCTGGCGCTGGCGCTCGGCAAGGACATCGGCGGCCTGCCGGTGGTCGCCGACCTGGCGCGCATGCCGCACCTGCTGATCGCCGGCACCACCGGGTCCGGCAAGTCGGTGGCCATCAATGCCATGGTGCTGTCGCTGCTCTACAAGGCGCCGCCGGACCAGGTGCGGCTGATCATGGTCGATCCCAAGATGCTGGAGCTGTCGGTCTACGAGGGAATCCCGCACCTGCTGGCGCCCGTGGTAACGGACATGAAGGAAGCGGCCAACGCGCTGCGCTGGTGCGTGGGCGAGATGGAGCGGCGCTACCGTCTCATGGCCACCCTCGGGGTGCGCAACATCGGCGGCTTCAACCGCAAGGTGAAGGACGCCGAGCAGCGCGGCGAGCCGCTGCGCGATCCCTTCTTCAAGCCCGAGGAACACGTCGAGGGCGTCGAGGCGCCGCTGCTGGAGCCGTTGCCCTTCGTGGTGGTGGTGGTGGACGAGCTCGCCGACATGATGATGGTGGTCGGCAAGAAGGTCGAGGAGCTGATCGCGCGCCTTGCGCAGAAGGCGCGCGCCTCCGGCATTCACCTGATCCTGGCCACGCAGCGGCCCTCGGTGGACGTCATCACCGGCCTGATCAAGGCCAACATCCCGTCGCGCATCGCCTTCCAGGTGTCGGCCAAGGTGGACTCGCGCACCATCCTCGACCAGATGGGCGCCGAGAGCCTGCTCGGTCATGGCGACATGCTGTACCTGCCGCCCGGCACCGGCGTGCCACAGCGGGTGCACGGCGCCTTCGTGTCCGACGCCGAGGTGCACCGCGTGGTGAAGCACCTGAAGGCTTCCGGGGCGCCCGTCTACCTCGACGAGGTGCTCGAGGGTCCGTCGCAGGCAATCCCCGGCCTGTCGTCGCAGTTCGGCGGCGAGAGCGCAGATGACGGTGAGCAGGATCCCTTGTATGACGAAGCGGTGCGCATCGTGACCGAGACCCGCAAAGCCTCGATCTCCGGCGTACAGCGTCGACTCAAGATCGGCTACAACCGCGCGGCGCGCCTGGTCGAGACCATGGAGGAAGCCGGCCTGGTCGGACCCCTGCAGTCGAACGGCAGCCGCGAGGTGCTGGCGCCGCCGCCCCCCCAGGACTGAGCACGGGAGCTTTCCCGCCGCAGCGCTGTCCAACCCGGAGTGTTCATGATGCATCGTCTCTTGTTTCTGCCTGTCCTCACGGCCGCATGGCTTATTGCGGCGCTGCCGGCCGCGGCCGCCGAGGTGGAGGCCGACGCCGTGGCGCCGGCGTTGCTGCGGGCCTTCCTCGCCGAGACGGTGACCCTCGAGGCGCGCTTCAGCCAGGTGCTGCTCGAGGTCGACAGCGATCGCGCCCAGGTGAGCGAGGGCATGTTCTACCTGCATCGGCCGCAGCGCTTCCGCTGGGACTACACTCGCCCGGCACCCCAGCTGGTGGTCGCGGACGGTGAGCACCTGTGGCTGTTCGACCCGGACCTGGAGCAGGCTACGGTCCGGCGCCTGGACGACGGGCTGTCGAGTACGCCGGCCCTGCTGCTGTCGGGTGACGGCAACATCGACGATTCGTTCACGATCGGCGCCGCGTACCACGAGGACGGCGTCGACTGGGTGGAACTTGTGCCGATCTCCTCGGCAGCCGATTTTTCCGGGGTGCGGGTGGGCTTCCAGGACGGTCGGCTGGGCTCCATGGAATTGATCGACGCGCTCGGCCAGACCACGGTGATCCGTTTTTCCGCGCTGCAGGTCAACATCCCGCTGGATCCGGCACTGTTCCAGTTCACGCCGCCGCCCGGGGCCGACGTCATTCGCGACGATGGGCCCTGAGGAATTGCCCCGCTACCGCGCGGCGTGGTTTGCGCTCGGCTGGCTGCTGGTGCTCGGCGTGGCGGTCGGCAGCCTGCTGCCGAGCCTGCCGGACGTCAGTGCCGGGGTGTCGGACAAGCTGATGCACTTTGCGGCCTATGGCGCGCTGGCCTTCCTGTTCATGGGCGCCGCGGGTCGCCGTCGCTGGCCGCACGTCGCGCTGGGGCTGCTGGCGCTGGGCGCCGCCATCGAGCTGGCCCAGGCCACCCTGACGGGCGCACGTTCCGGCGAGTGGCTGGACATGGCGGCAAACGGCGCGGGCGTGGTAATCGGCGTGCTTGCGGCGGCCGCGTTCCCAGGCAACTGGTGCCGCCAGGTCGAGGTCCTGGCCGGCGTCGGCAAGCCCCGATGAGCCAACGCGACG
>CBDDRR010000008.1:0-13827 GCA_965233095.1 uncultured bacterium
TCACGGCTTCCGCGCGACCCGCGCGCGCCAGCCACAGCGCCGCCAGCGGCGTCGGCGCCACGGCCTCGCGACCTTCATGGCCGGTGGCGCGCAACGCCTCGCGAATCCTGCGCCGCAAGGCCTCGAGTCCGCCGAACAGGCGCAGGCTGCCCTGCACTTCGAGCAGCAGGGCGGCGGGCGGCGCCAGGCTGACCAGCGAGGTGAATGCGCCCGCCCAGGCCGCGAGACGCTCGAGGGCCGCCTGCTCGGCGGCCTCGTCCCTTGCCAGCGCGACCAGTCCCGGGCACAACGCCAGCGCGGCGTTCAGAGGCAGGCCGGGGGCCACGCCGCTGTCCGCGGCCGGCGCGTTGGCCTGCACCACCCGCCCGACGCGATCGACGATCACCCGGGCGTCCTCGTCGCCGCAGCCGCCGCTGCGCACTTCCAGCGGCAATTGCGGCAGCCCCAGGCAGAGCCACAACGGCTGCGCCGGCGGACGCCCCGCGAGCTGCCCGGAAGCCGGGGTCGCCGAGGGCCCGGCGGGCGCCGGGCTTGCTTGCGCCGCCGCCCGGTTCATCGTCCGGGCAGAGCGGCGAGCGGCAGAGAACGCGGCCTGCCGCCGCGATGCTTGACGAGTCGCAGGCAGGCGTCCCCCGCGCCTGCGTCCAGGCTGAGCCGCAATGCAGCCGGTGACGGCGCGGCGAGTGTTGCGGGCGGACGAAACAGGATCAGCGGCGTGCGGCTGCTCTCCGCCGCCAGTTGCAGGCGCCTGAGGCAGCGCCCGTCGGCCCGGCCGGCCCAGGCCAGCACGAGCCGGCAAGCGCCGGAATGCAGGGCCTGCTCCGCAGCCCAGAGCGTCTCGGCATCGTCGCGCGCGCGCACCAGCAGCAGCTGCGCCAGATCGACGCCGGCCGCCGCGAAAGCCGGCGCATAGGGCAGGAACGGCGGCGCGATCCAGGCGATCCAGCCGGTCGCACCGGCCGCGTCGGCGCGGGAAAGGCGCGCCAGCAACGGCATGAGCAGCGCGAGTTCGCCGCTGCCCCAGCGCTCGACTGCGATTTCCGTGAGCCGGTCCGCGGGCCAGCCGCCACCGGGCAGCAGCGCATCGAGCGGCGGGTGGCCGCTCGGCAGGGTCGGCCAATGGCGACCCCGGCGCCCGGCCCGCCAGAGCCGCGGATCGTCCAGCAGCGCGTGCAGCGACTCGCTCATGACGACGCGTCAGTTCCGCGGGGCCAGGTCCTTGCGCACCACCCCCACGACGACGCCCTCGATGATGACGGCCTGTTCGGCGAGATCGATGCGGATCGGCTCGAAATCGGCATTTTCCGGCATCAGCCACACGATCTTGCCTTCCTGCCGGTAGCGCTTCACGGTCACCTCGTCGTCCAGCCGGGCGACCACGATCTGCCGGCTGCGCACTTCCGGGGTGCGGTGGACCGCGACCAGGTCGCCATCGAGGATGCCGGCGTTCTTCATGCTCATGCCATGAACCTGGAGCAGGTAGTGCGGGCGCGGCCGGAACAGCGCCGGATCGATCTGGTAGCGGCCCTGGATGTGCTCCTCGGCGAGGATCGGCCGGCCGGCCGCGACCCGCCCGACCAGCGGCAGTCCCTCGGCCTCGCGCGACGGCTCCTTCAGGCGGATGCCGCGCGACGCGCCCGGCACCAGCTCGATGACGCCCTTGCGGGCCAGCGCCCGCAGGTGCTCTTCGGCGGCATTCGCGGAACGGAAGCCCAGCGCCGTGGCGATCTCCGCCCGGGTCGGGGGCATGCCGGAGTCCTCGATGTTCTCGCGCACCAGGTCGAGGACCTGGCGCTGTCGCGCAGTGAGCTTGTCTCGCATGTCCGGTGCCTCTGTAAGGATGAACAGTACATGCGATTATATACAGTCAGGCGCCGGCGGCAAGTCCCTCCTCCGGATCCTCTGGCAAGCCGGCCGACGCAGGCCCCCCCGGCGTGCTCCCGACAAGCTAGCTGCTTGATTTAAAAAGCCAGATTTTGTAATATGCACCGGCAATTATGTAACGGCAGAATGAATCAGCCGTCTTTCCGCATGCGAAAAACCGCGAAAAATCATTGTGATCACCAGGGGATTTAAATCCATGAAGAAGAACTTCCTGTATGCCGGCGTTGCCGTCATCGCGCTGGGCGTGATGGGTGGCTGTGCCACGACCGACCTGGACGCTGTCCGCACCACGGCCGAGCAGGCCCTGAGCGAGGCCCGCGCCGCCAAGACCACCGCCGACGCTGCCCGCGCCGCCGCCGACGAAGCGAAGAGCGTTGCTGCCAACGCCCAGAGCACCGCCAGCCGCGCCGCCCAGGCCGCCAGCGAGGCCCAGGCCTGCTGCGCCGCCAACACGGACCGCATCGAGCGCATGTTCCAGCGCGGCATGTCCAAGTAAGGACCCAGCCCGCTCCAATGAAAAGGCCGCAGCATGCTGCGGCCTTTTCTTTTGGGGAACAGAAAAGGGGACACTCCCCATTAACGGTCGCGTTAATAGGGAGTGTCTACCTTCACGGCTGCGACGCCACCGTCACCGGGCGCACCGGCACTTCCGTCGGCACGCCGGTGGCGGCAGCGAAAATCGCGTCCGCGCCCGGCCAGTCGATCTCCAGTCCACGCAGCTGAGCGGCCTCCCGCAGCAGCGAGGTGAAGCGCATCCGCAGCTGTGACTCGCTCTCCTCCTCGAGCGGCGGATGTACCTCCACATAGAGCGTGTCCGCCGCCCAGCCGACCTTGATCGGCTCGCTGATGATGTGCACGGTGGTACCGACCTCAACCGTCGGGAAGATCCGCTCGATGTGCTCCGGGAACATGCGAATGCAGCCTGAAGTCACGCGCATGCCGACGCCGTCCGGGTTGTTGGTGCCGTGAATCAGGTACGAAGTCAGGTTGAGCCGCATGGCGTAGGCACCGAGCGGATTATCCGGCCCGGGCGGCACGACGCGCGGCAGGATGCTGCCGCGCTTGGCGTGATCCTCGCGGATGGACTCCGGCGGATACCAGGACGGATTGCTGGCCTTGCTGATGATGCGATGGCGGCCGATGGGCGTGTCCCAGTCCATCTTGCCGATACTGATCGGATAAGTGACCACCTGCGCCCGCTCGCCCTTCTCCGGCTTGGGAAAGTAGTAGAGCCGGTACTCGGGCAGATTGATGACGATGCCCTCCCGCGGCGCGGGCGGCAGCACGTAGCGTGTCGGCAGCAGCACGCCGGTGCCAACCCCTGGAATCCATGTGTCCACACCGGGATTGGCCCGCTTGAGCTCGGTGTAACCGACGCTGTAGTCGCGGGCCACGTCCATCAGCGTGTCCTCGTAGCGCGTGTGCACCCAGCTCGGCACACCCACCAGGTCGGTACCCTCGGGCGGCAGGATGAAAGTCGCCGCCAGGGCCCCGCTGCCGGGGCCGAGCAGCGCAAGCATCACGGAAAGGAATCGAAGTATCGCCATCAACATGCCCTTATCGCCGGTCGACCGGCACGCATGGCCGCTATTTTACCTGCCAATCGGGCCGAAGCCACGCCGGCAGGCCGGACGGCTGGTTGACGCTCCCGCAGGCGGCCCTTAGGCTTCCTGCTTCCGCCCGCGGAGCCGCTCCATGAGCCTAAGAATATCTTTCGAACTCAGCGCCAAGGATGTGAAGCATTTCCGCGAGGCAATGCGCAAGGCGCGCCGCACGGTCCGCGATGCGGATGAAGCCGAGATCCTCGATGCCGCCCGGATGCTGTTCACCGACATCAGCGCCACGCGCGTGCCGGTCTACGTGGGCGAGCGCATCGAGCGCCTGCGCGCCATGGTGGCCATGATCGAGGACAAGGAATGGCGCATGAGCGCAGCCGAAAGGGAGCGCGTGCTCTCGGCGCTGGTCTACTTCTGCGATCCGGAGGACCTGATACCCGACCACATTCCGGGTCTCGGCTTCCTCGACGACGCCATCATGATCGAACTGGCGTTCCGCGAGCTGAAGCATGAAATCGAGGCCTACCAGGATTTCTGCGAGTACCGGCGCAAGTACGATTCCGGATTCCGCCTGCGGCGCAGCGCCGAAGCGCGCAAGAACAAGCTCGGCGATCGCGAGACGCAGCTTCGCGAACGCGCCGCGCGCCGCCGCGAGCGCGACCGCGAGCAAGGCGTGACGCAGAAGCTCCTCTAGGGCGCGCTTCATGCGGCGGGTGATCTTCAACCAGAAGGGCGGTGTCGGCAAGTCCAGCATCACCGCCAACCTCGCCGCCATCAGCGCGGCCCGAGGGCGCGACACGCTGGTCGTCGACCTCGATCCGCAGGGCAACTCCAGCCAGTACCTGCTCGGCGACGCATGGGAAACGACGCCCGGCGACGTGGCCGCCTTCTTCAGCGACTCGCTCGCCATCCGTATCCTGCCGCGCGACCCCTTGCGCTACGTCACGCCCACCGAATACGAGGGTCTGCACGTGCTCGCATCGTCGCCGGAGCTTGCCGAACTGCAGGCCAAGCTGGAGGCACGTCACAAGATCTACAAGCTCCGGGAACTGCTGGAGAAGCTTTCCGAGCAGTTCGACGCGATCTATATAGACACGCCGCCCGCCTACAACTTCTACACGCTGTCGGCGCTGATCGCCGCCGACGCCTGCCTGATCCCCTTCGACTGCGACGATTTCTCGCGTCGCGCGCTGTACACGCTGCTGGAGAACGTCGAGGAAACCCGCGCCGACCACAACCCCGACCTGCATGTCGAGGGCATCGTCATCAACCAGTTCCTGTCGCGCGCCAACCTGCCGCAGAGGCTGGTCGACGAACTGCGCGAAGAAGGCCTGCCGGTGCTCGCGACAAAGCTGTCTTCAAGCGTGAAGATGCGCGAATCCCACGAGCAATGCGTGCCGCTGGTCCATCTCGCGCCGCGCCACAAGCTGACCGAGGAGTTCATCGCCCTGTACGAGGAGCTCGGCGGCTGAGCACCGCGTGACCGGGCGCCTATTCCGCGGCGGGGTCGGCGTCCTCGCCGGTGTGCATCAGCCGCTCCTCGAGTTTCTCCCAGGCCCGACGGCTCGCGCCGAACACATCCTGGTAGTCGCGAATTGCCGCCGTGACGACCTTGGCGGCGTGATCGCGCCCGTACGTCGCGGTGATTTCGACGCCGGACGTCATGTTGGGTCCCATCTTGTAGGTGCTGAAATAGTGCTGCAGGCGCTGGATCATGACGTGGGGAATGTCGCCGATGTCTTTGGCCTCGCTCCAGATATTGTCGTTGCGAAGCACGGCGATGATCTTGTCGTCGGCCTCGCCGCCGTCGATCATCTGGATGCCGCCGATGACGAGCGAATTCAGCAGGATGTCCCCCCGCTCGATCTGGCGCTCGCTGATCACGCAGATGTCGAGCGGGTCGCCGTCCGCGCGCTTCGCCCCGGGGGTCAGCCGCCGCACGCGCTCGTCGCAGTAGGTCTGCGGAATGAAGCCATAAAGCACCGGCGGCGCCGCCGAGGTGCGCTGCGGCCGGTCGACGATGGTGTAGCCGGAGGCCTTGTCTACCTCGTACTTCACCAGGTCGAAAGGCGTGATTTCGATGTAGGCCCTGACTTCCAGCGGGGGATTGAGCCCGGGCTCCAGCCCGTGCCAGGGATGGGGCCGCCAGCTGTGGAACTGGTCGGACTGCTGCTTGTCGTCGCTCATCGGCCGGAATCCTCCCTGGTGATGCGCCCCGAATCCGCCCCGCGGCGCCTGGCGAACAAGCTTACATGAACACACTCGCCCAGCCTGCCCCCCAGTGGCTTCCCGTCGCCGCCAACGCGGTCGGCTTCAACATCGTGTGGGCCGTGACCGTCTTCGGCGCGGCCGCCGGGCTGGCCTGGGCCGGCCCCGTCGCACTGCTGCTGTTCGCGTCCATCCAGCTGCGCCTGGCCGCCCGGCCCCGCTACGATCTTGCCGCCATGGCGGTGTTCGCGACGGCCGGCGTGCTGATCGACAGTGCCTGGTCCCTGACCGGCGCCGTCAGCTATGCCGCGCCCTGGCCCACGGCGGCGCTGGCGCCCCTCTGGCTGGTCACCCTGTGGGCGGCCTTCTCGCTCACCCTCGGCCACTCGCTGGCATGGCTGCGGCCGCGACCGGCGCTGGCGGGTGTTTTCGGCCTGCTCGGCGGGGGCTTTTCTTACTGGATGGGCGCGCGGCTGGGCGCCGTGCAGCTCAATATTCCCGCCTGGCTGTACGGGGTCGGGGTCGGCCTGTGCTGGGCGATCGCTCTGCCAGTGCTCATCCGGCTGACGGCGCAGCTGGCGCGCCGCCGGGTTCGCCTACCAGCGTACCAGCGCTGATCCCCAGGTAAAGCCACCACCGAAAGCCTCCAGCAACAGCAGGTCGCCCGACTTGATGCGGCCGTCACGGACCGCCACGTCGAGGGCCATCGGCACCGAGGCGGCCGAGGTGTTGCCGTGGTCCTGCACGGTGAGCACCACGCGCTCCATCGGCATGTCGAGCTTCTTCGCGGTGGCCTGGATGATGCGGATGTTCGCCTGGTGGGGAATCAGCCAATCGATGTCCTGCTTCTGCAGGCCGTTGACCTGCAGCGTCTCGTCCACGATTCGGCCGAGGGTGTTGACAGCCACCTTGAACACCTCGTTGCCCTTCATCTGGATGGAGTTGTCGCCGCCGACCGGCTTCATGCCCGTGCCCACGCCGGAGGGGAAATAGAGCAGGTCCTTGTACTGGACGTCGGCATGCAGGTGCGACGACACGATGCCCGGCGTGGAATCCGCCCGCAGCACCACGGCACCCGCGCCATCGCCGAACAGCACCGCGGTGGCGCGATCATTCCAGTCGATCATGCGGGTGATGGTCTCGGCACCGACCACCAGCGCAGTCCGGACAGCGCCCGTCTGGACGAACTTGTCGGCCACCGCCAACGCATAGATGAAACTGGTGCAGGCCGCCTCGACGCTGAACGCGGGACAACCGTGCACGCCCAGCCGCGCCTGCAACAGCACGCCGGCATTGGGAAACACCTGGTCCGGGGTGGTCGTACCGACCACGATCATGTCCAGCTCGTCGGCAGTCACCCCGGCAGCCTCGAGCGCGGCGCGCGCCGCATGCTCGCAAAGGTCGGTCGTGCCCTCGCCTTCGGCGGCCACGTGGCGACGCTCGATGCCGCTGCGCGAGCGGATCCACTCGTCGGTCGTGTCCATGATCTTCTCGAGGTCGGCGTTGGTCACCACCCTGGCGGGCAGGTAACGTCCGGTGCCGATGATGCGCGAGTAGATCATTCTGCCTGCTCCGGGAAAGTCTGCTCCGCCATGACCTGGCCGATGCGGGTCGGCACGCCCTGTTGCGCCTCGAGCACCGCAGTCTCGATGGCGGTCGCGAAGGCGGTCTCGTCGGCGCCGCCATGGCTCTTGATGACGATGCCCTGCAGGCCGACGAAACTCGCGCCATTGTAGCGCCGCGGGTCGACGCGTGCCGCCAGCGACCGGAACAGGGGTGCCGCGCCGAGTGCCATGACCCGGCTGAGGATGCTGCGCTTGATCTCCTCGCGCGTCACCTGCGCCAGCATCCGGGCGGTGCCCTCGATGGTCTTCAACGCCACGTTGCCGGTGAAACCGTCGGTCACCACGACGTCGACGTTGCCGGACATGATGTCGGTACCTTCCACGAAGCCAACGTAATTGAGGCCGCTGGCGCGCAGCCACTGGTGTGCCTGCTTGAGGGTGCTGCTGCCCTTGATGTCCTCGGTACCGATGTTGAGCAGGCCGATGCGGGGCTGCGTGACACCGTGCATGTCGCAGGCGACGATGTCGCCCATCACGGCGAACTCGCAGAGCTGTCGCGCCGTGCAGACGGCATTGGCGCCGAGATCGAGCATCAGCGTCTGACCGCCGAGCGCCGGGATCGCCGAGAGGATCGCCGGCCGATCCACGCCCGGCAGGGTCTTGAGAACGAACTTGGCGGTGGCCATGAGCGCGCCGGTGTTGCCCGCGCTGACGCAGGCCGCCGCGCGACCGTCCTTCACCAGGTTGATGGCGACGCGCATGGAAGAGTCGCGCTTGCGCCGCAGCGCCTCGGCCGGCGGCTCGTCCATGCCGACGATCTCGGTGGCGGGCTGGATGCTGACGCGCGCGCGCAGGCTCGTCGAGCGGTGCTCGACCAGCGGCGTGATTGCTTCCGGGAGACCGACCAGCACGGCGTGCAGCGCCGTTTCACGGCGCAGCAGTTCGAGCGTTGCCCGGACCGGGACAGCCGGCGCGCTGTCCCCGCCCATGGCGTCGATCGCGATGGTCAGCGGTGTCGACATCAGGCCGAGACGATGGTGCGGAACGAGACGCGCGGCCTGGTCGGGCCGACGGCTGCTATTCCTCGTCGACCACCGTGGCGACCTCGATCACCTTCTTGCCGCGGTAGTAGCCGTCCGCGGTGACATGGTGGCGACGATGAGTCTCGCCGCTGGTCGGGTCGACCGACAACGTCGGCGTGCCGAGCGCGTCGTGCGAGCGACGCATGCCGCGCTTCGAAGGGGTCTTTCTGCTCTTCTGTACAGCCATGGTGGCGTTGCTCCGTCAATCAGTTCCTGCGCTTGAGTTCGGCCAGCGCCGCGAACGGGCTTGCCGACCTCTCTCCGCCCTCGCCGGGCTCCAGCTCCGCCAGCTTCGCAGCCAGCGCGCCGCAATCCTCGCTGCGCTGGTGAACCGGGAATGCCGGCACCGCCATCAGCGCTTCATCCTCGAGCACGTGCCGCAACGTTGCGCCGGGCTCCAGCTCGCAATGCTCGAAGCCCGCCGCCTGCGCAGCCGCTCCCAGCTCCTCTGCGTCGCCGAACATGAGCTTCGGCTGTGCGTGCACCTCCAGTTCCATCTCTTCGAGACAGCGCTGGCAGATGCAACGCAATCGCGCGGTGACTTCTCCCTCGAGCACCGCCGTGCCGTTGTCGTCCTCGCGGCAGCCCACCGCAATCCGGACCATCGTGTCCGGCGTCGTGCCTTCGGGCTCGATCGCCGCCAGTCGCGCCCAGTCTGCAAGCGGCGTCTCGGCGCTCAGCCGCCAGCCTCGCGCGGCCAGCGCCCGCGGCTCGAACAGGCGGTCAAGCTCGTCGAACATAAGCCGGCTAGAATATCGAGTAGCGGGATTCCTGTCAAAGCATTGAAAGCCGGAATGTTTTGCTACCCCCTCCCGGAGCGCGGTAGTCTAGCGGCCATGACACACGACGATGCCACCGCGCCCGCCCGCCCGACGCTGGTGCTGGCTTCCGGCTCGCGCTATCGGCGCGCCCTGCTGGAGCGCCTCGGGCTGCCGTTCATCCAGGAAGTGCCGGCTGTGGACGAGGCCATCGGAGCCGGCGAGGCGCCCGCCGAGGCCGTCATGCGGCTGGCGCGCGCCAAGGCCGGTGCGGTGCTCGCGCGCCACCCGGACGCCATCGTGATCGGCTCGGACCAGGTGGCGGTGCGGGGCGACGAGATCCTCGGCAAACCGGGCGACCCGCAACGGGCCATCGAGCAGCTGACGCTGTCCGCGGGCCGCCACGTCGAATTCCTGACCGGCGTGTGCGTGCTGAGCGGTAAGCAACCTGGCGAGGCCGAGGAACATATCGACATCACCCGCGTCGTGTTTCGTCCGCTGGCCCCGGCGGAGATCAGCAACTACGTGGCGCGCGACAACCCCCAGGACTGCGCCGGCAGCTTCCGCGCTGAGGGACTCGGCATTGCGCTGTTCGAGCGGATCGACAGCCAGGACCCCACCGGGCTCATCGGCTTGCCGCTGATCTGGCTGGCGCAGGCATTGCGCCGGCTCGGCATGCCGGTGCTTTGACCGGACTGCGCGGACCTCAGTCCAGCAAGCCGAGCAGCGCGTCGAGCCGGTCGATGCAGGCCATGGGTGCCAGGGCCTGCAGCCGCTCGGGAGCATGTGCGCCGTAGCTGACGGCGACGGCCGGCACGCCGGCACGCCGCGCCATTTCCAGGTCCCACTCCGTGTCACCCACCATCAGCGTCGCCTCCGACGGCGTCCCCAGCGCCGCCATGAGGTCGAGCAGCATGTCCGGATGCGGCTTCGAGCGGGTCTCGTCGGCGGTGCGGGATCCTGCCATGTAGCGGCCGAGGCCCGTCGCCTCGAGGTCGCGGTCCAGCCCGCGGCGGCTCTTGCCAGTCGCCACGCCCAGCTGGAAACCCCGGCCTGCAAGCTCGGCAATCACCTCTTCCGCCCGCTCGAAGAGCCGCGCGGTCTGCAGCTGCGGCGCAAAGAAATGGTCGCGGTAAGCCTCGACGAAAGGCGTGAACCCGTCCGGCGCCAGCTCCGGAAACAGCCGGTGCCAGGACTCCCGCAGCCCCAGCCCGATGATGTCGCGGATGGCCTCCGGCGGCCGCGACGGCAACCCCAGCTGTTCGATGGCGCCGGACGCCGCGGCAATGATCTGCCCGGTCGAATCCATCAGCGTGCCGTCCCAGTCGAACACCACCAGCCGGGTCGGGTTAGCCATGGTGCGTCTCCAGCTGCGACAGCACCTCCCGCAGGTCATCCGGCAATGGCGCCGAGAACATCCGCCACTCGCCGCTGACAGGATCCTCCCAGCCGACCGAGGCGGCATGCAGGAACAGCCGCTCCAGCCCCAGCGTCTTCATCCTTTGGTTGTACTCGCGGTCGCCGTAGCGCTCATCGCCGGCCAGCGGATGGCCGGCTTCCGCAGCCTGCACGCGGATCTGGTGTGTCCGCCCCGTCATGATCCTGACTTCGAGCAGCGAAGCCGCGGAGCCGATCTCCACCGGGCGAAACACGCTCGCGGCCGTCTTGCCGGTTTCATCGACGGTGACCATCCGCTCGCCGCCGCGCACCGTCTTGCGCAGGCGATCCTCCAGCCGCACCTGGCCCAGTTCCCAGCGCCCCTTCACCAGCGCCAGGTAGCGCTTCTCCACCTTGCCCTCGCGCAGCAGCGCGTGCAGGGTGCGCAGCATGCTGCGTCGCTTGGCGACCAGCAGGCAGCCGCTGGTCTCGCGGTCCAGCCGGTGCACCAGCTCGAGGTAAGGCGCGTCGGGCCGGGCCGCGCGCAGCGCCTCGATGACGCCGTGCGAGAGCCCGCTGCCGCCATGCACGGCAATGCCGGTCGGCTTGTCGAGCACGATCAGCCGGTCATCCTCGTGCAGAATCCGGCTTTCCAGCTGCAGCCCGGCCGCGCGTCCCCGCCCGGTAGGCGCGCCGGGCTCGGGGCGGCGCACCGGCGGCAGGCGCACCTGGTCCCCCGCCGCCAGCCGATAGTCCGGTTTCGCCCTGCCCTTGTTGACGCGCACCTCGCCCTTGCGCAGCAGCCGGTAGACATGCGACTTGGGCACGCCCTTCAAGCGCGCGAGCAGGAAATTGTCGAGCCGCTGCCCCGCTTCGTCCTCGCCGATCCCGACGAGTTCCACGGACGGCCGGCTCCCGGCGGATGATGAAACCAAATTCTCCTCCCGGATTCAGGGGCTTAGCGATTGCTGAGGGGTCGAGCGGTTGCTATAGTACGTCACGGGCCGCGTACCACGCCGCATCGGAAGACAATCCGGGCGTACTCGCTGCCGCTGGTTACGGGCCGGTCGCGGAGCATCCGCTGGCCGGCATGCATTTGCAATTTCTTTCCATCGCTCGGCCGACGCCCCCGCCTGCTTCCGCAACACGGTTGCCCGGGACAGCGGAGCGCAAAACTGGCCGCGGGCGGTGCCCGGCACGGACGGAATGACCGGCATCTTGCACTTGGTCCTGATCGTTTTACTGCCGACCCTGCACCACGGGGCCGCGTCGTCGCGCCCCAACCTGCCCCGCGTCCGCGTGCGCGCCCCCGCCATCGGGTGGCCCACGGCCGACCTGGATCTGCGAGTTCCTATTCATGAAAAGAATGCTGGTGAACGCAACTCAACGCGAAGAGTTGCGTGTGGCCGTCGTCGACGGCCAGAAGCTCTACGACCTCGACATCGAGATTCCCTCCCGGGAACAGCGTAAGGCAAACATCTACAAGGGCCGCATCACGCGCCTCGAGCAGAGCCTCGAGGCTGCGTTCGTGGAGTTCGGCGCCGACCGCCACGGGTTCCTGCCGCTGAAGGAGATCTCTCCGGAGTACTTCCGCGGCGGTGACCAGAACGGCGGGCGCGTCAACATCCGCGACGTGCTGCGCGAAGGCCAGGAGATCGTCGTCCAGGTGGAGAAGGACGAGCGCGGCAACAAGGGCGCCGCGCTGACGACTTATCTCAGCCTTGCCGGCCGTTTCCTGGTACTGATGCCGAACAACCCCAAGGCCGGCGGCGTGTCACGCCGCATCCAGGGCGACGACCGCGACGCGGTGCGCGAAGCCATGGACGGGCTCGAAGTGCCGGACGGCATGGGCGCGATCGTGCGCACCGCGGGCGTGGGCCGCAACCTCGAGGAACTCCAGTGGGACCTCGATACCCTGCTGCAGGTCTGGGAAGCGATCAAGCGCACCGCCGTGGAGCGCCCCGCGCCGTTCCTGATCTACCAGGAGAGCAATGCCATCCTGCGTGCGCTGCGCGATCATTTCTCGGCTGAGATCGGCGAGATCCTGGTGGACGAGGCCGAAACCTACGAGGAGGCGCGCCTGTTCATGGAACGGGTGATGCCGCACAACCTGCGCAAGCTCAAGTACTACGATGACCCGGTGCCGCTGTTCACGCGTTTCCAGATCGAGAGCCAGATCGAGAGCGCGTATTCGCACGTGGTGGAGCTGCCGTCCGGCGGCAGCGTCGTCATCGATCACACCGAGGCCCTGCTGTCCATCGACATCAACTCGGCGCGCGCCACCAAGGGCGACGACATCGAGATGACCGCCCTCAACACCAACCTCGAGGCGGCCGACGAGATTGCGCGCCAGCTGCGCATTCGCGACCTGGGCGGCCTGATCGTCATCGACTTCATCGACATGGGCCCGCAGCGCAACCAGCGCGAAGTCGAGAACCGGCTCCGCGACGCGGTGAAGATGGACCGCGCGCGTATCCAGATCGGTCGTATCTCGCGCTTCGGCCTGCTGGAAATGTCGCGCCAGCGACTGCGGCCGTCGCTGGGCGAGTCCAGCCACATCACCTGTCCCCGTTGCCAGGGCTGGGGCGCGATCCGCAGCGTCGAGTCGCTGTCGCTCTCCATCCTGCGGCTGATCGGAGAGGAAGCCCGCAAGGAACGCAGCTCGCGAATCATCGCGGAGGTGCCGGTGGATGTCGGCACTTACCTGCTGAACGAGAAGCGCGCCTGGCTGGGCGAGATCGAGCAGCGCGACGGGGTGCACATCATCGTCGTGCCGCGCGAGCATCTCGAGTCCCCCAACTTCAATATCCGGCGGGTGCGCGACGACGCCACCAACCTGCCCGAGAACGCCGGCATCAGCTACCAGCTGCCGCCGGCCGAGGCTGAAGCGCCGGAGGATGCCACGCCGGGGCTCAAACCTGCGCGCAAAGTTGAGCAGCCGGCCGTATCCGGCATCGTGCCCGCGACACCAATCCCGACGCGGCCGGACGAAGAAGCGACTCCCGCCCGCCCCGCCCGCCCCGGCCTGTGGCAGCGCCTCGCGGCGTGGTTCGCCGGGCTTGGCGCGGACAAGGCCGCCACCGCGACCGAAACGCGCAGCGAGGACCGCAAGAAGCCCGAGTCCGGTCGCAAGCCGCGACAGCGCGACGACGATCGCCGCAAGCGCAGTGACCGCCAGCGTCCCGAATCCGGCCGGCGCAGCCGCGGCCGCGGCAAGGACCAGGACCGCGAGCGGAACCGTGACGGAGCGCGGGACCAGGGCGACGACTCCGGCAAGGAGCAGGCAAAAGATCGCCAGCGCGCACAGGAGAAGGCGCGCGACACGGATCGCCAGCGCGACAAGGCCGCCGCCCAGGACAAGCCGAAGCCGGCCGAAGGCCAGCAGGCAGGCCCTGCG
>CBDDRR010000009.1:0-5408 GCA_965233095.1 uncultured bacterium
GGGCGGCCCGCGCCGGGATGTTCGCGAAGGCGCAATGATAGACGGCCGGGCAATCCACGCCAAGAATCGCCGGTTCTGTGAACCTGGTATTGGGCGCCGGCGGGGCCGGCCGTACAATGGCCCATTGCCACCCGAGGAGCCTGCTGCAGTGAAATTGCCCGCCATGGACCAGGTGAAGATCGGCATCGTCGGCCTGGGATACGTCGGCCTGCCGCTGGCGGTCGCGTTCGGGCGCCGCCACCAGACCGTCGGCTTCGACCTGAAGGCCGCGCGCATCGCCGAGCTGGAATCGGGCCATGACGCCACGCTGGAGACCTCGCCGGAGGAGCTCGCCGCGGCGAAACACCTCGCCTTTACCAGCGACCCGGGCGGGATTGCCGCGTGCAACGTCTATGTCGTCACCGTACCGACGCCGATCGATTCCGCCAAGATTCCGGACCTGTCGCCGCTCAAGCGTGCGAGCCGCACCCTCGGCGAGCTGGTGAAGCGCGGCGACACGGTGATCTTCGAGTCCACGGTTTACCCGGGCGCCACCGAGGAAGTGTGCGTGCCCCTCATCGAGCAAGGCTCGGGGCTCAAGTACAACGTTGATTTCTTCGCCGGCTACAGCCCGGAGCGCATCAACCCGGGCGACAAGGAGCACCGCGTCGAGAATATCCTCAAGGTGACCTCCGGCTCGACCCCCGAAGTGGCGGACTTCGTCGACGCGCTGTACGCCAGTGTCATCACGGCAGGCACCTACAAGGCCTCGTCCATCCGCGTCGCCGAGGCCGCCAAGGTCATCGAGAACACCCAGCGCGACGTCAACATCGCCCTGATCAACGAGCTGGCGATGATCTTCAACCGCCTCGGGATCGACACCCTGGAGGTGCTGGAGGCCGCCGGCACCAAGTGGAACTTCCTGCCCTTCCGGCCGGGGCTGGTGGGCGGCCACTGCATCGGCGTGGACCCCTATTACCTGACCCACAAGAGCCAGGAAGTCGGTTACAACCCGGAAATGATCCTCGCGGGGCGGCGCATCAACGACAACATGGCGCTGTACGTGGCGGACCGCATCCTGCGCCTGATGATGCGGGCCGGTATCCAGGTCCGCGGCAGCCGCATCCTGGTGCTCGGCCTGACCTTCAAGGAAAACTGCCCCGACATCCGCAACACCAAGGTCGTCGACCTGGTGCACGAGCTGGAGGACGTCGGGGCGCAAGTTGACGTGCATGACCCGTGGGTGGACCCGGAGGAGGCGCGCGCCGAGTACGGCATCACGCCGGTGGAGGAGCCGGCCGCAGGCGCCTACGATGCCGTGGTGCTGGCCGTGTCCCACCGCCAGTTCCGCGCGCTGGGCGCCGCCGGGGTGCGCGCCTTCGGCGCCGGCACGTCGGTGGTATACGACATCAAGCATATCCTGCCGGCCGACGCCGTCGACGGCCGGCTGTAATGGGGACATTGCCCATTTCCAGAGCCCTGCCCTTAAAAAGGATTTGAAGTCATGAAAGTGTTGGTGACAGGCGCAGCGGGGTTCATCGGGAACCACACGGCGAAGAAGCTGCTGGAGCGGGGCGACGAGGTGGTCGGCATGGACAACCTCAACGAGTACTACGACCCGAACCTCAAGCGCGCCCGGCTGAGCCGGTTGCAGGGCTTTTCCAACTGGCGTTTCCAGAAGCTCGACCTGGTCGACCGCAGTGGCATGACCGAGCTGTTCAAGACCGGGAAGTTCGACCGGGTGGTGCACCTCGCGGCGCAGGCCGGAGTGCGCTATTCCATCGAGAACCCGATGGCCTACGTCGAGAGCAACCTGGTCGGCCAGACGAACCTGCTCGAAGGCTGCCGCCACGCCGAGGTCGAGCACCTGGTCTACGCCTCGACCAGCTCGGTGTACGGCGCCAATACGAAGATGCCGTTTTCCGTGCACCAGAACGTGGACCACCCGCTGTCCTTCTACGCCGCCACCAAGAAAGCCAACGAGCTCATGGCGCACACTTACTCGGCGCTCTACAGCTTGCCCACCACCGGGCTCAGGTTCTTCACCGTGTACGGTCCCTGGGGCCGTCCGGACATGGCGCTGTTCAAGTTCACCAAGGCGATCCTCGAGGGCCAGCCCATCGAGGTGTTCAACTACGGCCACCACCGGCGCGACTTCACCTACATCGACGACATCGTCGAGGGCGTGGTGCGCTGCCTGGACAAGGTCGCTGCGCCGAACCCCGACTGGGACAGCAACGCCCCCGACCCGGGCACCAGCTTCGCGCCCTACCGGATCTACAACATCGGCAACCAGGGGCCGATCGAGCTGATGCGCTACATCGAGGTGCTGGAGGAGAAGCTCGGCAAGACCGCCGAGAAGCAGCTGTTGCCGCTGCAGCCCGGCGACGTGCCCGATACCTGGGCGGACGTCGAGGCCCTGGTCAACGATGTGGGCTACCGGCCGCAAACGCCGGTCGAGGAGGGCATCGCGCGCTTCGTGGACTGGTACCTGTCTTATTACCGTAACGATCATCGCGGATGATGGGGCGTTGGCCCCCGGAAACGGAGCGCGGCGCATGGCGAACAAGTCGGTGAACTGGCCCAAGGGCCTCAAGGCGTGGCGGGCGCTCAAGGAACACCATCGCGACGACATCGCGAAGCGCCACCTGCGCGCGCTGTTCCGGCGCGATCCCGAGCGTTACACCAAGTTCTCCGTCGAGGCCGAGGGCCTGCTGCTCGACTACTCGCGCAACCGCGTGAGCAAGAAGACCCTGCGTCTGCTGCAGCGACTGGCGGAGGAGACCGGCGTCGAGGCGATGCGCGAGCGCATGTTCGCCGGCGAGCACATCAACAACACCGAGGACCGGGCGGCGCTGCATGTCGCGCTGCGCGCCGACCGCGACGATCCGTACTTCGACGGCGACTTCGATGCCACCGCCGCCGTGCACGAGGTGCTGGACCGCATGGACGCCTTCGTGCGCGCCGTGCACTCGGGCCAGTACGCCGGCCACGGCTCCGGCAAGCGCTTCACCGACGTGGTCAACATCGGCATCGGCGGCTCCGACCTCGGCATCGCCATGGCCGTGGAGGCGCTCGCCAACTACGCCGTGCCCGGCATGCGCGTGCACTGCGTGTCCAACATCGACGGCGTGGGGCTGGGCGACGTGCTGTCCCGGGTGCAGGCCGGCACCACGCTGTTCGTGATCTGTTCCAAGACCTTCACCACGCTCGAGACGCTCACCAACGCGCAGGCGGCGCGCGAATGGCTGGTCGAGCGCCTCGGCGACGAGGCCGTGCGCACTCACTTTGTCGGCGTGTCCACCAACCATGAGGCGATGGACGCCTTCGGCATCTCGCCGACCAACCGCTTCGGTTTCTGGGACTTCGTCGGCGGCCGCTACTCGTTGTGGTCCGCGGTCGGGCTGTCCATCGCGCTGGCCGTCGGCATGGACAACTTCCGTGCGCTGCTCGCCGGCGCCCGCGCCATGGACCGCCACTTCCGCGACGCGCCGCCGGAGGCGAACCTGCCGATGCTGCTGGGGCTGTTGAGCGCCTGGAACACCGGCTTTCTCGGCTGCGAAAGCCTCGCCGTGCTGCCCTACGACAGCCGCCTGGCACGCTTTCCGGCATACCTGCAGCAGCTCCACATGGAGTCCAACGGCAAGGGGGTGCGGCGCGACGGCAGCCCGGTCAGCGTGCCGACCGCGCCCGTGCTGTGGGGCGAGCCCGGCTCGAACGCCCAGCACAGCTTCTACCAGCTCCTGCACCAGGGTACCCGCGAGGTGGCAGTCGACTTTCTCGCGCCGGTGCAGGGCTCCGGCCCGTCCCAGGCCCAGCACGACCTCGCGCTCGCCAACCTCCTGGCGCAGGCGCGGGCGCTGTCCGAGGGCTCAAGACCGGGGTCAGAGACGGGTTTCGATCCCGGATCGAAAACCGTCTCTGACCCCGGTTTTGCTGACGCGGGTCTTGCCCCCCACAAGCTCCACCCGGGCAACCGTCCCAGCACCACGATCCTGTTCCAGCGCCTCGACCCCGAGACGCTCGGCAAGCTGATCGCGCTATACGAGCACAAGGTGTTCGTCGAGAGCGTTATCTGGGGCGTCAACGCCTTCGACCAGTGGGGCGTGGAACTCGGCAAGAAGCTGGCCAGCGAACTGGCCGGCGCTGTCACGAACCCCGACGGCTTCCAGGGCGGCGATGCCTCGACGCGGGGGCTGCTGGACACGATCGCGCGCTGGCGCTGAGCCGAAACTACCCCGGACGTAAAATGGGGACACTCCCCTTTCCGCGCTGGGAATGGGCGAGTTCCCGTTGCAAGACTTCTCATGTTGCGGTGCGGTAGAATCTGCCCATGCAACGGATTGTCATCGTCGGCGGCGGGGCAGGGGGCATGGGAGTCGCCACGCGACTCGGCCGCAAGCTGGGCCGCAAGAACAAGGCCCATGTCACGCTGATCGACTGCGTCGAAAGCCACGTCTGGAAGCCGCTGCTCCACGAGGTCGCGACCGGCGCGCTGAACACCGGCATCGATGCCATCAGCTACCGCGGCCACGCCTCCGACAACGGTTATCACTTCCAGCAGGGCCGGCTGGCCGGCATCGACCGCGAGGCCCGCCAGGTGATCCTCGAGCCGATCCACGACGGTACGGTCGAGCTGCTGCCGGCGCGGCGCATCGACTTCGATTACCTGGTCGTGGCCATTGGCAGCATCGCGAATGACTTCGGCATCCCCGGAGTGAAGCGCCGCTGCCTGTTCCTCGATAACACCGAGCAGGCGCTGGCCATTCGCAAGATCCTGCTGAATCGCTTCCTGCGCTACGCCAGCCACGAGCAGCTCGACGAGAAGATCAAGGTCGCCATCGTCGGCGCCGGCGCCACCGGCACCGAGATGGCGGCCGAAATGCATCACGCTGTCGATCAGCTGCGCGGCTACGGCTACAAGATCGACACGTCGCTGCTCGAAGTGACCCTCATCGAGGCCGACAAGCGCATCCTGCCCAAGGTGGGCCGCGTCGAGATTTCCGAGCGCGTCGCGCGCGAGCTCGAGCGCATCGGCGTCGAGGTGCTGACCAACACCCGCGTGGTCGAAGTTACCGAACGGGGCATCACCTTCGCGGGCGGCTACTTCGTCGCGGCCGACATCGTGGTCTGGTCTGCCGGCATCCGCGGGCCGGATTTCCTCAAGGACATCGGTGGGCTCGAGACCAACAAGCTGAACCAGCTGGTGGTGCATCCCACCACCCAGACCACCCGCGACGAGACCATCTTCGCCATCGGCGACTGCAGCGCGTGCCCGCAGGAGGACGGCAGCTGGGTGCCGCCCCGCGGCCAGGCGGCCCGCCAGATGGGCCACGTCGCCGCACACAACATCATGGCCATGATGGGCGGCCGCCCTGCCGCGAAGGGCTACGTCTACAAGGACCTCGGCTCGCTGGTGAGCCTGTCCA
>CBDDRR010000010.1:0-2894 GCA_965233095.1 uncultured bacterium
TTCGATCTTTTCCAGCAGTGGAAACAGCCGCTCATCGATGTCTAGCAAGGACATGTGGCAGCCGAAGCAGCCCGCAAGAGAAGTGGTCGCCACTTTCAGCTTGCGAACGGGAGCGTCTTTCATGCGGGCTTCTCCGGTCGCTGTGGAGCGTCGTCGAGCGCCTGGGCGCTGATGGGGCGCTTGTCGTAGCGTCGCTCGCCGATAGGCACGGCGAACCCGACCCGCTTCCGGATGATGACACCGACGGGGCACACCGCCATGGCCTTGTCCGAGAGTTCGATGTCGGTGTCGGCCAGTTCGCCGGACGCCGAGTTCACCACGAGGTGCTTCTCGATGCCGCGACCGGACAGCGCGAATACGCCCTTGCGATCCACTTCGTTGGAGGCACGCACGCAGAGCTCGCAGAGCACACAGCGGTTGAGATCCAGCAGGATGTCGGGATGCGAGGCGTCCACGGGCCGAACCGGAAACATGTGACGGAAGCCTGCGGTCAGCACGCCGAGGTCGTAGCCGAGCGCCTGCAGCACGCAGTTGCCACTGGCCTCGCAGGAGGGACAGAAGTGGTTGCCCTCGGCAAACAGCATCTGCACCAGCGTCTGGCGCAAGCCGTTCAGCTCCTCGGTGGCGGGCACGACCTCGAGGCCGGCCGCGGCGGGCGTGGTGCAGGCCGTGACCATGCGGCCTGCGATGCGGGCGGTGCAGAGCTTGCAGCTGCCGTGCGGTCGAAACTCGGGGTGGTAACAGAGGTGCGGGATGTAGCGGCCCGCGGCGAGCGCAGCCTGCAGCAGCGTCTGTCCCGGATCAAACGGAACCTCGTGCCCGTCCAGCAGGAAGGTGGCGCGGTCATTCATGCTCGCGCTCCAGGTATGCGCCGGCGTCATGCCGCCCGGTCGCCCGCCGGGCTGCCTCGAGCGCGGCGTCGAGGTCGAAATCGGGGGCGAATCGCAGTGCTCGCAACCGCCGCTCATATGCGGGGCGGAAGCGCTTCAGCGTGTCCAGCACGGGGTTGCAGGCGGTGTGCCCGAGGCCGCAGTGGGCGGACATCTGCAGCACGGGGTTGAGGCGCGACATCTGCTCCAGTTCGTGCAGGCTGCCGCGCCCGCCATGAATCTTTTCCATGATGCCGCGCATCATGCTGGTCCCTACGCGACAGGGTGTGCAGAAGCCGCAGCTTTCATGAGCGAAAAACTCGACGTAGTTGCGGGCCACCTCGAACATGTCGCGGCTGTCGTCGAACACTGTCAAGGCGCCGGCGGTGGGCAGGTCCTCGAATGCGATGCGGCGGTCGAACTCGCTGGCGTCGATGCAATGGCCGGAGGGTCCGCTGACCTGGACCGCCAGCGTTCGCTCGGCGCCGCAATCGGCCAGTACCTCGCGGACGCTTACGCCAAAAGGATACTCGTACAGTCCCGGGCGCGCGCAGTCGCCGGCCACCGACAGGATCTTGGTGCCGGCGGAACGCGGTGTGCCGATGGCCTTGAACCAGTCACCGCCATGCACCGCGACAAGGGCGGCGGCGCACAGCGTCTCCACGTTGTTCACCACGGTCGGCCGTCCCAGGTAGCCGGAGGTGACCGGATAGGGTGGGCGGTTGCGGGGAATGCCGCGCTTGCCCTCGAGGGATTCGAGCAATGCGGATTCCTCGCCGCAGACATAGGAGCCGGCGCCGACGTGGATGCGAATGTCGAAATCGAAGCCGCGCCGCCCGAGGATGGTCCGCCCCAGCAGGCCGGCGGCGCGCCGTTGCGCGAGCGCCGCCTCCAGCCGCTCGAGCAGGTAGCGGTACTCGCCGCGCAGGTACACGAGGCCCGCCTGTGCGCCGATGCACCAGGCGGCCACCGTCATGCCGTCGAACAGCAGGTCTGCATGGCTCGCCAGCAGCACCCGGTCCTTGAAGGTGCCGGGCTCGCCCTCGTCGGCATTGCACACGACGTAGCGATGGTCGGCCGGCGAAGCCCGGCAGGCCGACCATTTCGCCGCGGTCGTGAATCCCGCTCCACCCCGACCGCGCAACCCCGAGCGCTCGATCTCGCGCAACACGGCAAGCGGTCCCTGGGTGTCGTCGGGAATACCTTCGCGCCACGAACGCTCGTTGGCCGCCAGCTCGCGCTCCACGGCGGCGGCACGGTCGAGCGCGGCGCGGATCGCCTCGCCGGGCCGGATGTTGCTGCCCAGCATGACATGCGGGATGCGCACATTGTCGCCGATCTCGAACAGCTCGGCCGGCCACTGCTCGAGCGGGCGCCGTTCCAGGATCAGCTCGCGAATCATGCCCAGGCGCTCGCGACTGGCCCGCGGGATCGCACGGCCGTTCACCAGCAAGCCGGGGCCCTGGTCACACAGACCGGTGCATGAAGTTCGACCCACGCGAACCAGGCCATCCTCGGAGACCTTGCCGGGCTCGACCCAGAGCTGGCTGCAAAGCTCGTCCATCAGGGCTTCGCTGCCCTGCATCCTGTCAGTGACGTTGTCCGAGAACAGGACCCGGTAGGCACCGGCCGGCTCGGTGTGGAGGAAGGTGTAAAAGCCGGCCACGCCGCGCACCGCAGCCAGCGGCAATCCCAGCTGCCGCGCTATCGAAGCCAGCGCCTCCTGCGACAACCACCCGCAGGACTCCTGCACCTCGCGCAGCACCTGCAGCAGGTGAGTCGGATCGCTGCCCCAGCGTGTCAACGCTTCCTGTACGCGTTGCCGAGTATCAGGGTTCCTGGTTTGTGGCGACATCTCGATGGCCATGAAATGACTGCCGAGACCCAGTGTGGACCCTGCTGGCCCGACGACAATCGTGACAAACCGATGCCGGCGCCTACAGTCCCAGCTCGACGAGGAATGCTTCGAGGCCTTCTACATAGCGGGATCGGCTGGCCAGGAATCCCGTGTTGTGGTCGCCCTCG
>CBDDRR010000011.1:0-6662 GCA_965233095.1 uncultured bacterium
CCAACTTCGTGCTCATGGGCTACGGCACTGGCGCGGTCATGGCGGTTCCCGGGCACGACCGGCGCGACTGGGAGTTCGCCACCAAGTACGGCCTGCCGATCCGCCAGGTCATCGCGCCGGCCGACGGGTCAGGGGTGGACCTGGCCGAGGGAGCGTACGTCGAGTACGGCGTGCTGATGAACTCGCCGGGCTTTGACGGCATGAGCTCGGCCGAGGCTTTTGACGCGCTGGCCGGGAAGCTCGAGGGCGAAGGCCGCGGCCGCCGTCGCGTGAATTACCGGTTGCGCGACTGGAGCGTGTCACGGCAGCGTTACTGGGGCTGTCCCGTGCCGATGATCGATTGCCCGGAGTGCGGCGCCGTGCCGGTGCCAGAGGACCAGCTGCCGGTGCGCCTGCCCGAGGACGTCACGCTGTCGGGCGCCGGCTCGCCGCTGAAGCAGATGGACGCCTTCGTGCGCGTGGAATGCCCGAAGTGCGGCGGCGCCGCGCGGCGCGAGACCGACACTTTCGATACCTTCTTCGAGTCCTCGTGGTACTACGCCCGCTTCTGCTCGGCCGACCAGGACAAGGCCATGCTGGACGACCGCGCGCGCTACTGGCTGCCGGTCGACCAGTACATCGGCGGCATCGAGCACGCCATCCTGCACCTGCTGTATGCACGCTTTTTCCACAAGCTGATGCGTGACGAGGGACTGGTCGACTGCGACGAGCCCTTCGCCAACCTCCTCACCCAGGGCATGGTGCTGGCCGACTCCTTCTATCGCGACGATTCGGGCAGTGGTCGGACCTGGTACAACCCGGCCGAGGTCGAGGTACAGCGCGACGACAAGGGGCGAGTGCTCAGCGCGATCCTCGAGGCCGACGGGGCGCCGGTCGAGCTCGGCGGCATGGGCACGATGTCCAAGTCCAAGAACAACGGCGTTGATCCGCAGGCACTGATCGATCGATACGGCGCCGACACCGTGCGCCTGTTCACCATGTTCGCGGCGCCGCCGGAGCAAAGCCTGGAGTGGTCGGATTCCGGCGTGGAGGGTGCGCAGCGGTTCATGAAACGGCTGTGGCGCATGGTGCACGAACATGTCGCCGCGGGCCCGGCCCCGGCCCTCGAGGTCGGCGCGCTGGACGATGCGCAGCGCGAGCTGCGGCGCCAGCTGCACGCGACTATCGCCAAGGTCAGCGACGACGTCGGGCGGCGCTACACCTTCAACACCGCCATTGCCGCGGTGATGGAACTGCTCAACGCGCTGGGGCGACACGCCGGGCGCGAGCCGCAGGACCGTGCCCTGCGCCAGGAGGCCTTCGAGGCGGTCGCGCTGATGCTCTCGCCGATCGTGCCGCATGCCTGCCACGCGCTCTGGCACGCACTCGGCCACGACGGCGCGGTCGTCGACCAGCCCTGGCCCGTGCACGATCCCGCCGCGCTGGTGCGCGACGAGGTAGAGCTCGTGGTGCAGGTCAAGGGCAAGCTGCGCGGCCGCATCAGGATGGCGCGGGACGCGTCCGAGGAAGCGATTCGCGCTGCGGCGCTGGCCGAGGAGAACGTCGCCCGCTTCGTGGCGGACAGCCCGGTGCGCAAGGTGATCATCGTGCCGGGCCGGCTCGTCAATATAGTGGTCTGAACCATGCGTCGGCTGGGAATTTTGCTGTTGTCACTTGGCCCCCTGGCGCTCGCGGCCTGCGGCTTCCAGCTGCAGGGCGTCACCAGCTACCCGCCGGAGCTGTCGGCCGTGCACCTGGACGTTCCCGACCCGACCTCGGACCTGGCGGTCCAGCTGCGCCGCTCGCTTGCCGCCTCCGGCGTCACGCTGGCTCGCGACAGCGCGGACGCCACCGCAACGCTGAAAATCGTCACGGAGCGGTATGGCCGCACGGTTAAATCGGTGTCCGCGCAGAATCGCCCGACCGAGTACGAGGTCTTCTACCAGGCAGAGTTCATGCTGACGACGCCTGCCGAAACCGTTGTGGCGCCGCAGTCCGTGGCGCGCGCGCGCATCTTTCCCTACAGCGAGCGCGACATCCTCGGCAAGCAGCAGGAGGAGGAGTTGCTGCGGGATGCGCTGGCGCGCGAGATTGCGGGAGTGATCACCCGGCGACTCGCGGACCTGGGCAATTGAGCGCCAACGAGGTCGTCACCGTCGAAGACGGCCACGAGGACGCGCTACGCGAGTTGCTGGCGCGTTTCGGCCTCGCACTGCAGCTCGTGCCACCGGCCGAGGCCATTCCCGGTTCGTGGTGGGGCGAGCGCGAAGCAGGCCTGCGCGGCGCAACGTTGTACGCACGCGCCGACACGCCGCTGCACTCCGTGTTGCACGAGGCCTGCCATTTCGTGTGCATGCCGCCCGAGCGGCGCGCTGCGCTCGACACCGATGCGGGCGGCGATTACGACGAAGAGAACGGCGTGTGCTACCTGCAGGCCCTGCTGGCCGACGAGCTGCCGGGTTTCGGGCGGGCGCGGATGTTTGCCGACATGGACGCCTGGGGTTACTCCTTTCGCCTCGGCTCGGCACGCGCGTGGTTCGAAAAGGATGCCGAGGACGCCCGCGCCTGGCTGCTCGACCGCGGCCTGATTGACCACCACGAGCGGCCCGTCTGGCGCCTGCGGGCCGCCTGAGAACGCGCCGCGATCAGGGCGTGAGCGTGCCGCGGTGGTCGAAGGGCACAGAGCGCACAAAGCCGCTGCCGAGGTGCAGGCGGCCGCGCAGTCGATAGTCCATTGCAGCTTCTCGCTGGCTGCCCAGCTCCACCGCCTGGCGCAACAGGTCGAACACCGAGGTCGTGACGATCACGCTGGTCTCGGCTTCGCCGAGGCGCGGCAGCTCGAAGGCGCGGTTGGTGACGCCGCGCGCCAGCCGCCGGTCGTTCAGGTCCAGCTCGAAGTCCAGCCCGTCCACGGAAAGTGCGCGGTTGTTGGGGTTGGTCAGCCGCAGGCCCACCGCGAAGCGCTGCTCCAGCGAACCCTGCGCCGGCTCCAGCATCTGCAAGCTGGTCACCTGCACTTCGGGAGCCTCGAGCGCGGTAAAACTGGCGCAACCCCCCGCGACGAGCAGTGCCAGCACGGCGGCGAGGCGGACGAAACGGGTGGCCATATGGAGTTCTCCGGGGCGGTGATGCAAGTGTCACGATTATAAGCCCGCGCGGCCCGCGTTGCGGCCGGTCCCGCTCGCTGCCTAAACTGGCAGCCACGAGAGCCGATCGCGCGGAGGAGTGCTGCCCATGCCCACGCTGTTTGAAAAGATCATCGCCGGTGACCTGCCTGCCGATTTCGTTTACCGGGACGAACGCGTGGTTGCTTTCCGCGACATCAACCCGCAGGCGCCGGTGCACGTACTGATCATCCCTGCCAAGCCGATCCCCACCGCCAACGATATCGCCGACGACGATGCGAGCCTCATCGGCCACATGTTCTGCGTGGCGCGCGACGTCGCCCGCGCCGAAGGCATAGCGGATGACGGCTACCGCCTGATCATCAACTGCAATGCGCACGGTGGACAGGAGGTCTACCACCTGCACCTGCATCTCCTCGGCGGGCGGCGGCTCGGCCGCATGCTGCCGCCGCAATGAGCGTCGCCGCCCTGATGCTGGTGGCCGGCGCAATGATCGATCCTGCCGCGCTGGGACGCTTCGCGGACCTGGCGTTGTCCTGCGTGCACCGCGAGTACCCGAACAAGATCGCCCACGTGCTCGACAGCGATGCGGACGTCGCGCCGCCGCGTGAGCTGACGCCGGTGTTCTATGGTTGCTTCGACTGGCATTCCTCGGTGCACGGACACTGGCTGCTGGCGCGGCTGGCACGCCTCGAGCCCGACGCCGCCTTCGTACCCGCGGCACGCGCCGCTCTCGACCGCAGCCTGACGCCAGAAGGCATTCGCGCCGAGGCCCAGTACCTGGCTGCGCCGGGCCGGGAAGGGTTCGAGCGACCTTATGGTCTTGCCTGGCTGCTGCAGCTTGGCGCCGAACTGCGCGAGTGGGACGACCCGGATGCCGCACGCTGGGCCGCGGCTCTTGTCCCCCTGGAGGAGATCGCCTCGCTGCGGCTGCGCGAATGGTTGCCGAAACTGGCGTACCCGATCCGCGGCGGCGAGCACTTCCAGACGGCGTTCGCTTTCGGCCTGGCACTGGATTGGGCGCGCACTGCGGGTGATGCAAAGCTCGAGGAGATGCTGGTGACCACTTCCCGCCGTCTTTACCTGGCGGACCGGGACTGTCCGCTGGCCTATGAGCCGTCGGGGCACGACTTCCTCTCGCCCTGCCTCGCCGAGGCCGACCTGTTGAGGCGCGTGCTGGCGCCCGGCGAGTTTGCGGAGTGGCTGGCGGCTTTCCTGCCGGGCATCCCGGAGGACGCGGACGATGGCTGGCTGCCGGTGGCGCGCGTCACCGATCGCGCCGACGGCAAGCTCGCGCACATCGATGGCCTGAACCTGAGCCGCGCGTGGATGCTGGAAGGCATCGCCGCGGCCCTGCCGCCAGGCGACCTGCGCCGGATCACGCTGCGCGCCGCCGCCGCCAGGCATGCGACGGCGGGGCTGGAGGGCGTCAGCGGCGAGCACTACGCCGGCAGCCACTGGCTGGGCAGCTTTGCGACTTACCTGGCCACCGGACGCGGCCTGCCACCGGCGGCGCGTGACTGCGCCTGCCTGGCGGACGGCTCAGCCGCCCGAGCCGCCGAACCTGAAGGGCGCCAACCGCAGCGGGACTGACAGCAGCAGGACCGCGACCAGCGCTGCGCCGAACGGCAGGTCGAGCGCCAGCGCCAGCATAAAGCCCGCCAGGCAGGCCGCGAGACCGATGAGCGCGCTGAGCAGCAGCGCCCGGGGCCAGCCGCGCGCCAGCCGGAAT
The DNA here is from genome assembly GCA_965233095.1 of uncultured bacterium. Taxonomy (GTDB): domain Bacteria; phylum Pseudomonadota; class Gammaproteobacteria; order Steroidobacterales; family XN24; genus XN24. The sequence goes on from CBDDRR010000011.1 coordinate 4,837, forward strand.
GCCACCCACGGTGGCAGGAACATCATCGCGAAGGTGGCCATCACGCCCATGGTGCTGATGCCCAGCACCACCCCGGCGATGACCAGCGCCTCGAAACACAGCTCGTGCGGCCAGGCCGGCCGGCGATTCGCCTGGAAGTGGTCCGGAAACAGTCGGACCAGCAGCAGTCGCCGCGTCAGCCAGCGGCCGCACGCCAGCAGCGCGGCCAGCAGTGCCAGCGCACCCAACAAGTGCGGCAGCGCCGTGAAGTACAACTGGCCGTTGAGCAGCTGCGCGGCGGTGGTGTCGGCATCGTGGCCATGCAGCGCCAGCAGGATCACGCCGGCCCAGCCGGCGAGCAGCAGCACGGCATAGTGCTCGTTGCGCGTGCGCCCGGCGAGGGCGCGGGCCGTGCCGCCGAGCGCTGCGCCGAGCAGCGCGAACAGCATGATCGGGCCCTGCAGCAGCGCGCCGGCCACGCCGCCGGCCGCCGCCATCTGCGCCACGCCCAGGCTCGAGAACCACTGTTCGCGCAGCCGCAGGCCGGCGCCGATCAGCGGCAGGGCCGTCGCCAGTACCAGCGCGGTGGCCAGCGGCAGGCGAAACAGCGGATCCCAGGCCAGGCTCACGGACATAGCTGCACGACCCGGTCGCAGGCGCTCTCGAGGAAGGCGGCCTCGTGGCTCACCAGCAGTATCGCCCGGCCCGGCGGGCGCTTGCCGATCTCGGCGAGCAGCAGCTCGATGGCATCCGGATCCAGGTTGTTGGTCGGCTCGTCGAGCAGCACCAGCCGCACGGGCGCCACCAGGCAGGCCCATGTATGGAGCAGCTGGAATTCCCCGCCACTCATCTCGTCGAGGCACCGGGCGCACAGCGCGTTCAGTCGCGGGGGCAGGGCGGCCGTCGCTGCGCCAGTGATGCGCAACGTTTCCAGCCCCGTGAGCGGCAGCTCTGGCGGCCGCTCCGGGCGCTGCCAGTGGTGAGTGATGGTCAGGTCCGGGGCGCGCTTCAGCTCGCCTCCAAACAGCCGTGCGTCGCCGGTGATCAGCTTGATGAGTGTTGATTTGCCGACCCCGTTGAATCCCTGCAAGCCGAGCACTTCGCCCGGATGTACGGCAAAGGAGACCGGGCCGACCACCGGCTGCGTATAGCCGGCCCGGACGCCGATCAGCTCCAGCAGCGGAGCGACCGTGTTCAACGTGCCTCCAGGCGGGCCACCCATTGCTCGATCAGCGCCACGTAATCGTCGGCCGTGCCGTTTTCCGGCACGTTGTCAGGCATACGGAAGACCGGCCAGCCGAGTTCGCGGGCCAGCCGTTCGGGGCCCTGTGCCGGTTCGTAGACCAGGTGGAAAATCACGCCCTCGCGGCCGCGCAACTCGTTCACCAGCTGGTGGATGTGGCGGGCCGTCGGCGGGATGCCGGGCAGCGGCTCGACGTAGCCGAGCACCGGCACGCCAAGCCTGGCGAACAGGTAATCGGCGCCCTTGTGATAGGGCACCACGCCGCGTGCCGTTGCGGCTCGCGCCTGCCAGTCCTCGACCTCGCGGCGCATGCGAATGGAAAACGCCTGAGCATTGGCTGCGTAGGTCTCTGCATTTGCCCCATCCAGCGCGGCCAGTTGCTCGGCGAGCGCTGCGGCGGCGGCGGCCATGCGCAGCGGATCGAAATAGATGTGCGGGTTGCCCATCGGGTGCACGTCGCCCTGCGAGCGATCAACCCGACCGGTCACCACGTCCAGCACAGGTATGATCTCCGATACATCGAGATGCCCGGTGCCTCCCTGGGTGATTCTGGAATTGCGTGCCCCCTCGAGAAGCAGCGACATCCACCCGACTTCCAGGTCCA
>CBDDRR010000012.1:0-3469 GCA_965233095.1 uncultured bacterium
TTCCAGACGCGCGCCCAGTGCTTCCAGGAACCGTCCGCCAGGCCGTAGTAGCCCGGCAGGGTGTCGGCCAGCACGCCGAAGTCGGTCGCGCCCTGCACGTTGTCGTGGCCGCGGAAGATGTTGGCGCCGCCGCCGGACACACCCATGTTGCCGAGCGCGAGCTGCAGGATGCAGTAGGCGCGCGTGTTGTTGTTGCCGACGGTGTGCTGGGTGCCGCCCATGCACCAGACGATGCAGCCGGGCTTGTGCTCGGCCATGGTCTGCGCGGCGCGCTTGACGTCTTCGGCAGAAATGCCGGTGACGTTCTCGACGACATCCGGAGTCCATTTCATGGCTTCCGCGCGGGCCTCATCCATGAACGCGACGCGGGTCCGGATGAACTCCTTGTCCTCCCAGCCGTTCTCGAAGATGTGCCACAGCAGGCCGTAGATCAGCGGCACGTCGGTGCCCGGACGCAGGCGCAGGAAAATGTCGGAATGCGCAGCAGTACGGCTGTAGCGCGGATCCGCGACGATCACCTTGGCGCCGTTCTCCTTGCCCCGGAGAATGTGCTGCATCGAGACCGGGTGGGCCTCGGCGGCGTTGCTGCCGATGAAGAAGATGTACTTGCTGTTCTGCATGTCGTTGTAGGAGTTCGTCATCGCGCCGTAACCCCAGGTGTTCGCCACACCCGCCACGGTCGTCGAATGACAGATGCGCGCCTGGTGGTCGACGTTGTTCGTCCCCCACAGGGCGGCCATCTTGCGATACAGGTACGCGCCCTCGTTGCTGAACTTGGCCGAGCCGACCCACATCACGCTGTCCGGGCCGTATTCGCCGCGGATGTCCGCGAGCTTGTCGCCGATCTCGTTGATCGCCTGGTCCCAGGAGATGCGCTGCCACTTCCCGTTGACGTTCTTCATCGGGTACTTGAGGCGGCGTTCGCCGTGGCCGTGCTCGCGCAGTGCAGCGCCCTTGGCGCAATGCGAACCGAGGTTGATCGGCGAGTCGAAGTCCGGCTCCTGGCCGGTCCAGACGCCGTTCTGGACTTCGGCAATGACGCCGCAGCCTACTGAGCAGTGCGTGCAGATGGAGCGCTTGATCTCGATCGGCCCGGAGCCCGCGGTGCGGGCGGCCTCGGCCGTCGAGCGCTTCATCATCGCCGGCGGCAGCGTGCTCGCCAGCGCGCCGGCGCCGAGCGCCAGGCCCGTGCGGCGCAGGAATGCGCGACGGTCGATCGCCCGACCGAGCACGCCGTTCAGCGCGCCGGTGGTTTCAGTGGAAGGAAGGGTGGTTTTCTTGGTCAGCTTCATCGCCGATTCTCCGCAGTTTGACCGATTGGGCGTCGCATCTGATCCCCGCGGGGACTAGATGCGGGCCTTCTGGTAGTAGGTTCGGATGTGCGGCGTCTCGTGGTAGCCCTTCGTTGCGGGCTTGGACACCGCGGCCGCCTCCGGCCCGGCCACTGCCGTTCCAGTCGCCACAACCATCGCCGTGGCGCCACCGGCCACCGCGAGACCCTTGAGGAACCGGCGTCTGCCGTTAGATTCCATCTGTGTTTTCAGGCTCATTGTGCTCTCCACTTGAGTCCGCTCCAGTAACAAATGCCAAACCTCAGCTGACAATCTGCTTCGCCGACGGCGACGCAAGAAAATCGTTGAGATACCGTTTCTCCACCTCGATGAACTGCTCCCCGAGCTGGCCTACCGCGCGGTAGAAACGCGCCGAGGGGGCCTGTTGCATGTCCCGGAAGAAGCGCCCCATCCAGGGCGAAATATGGCGATCGAAGAATCCCGCCTGCGCCTCGAGGGAGGCAGGCTCGTCGCCAGTGTTGACCATGGCCATGACGTCGCAAAGCGCCGCGGCATGATCTTCGGGTTCCTTCACGCCTTCCTGGCGCTCGAAACCCAGGAAGCGCAGCTCCTCGCGCAACCGCGCGAGCGGCTGCTCCATGAGGAAGCCTGTCATGTACCAGGAACCGTAAGGGACCAGCTCGCCGCGACCGACACCGATGAACAGGTCGTGGTATTCCTCGGCGAGCTCGGCGGGCGACGCCCGACCGGCGGCGGCACCCAGCATGCGCCAGGCGGCACCGATGAGATCGTCGCTGTCGACCTTGTCGGCGTCGATTTCGGCCAGCAGGCTGAGCATCTCCTCGTCGGGGGATGCGCCAAGCAAGCGGGCGAGAAGGCTCCACGCATTCGCGCGCAACAGCTCTTCGGCTGCCGCGGCGTTGGCGGCGCTCCCCTGCGAAACCTCCATTCCGACTTCAGCAACAGCTTCGGTCATTGAATGCTCGTCTTTATCATTATGGTCAGTCATGCTGCAACTATCAGGCCACTTAAAAGGGGAGTAAAGAGGGAAATACTGCTTCAGGGTATGCGTGAAAATACTTAGCCTCAGTCCAAGTTGGTACTTTTTGTCCTCTTGGTGGTCCGTTTCTGACCAGTTTCCAGGCTCAAACCGACCCTCCGCCACCCTGCGCACCGGACTTGAACATGTCCTTTACGCGGCAGTGATCGCACATCTGCAGGCGACGACGCGCTGCCTCGTCCTGGAACATCCAGTGTCCCTCGAGCTTTTTCATCATTGAGTCAAGCAACGAGCGGGTGCCGAAAGGCTTGCCGCAGGAAACGCAGCAGAACGGCTGTTCCTCGTGCAATATCCGCGGCTGCTGGCGCAGCTCGGCGTCGTAGAGGAAGCGGGTGTTGAGGCTGATAGCATCCTCGGGGCAGGCTTTCTCGCACAGCCCGCACTGCACGCAGTTCCACTCCGTGAACTTGAGCTGGGGCAGGTCGCCGCCGGCATTCAGTGCCGCCACCGGGCAGACGCTGACACAGCTCATGCACAGGGTGCAGGCAGCCTGGTCGACCTTGATTTCACCGAACGGGGCGCCGGCCGGCAGGTCAGCGGTCTTCCGCGGCGACGGGGCGTGCCGATGGAGGTGCTCGATGGCCAGTCGCAGGATCGCCCGCTTGTCGTCCGGCAGGGCGAACTTCGCCGGCCTGGCAAGCGCCTTGGCCGGCAACGACGCCCACCAGCCGGCGGCGTCGCCGACCGCCTGGCCGCTGTTGATCACCGTCAGGCTCTCGCCGGCGTAGCCCATGCCCTCGAGGATGCCGCGGCCGAACCGTACCTGCGCCTCGACCTCGGCGACCATCCTGCGGGGTGCGCTGCCGGTGACCGCGATCACGACTGCGCGTGCGCCATAGGCCAGCACGCCCAGCCACGCGTCCAGGCCAACCGAGCCGACCTCTTCCACCTCGAAGGGCAGGATGTTCTCCGGCATGGCCGGCGCCAGCTTTTCGTGCACTGCTGCGCGCGACCAGGCGTCATGGATCAGCAGCACCGGATTCTCGCCGCCCGCTTCCCGATAGCCGGCCAACAGGGCTTTCAGGTGTGCCAGCAGGTCGTTGACCGCCGGGAAGGCATAGCTCATGGCGCCGCTGGGGCAGGCTGCCACGCAGCTGCCCGCACCCTGGCAAAGATA
>CBDDRR010000013.1:0-3025 GCA_965233095.1 uncultured bacterium
ATCAGCAATGCGCCCAGAATCACACCGCCCTGGAAGCCGCCGCCGGGTGACACGTGGCCCTTGAGAATCACGAAGGCGCCAAACAAGGCGATGAGCGGCGCCGTCAGCCGGATGATGTAAGTCACCACGGGACTGGCCTGGCGGCCGCCCGGGCTGCGCTGAGGGACCCTCCCCCCCCCGCCCGGCAAAACCGGCGTGAGCACTGCCATGGCGGCGGCCAGCGCCGTGAAGATCACCATCACCTCACCGAACGTGTCGAAGGATCGGTAATTCAGCAGGATGCCGGTGACGAGATTGTCGGCGCCCGAGTCGCGGGCACCGCCGGCGATGTAGCGCCCGGCCACGTGTGAATGTGCCGGCGCCGCACCGTCGCCCGGCCGCGGCAGCGCGGCGACGCCGATCAACATGGGCACCGCCGCGGCGGCGATGGTGAGCATAACCAGCGACTTCCTCATTTTTCCTTCCTGCGAGTGCGGCCAATGGCGACCAGCACCAGGATGGTCGTCACGCCCGCGCCGACGGCCGCTTCGGTCATCGCCACGTCGGGCGCCCCCCGGTGCTGCCACAGCAGGCACATCACCAGGCTGTATCCGGAGAAAATGATCGCGGCCGCCACCAGGTCCTTGCTGCGCGCCACGGCGAGCGCCATGGTGACCAGCAGGCCGAGCATGACGAGGTCGAAGGCCTGGCTCATGGCGGATCTTCCGTGGGAGGCTTCCAGGGCTCCAGCCCGGTCTCGTGCGCCGCATGCGCCAGGGCATGCCCGGAGGTCGGACTCGAGATCAGCACGAGCAGCAACAGCAGCAGAATCTTCAGCGCCTCCGGATGCGGCGCGACGTGGATGGCCAGTGCGAGCAGGATTGCCCCGGCCCCGACCGTGTCGCACTTCGCCACTGCATGCACGCGGGTGTAGAAATCCGGCAACCTGAGCAGCCCCACCGTGCCGGCCACGAAGAAGCCTGCGCCCACCAGCGACAGCGCGATCGTAAGCGCATGCAGCGCGGCGGCGATCATGGCTGCCAGTCCCCCTTCAGCCGCCCGGTTTCGAGGAAGCGTGTCGCGGCGATGGTGATGCCGAAATTCAGCAGGCCATAGACCACCGCGACATCGAGCAGCAGGCTGCGCTCGAAGGCCAGGCCGAGCAGCACCAGCACGATCAGCGCCTTGGTGTTGACCACGTTGGTGGCCAGAATCCGGTCGAGCACGGTCGGCCCGGTGAACGCGCGCCACAGGCACAGGAACGCGTTGAGCAGCAGAAAAATGGCAAGCCCCCAGAAGAAGGCCGTCATGGCAGTGACTCCGGCTCGAAGATCCCGGCCACCTGGCGCTCCAGGCTACCGTCCAGGATGCGCTCCGCCGAGGCCTCGTCGAGGCAATGCAACAGGAAATCGCCGCCCTGCATGTCGACCGTGAGGGTGCCGGGCGTAAGGGTCACGGCCTGCGCGAAGGCGACGCGCGAGATGTCGCGCCGCAGGCGGGTGCGGCATGTCACGAGCCGCGGGTGGATGGGCAGGCGCGGGTCGAGCACAAGACGCGCCACATGGAGTGCAGAAAGGAAAACGCGCAGCCCGAAGCCCGGACTCTGCCGCAGCAGCACCGTCGCCTCACGCAAGGTCAGCCAGGGCGCGTCGCCGGCCCACAGGAAGCGCACCGACCACCAGCCCAGCAGCAGCGAAAGCACCAGCCCGAGCGCCAGGTCCGTCCAGGTCACGGAGGCAGAGATCACCAGCCAGAAGGCGAATACCACCGCGCCGGCCGCGATCACCTGCGGCGTGCTGCGTGGCCCGTTGGCCGTGCCGGACGCGCCCACGCGGACTGGGTCGCGTGAAGAAAACATGCTGCGAACCCCGGTGTCGGCCGATTCCAGCCACCGGCGTCATGCCGGCAAGCCCTCAGGCCTCACGAGTCCTATAGTTCAACAAGGTTGCCGCTGCCTTGACCCGCGTCAATAGGTAGCCGCCACCGCGCCGGCAGCGGTGCGGGTCAGGGCGTGAAATAGGTCGGCGTCGCGGGTCCCACCGGCAGGCCGAAGCCAAAGACCCAGAGGAAGAAGAACGCCGTCCAGCAGACCATCAGCGCCACCGAGTACGGCAGCATCATCGAGATCAGGGTGCCGATGCCTGCCTTCGGCACATAACGGGCGGCGAAGGCCATGATGAGCCCGAAATAGCTCATCATCGGCGTGATGATGTTGGTGGTGGAATCGCCGATGCGATAGGCGGCCTGGATGATCTCCGGGCTGTAGCCGAGAAGCATCAGCATGGGCACGAAGATCGGCGCCGTGACGGCCCATTGCGCAGAGGCCGAGCCCAGCATCAGGTTGACGAAGCCGCACATCAGCACGAAGAACACGAACACCAGCGGCCCGGTCAGCCCGATGGACCTAAGTAGCTCGGCGCCGGTCACCGCGGTGATCGCTCCGAGGTTGGTCCAACCGAAAAATGCAACGAACTGGGCGGCGAAGAACACCAGCACCATGTACAGGCCGAGTGTGCTCATGGCGCTCGCCATGGCGTTGATGACGTCGCGGTCGCTGCGCATGGTGCCCACGACCGCGCCATAGGTGATGCCTGGCGCGAGGAAGAACACGAAAATCAGGGCAACGAAACCACGCAGAAAAGGCGAGTCCTTTACAGCCCCGGTATCGGGGTTGCGCAGCACGGCGCCCTCGGGCACAACGAGCAGTGCGATCAGCCCGACCATCAGTAGCGCGGCGACACCAGCGTAGCGCAGGCCACGGCGCTCCGTATCCGAGAGCGAATCCATGCTGTGGTCGTCATCGCCGCCGAGCCGGGCCTGGCTGCGATCGTACGGGCCGAGAGCCGGCTCCACGATTTTGAGGCTGATCCAGCTGACGACGGTCACCACCAGGAAGGTGCTACCCATCATGAAGTACCAGTTGGCTGTCGCGTCCACGAGGTAACCCGGGGCAATGAGCCGCGACGCCTCCTGGGTAATTCCCGCCAGCAGCGGATCCACCGTGCCGACCAGCAGGTTGGCGCTGTAGCCGCCCGACACGCCGGCG
>CBDDRR010000014.1:0-4221 GCA_965233095.1 uncultured bacterium
TGCACGGCGCGGGCCGCTCGCCGGCCCGGTGGTGGCCGCCGCCGTGATTCTCGGGCCCGGTTGCGACATCGTCGGGCTGGCTGATTCGAAGCAGCTTGGCGCGGCGTCGCGCGAAATGCTGGCGGAGCAGATCATGGCGCGCGCGAGCAGCTGGGCGATCGCCTGGGCGGATGCGGCGGAAATCGATGCGCTCAATATTCTCTCGGCCAGCATGCTCGCCATGCGCCGCGCCGTGGACCGGCTCTGCATCGCGCCCGACCACGTGCTGGTGGACGGCAACCGCTGCCCGCGGCTCGAGCGCGGCTGCACGGTCGAAGCGCTGGTGGGCGGCGACGCCCGCGTGCCGGCGATCAGCGCCGCCTCGATTCTCGCCAAGACCTGGCGGGACGCGTGGATGGCACGCCTCGAGCACCGCTACCCGGGCTACGGATTCGCGCAGCACAAGGGCTACCCGACGGCCGCGCATCGCGACGCTCTTGCACGGCTCGGGCCGTGCGCGGCCCACCGCCGGTCCTTCGCCCCGGTGGCGCGGCTCGCGACGGGGTGCGTGGCGTGAGCCCGGCCTTCGTTCACCTGCGGGTGCACACCGAGTATTCGCTGGCGGACAGCGTGATCCGCATTCCGGCGCTGCTCGACCGCATCACTGAGCTCGGCATGCCGGCGGTTGCGGTGACCGACCAGGTCAACCTGTTCTCGATGGTCAAGTTCTACCGCGGCGCGCTGAAGCGCGGCATCAAGCCGCTGATCGGCGCCGATGTCTGGATCGACGAGCCGGGCGACCCGCGCCACCCGAGCCGGCTGGCGCTGCTGTGCCGCAACGCCGAGGGCTACCGCAACCTGTGCCGGCTGCTGACCCGCGCCTACCTGGAGGGCCGGCGGCTCGGGCAGGTGCTCATCGAGCGCGACTGGCTGACGCCGGCGGCCTGCACGGGTCTGATCGCGCTGTCGGCGGCGCGCGAAGGCGACATCGGCCGCGCGCTGGTCGCGGGGCGGCGCGACACCGCGGCGGACTGCCTGGCGTTCTGGCGTGAGCGCTTTCCCGGCAGCTTCTACCTGGAGATCCAGCGCACCGGTCGGGAGGGCGACGAGTTCCACGTCGCCGAGGCGGTGACCCTCGCGGCGGCGAGCGGGACGCCGGTGGTGGCGAGCAACGACGTGCGCTTCCTCGACGCGGCCGACTTCGACGCCCACGAGGCGCGGGTGTGCATCCACCAGGGCCACACGCTCAGCGACCCGCGCCGCCCGCGCGACTACAGCGAGGAGCAGCACCTCAAGAGCGCTGCGGAGATGGCGGCACTGTTCTCCGACCTGCCCGAGGCGCTGGAGAACAGCGTGGAGATCGCGCGCCGCTGCAACGTCGAGCTGGAACTCGGCCAGACCTTCCTGCCGGATTACCCGGTGCCGGCGGGGGAGACCACGGGCAGCCACCTGCGGACGCTGGCCGGGACCGCGCTCGAGGCGCGCCTAAATTCGCTGCTGCCCGCCGCGCCGGCGTATTCACCGGCGGACTACCGCGCCCGGCTGGCGCGCGAGCTCGACGTGATCTGCGACATGGGCTTCCCGGGCTATTTCCTGATCGTCGCCGACTTCATCCGCTGGGCGAAGGAGAACGACATCCCGGTGGGTCCGGGTCGCGGCTCGGGCGCGGGCTCGCTGGTCGCCTTTGTGCTCGGGATAACTGATTTAGATCCATTGCGTTACGACCTTCTCTTCGAGCGATTTCTCAACCCGGAACGCGTCTCGATGCCGGACTTCGACATCGATTTCTGCATCAACGGCCGCGACCGGGTGATCGATTACGTGGCGCAGCGCTACGGCCGCGACAGCGTGGCGCAGATCATCACCTACGGCAGCATGGCGGCGAAGGCTGTGGTGCGCGACGTCGGCCGCGTGCTGGGCCATCCCTATGGCTTCACGGACCGGATCGCCAAGCTGATTCCCTTCGAGGTGGGCATGACGCTCGACAAGGCGCTCGCCCAGGAGCCGGAGCTGAAGCGCCTGTACGAGTCCGAGGACGAGGTGCGTGGCCTGATCGAACTCGCCAGGTCGCTCGAGGGCCTGGCGCGCAACGCCGGCCGGCACGCCGGTGGCGTGGTGATCGCACCGACCGTGCTGACCGACTTCACCCCGCTGTACTGCGAAGAGGGCGGCGGCGCGCCGGTCACCCAGTTCGACAAGGACGACGTCGAAGCAGCCGGGCTGGTGAAGTTCGACTTCCTCGGCCTGCGCACGCTGACCATCATCGACCGCGCGGTGAAGCGCGTGAACGGGATCCGCGCCCAGGCCGGCGAGCCGCCGCTGGATATGGCCGCCGTCCCGCTGGACGATGCGCCGACCTTCGAGCTGCTCAGGGCCTGCCGCACCACCGCGGTGTTCCAGCTCGAGTCACGCGGCATGAAGGACCTGGTGAAGCGGCTGCAGCCGGACAGCTTCGACGACATCGTCGCACTGGTGGCGCTGTTCCGTCCCGGCCCGCTGCAGTCGGGCATGGTGGACGACTACATCAACCGCAAGCATGGCCGCCACGACGGTCCGATCGAGTACTTCCACCCGAGCCTCGCGCCGGTGCTCAAGCCGACCTACGGCGTGATCCTCTACCAGGAGCAGGTCATGCAGATCGCGCAGGTGCTGGCGGGCTACAGCCTGGGCGCCGCCGACCTGCTGCGCCGCGCGATGGGCAAGAAAAAGGCCGAGGAGATGGCCAAGCAGCGTTCCATCTTCGTCGACGGCGCGGTGGCGCGGGAGATCGACCGCGGCACGGCCACCCACATCTTCGACCTGATGGAGAAATTCGCCGGCTACGGCTTCAACAAGAGCCACTCGGCGGCCTACGCGCTGCTGTCCTACCAGACCGCCTGGCTCAAGGCGCACTACCCCGAGGCCTTCATGGCCTCGGTGCTGTCCACCGACATGGACCACACCGACAAGATCGTCACGCTCATCGACGAGTGCCAGCAGATGCAGCTGGTGGTCGAGCCGCCCGACATCAACGAGTCCGAGCACGCCTTCAACGTCGCCGGCCGGGGCCGGCTGCGCTATGGGCTCGGCGCCATCAAGGGCGTGGGGCAGGCGGCCGTGCAGGCGATCATCAGCGAGCGCGAGGCCGGCGGGCGCTTCCAGTCACTGACGGGTTTCTGCGCGCGCATCGACCTGCAGCGGGTGAACCGCCGCACCATCGAGGCGCTGATCCGCGCCGGCGCGCTCGACAGCATCGGCCCGAACCGCGCGACGTTGATGCAGCGCCTGCCCGGCGCGCTGGGACGGGCCGAGCAGAGTGCGCGGGCCGCGGCCGCCGGCCAGGAAGACCTGTTCGGCATGGCGGCGGCGCCCGGCCCGGCAGCGGCCACGGAGCCGGCGGACGAGGGCGCAGACCTGCCCGAGTGGAGCTCGGCCGAGCGGCTCGCGGGCGAGCGCGACACGCTGGGCCTGTTCCTCACCGGTCACCCGGTGGACGAGGTCGCGGCGGACCTGGCGGCGCTTGCCAGCGGCCGCATCGCCGAGCTGGTGGCGGACCGGCCGGTGGAGGGCGAGCGCGGCTACGGCATGGGACGGCGCGATGCCGTGGTCGGCGGGCTGATCGTCGATGTGCGCCGGCGTGGCAACCGCATCACGCTGGTGCTGGACGACCGCAGCGGCCGGCTCGAGGTGACGCTGTTCGAGGAGGCTTACCAGCAGTGCCGGCACGTGGTGGCGAAGGACGCAATCGTGCTCGCGGAGGGCAACCTGCGCTTCGACGACTTTATCGACGACTGGCGCCTGACCGCCAAGCGCGTGATCGACCTGGACGAGGCCATGCAGTCGCGCGCCCGGCGCCTGCTGGTCCGTTGCGAAAACCCCGGTGCGGCCGGCTTCGCCAGCGAGTTGCAGCACGTGCTGCAGCCGTTCTGCGGAGGGCGCTGCCCGGTGACGATGGTGTACCGGGGCCCGTCGGCCGCCGCGCGCCTGCAACTCGGCGACGCCTGGCGCGTGCGGCCCAGCCTCGAGCTGCTGCACCGCCTCGCCGCGCTGGTCGGCGCCGACAACGTGCGCATGGAATACGGCGTCAAGGACGAGTCTCGCGCGACCGGGCTGGAGGGCGCAACGCTCCACTAGCTATGATACTTTTAGCCACCTGTCCGGCCGCCCGGCGACCTGAATGAACCTGAATTTTCTCGATTTCGAACAGCCCATCGCCGAGCTCGAGGCGAAGATCGACGAGCTGCGCTTCGTCGGCGACGACTC
>CBDDRR010000015.1:0-9670 GCA_965233095.1 uncultured bacterium
GGCAACCTGGTGGTGACCATCGCCGGCGATATCCAGCACTCCCGCGTGGCGCGCTCCGCCCACCACGCCTTGACCACGCTCGGCGTCGGCGAGCTCAGGCTGGTGGCGCCGCCGGCGCTGGCGCCCGACCCGGCCGAGTTCCACGGCGCGCGGCTGCTCGACAATATCGAGGCCGGAGTGCGCGACGCCGACGTGGTGATGTGCCTGCGCATCCAGCGCGAGCGCATGGAAGTCAGCCGCAACCCCGACCCGGAGGACTTCCACCGCGAGTTCGGGCTCACCCCGGAGCGCCTGGCGCTGGCGAAGCCGGACGCCATCGTGATGCACCCGGGGCCGATGAACCGCGACGTCGAGATCGCCGGCAGCGTGGCCGACAGCAGGCAATCGGTGATCGCCGAGCAGGTCACCTGCGGCGTGGCGGTGCGCATGGCCGTGATGCAGACCGTGATGGACACACTCCATGGATGACAAGCCCCACCGCGGTACCATCTTCGTCGAGGACGCCGAGGTGCTGGACGTCGAAAGCTGGCCGGGCGAGCAGTACATCATGCGGCTGGTCGCGCCGAAGACCGCTGCGCACGCGCGCCCCGGCAGCTTTGCGCACGTCACCTGCGACCCGCTGCTGCCGATGCGCCGGCCGCTGTCGATCATGCGCGCCGACCCCGGCTCGGGCGTCATCGAGTTCCTGTTCAAGATCGTCGGCGAGGGCCTCGCGCTGCTGGCGCGGCGCCAGCCCGGCGAGCGGGTCAGCGTGCTCGGGCCGATCGGCGTGCCCTTCGCACCCTCCCCCACCCGCCGCCGGCCGCTGCTGATCGGCGGCGGCGTCGGCATCCCGCCGATGGTGTTCCTGGCCGAGGCGTTGGCGGAGCGTGGCGGCAACCCGCTCGTTTTTATGGGGTCAGAGATACCTTTCCCGTTCGCGGCGACGGAGTCGCGCCTGCCGGTGCCCGGACTGCCGCCCGGCGTGACCGCGGCGATGCCGCTGATGGAGAACCTCGGCGTGCCGAGCCGGCTGGCCAGCGGCGCCGGCTTCGAAGGCTGCTACCAGGGCTTCGTCACCGAGCTGGCGCGGGAATGGCTGCGCGCGCTCGACGTGGAAGTCCGCCGCGAGGTGGAGATCTTCGCCTGCGGGCCAACGCCGATGTTGCGGGCCGCGGCCGCCCTCGCGCAGGACTTCGGCCTGCCCTGCCAGGTGTCGCTGGAAGAGTTCATGGCCTGTGCCGTCGGTGGCTGCGCCGGCTGCGCCGTGCGCATCAACACGCCGACCGGCCCGGCCATGAAGCGCGTCTGCGTCGATGGCCCCGTGTTTGACGCCGCGGCGGTGGACTGGGGCTGAGTTCCGCTCATCTGCCGTTCAGGTTCGCTTCCATAGACTCTGTTCCCGAGAGCAATGCCGGGTCATTGCGGAGGAACGGACATGGCTGCACACCTGAAAATCGGCACCCTGCTGCTGGCGCTGCTGGCGCTGGCGGGCTGCGACAGCGAGACCACCGTGGTCGAGTACGGTTGTCCCGGACCCGACCTCGGTCTCGACGGCCGCTGGTTCGGCGCGATGGAGGACGACACCGGCGCACTGTTCACGCTGGAATGGGAGATCTGCGGCGACTACATCGCGCGCGAGACCATCGGCGGGTTCAGCTCGAGCGTCACCGGCCAGCTGTGGGAAACGGGCCCGGGCACCTGGCGCGCGACGCTCAGTGACGGCACGGAAGTGCGCATCCTCGGTAACGCCGCACGGCACCACCTCATGATGGTCAACGACTTCTTCGAATTCGCGGTGCTCGAACGCGGCGCCCGCGACCTGCCGGGCTGGTTCTTCGATGACCTGGATGGCCACTGGAGTGGCCGGCACGCCCGCCTGAGCTGGAGCTCGACCTATGTGCAGAACGCCTGGGCGCTGTGCGGCGCGGGCCGCTGCGATACCAATGAAGCCGGCGGCGTCTCGGCGACCCTGTGGTTCGACGTGCTGGAGGAGGACTTCGGCATGTACCGCGGCGAGTACCTCGATTCCTTTGGCGACGAGGGCATCGCCGGCGCGCTGATGAGCCCGGACCTGCTGTTCATGGGCACCTACACCTGCCCGTTCGACTACCTCGGTCCGGAGGATTGCACCTTCGGGGCGCTGCGCTTCGACTGAGGGCGCGCGCGGCTTGCGCTACAGCCAGCCCTGGTCGCGCGCGATGCGGAACGCCTCGATGCGATTGTCGGCGTTGAGCTTGCCGATCGCCTCCGACAGGTAATTGCGCACCGTGCCGTCGGCGAGGTGCAGCCGCTTGCCGATCTCCGCGTTCCCCAGGCCCTCGCCCGCCAGCCTGAGCACCTGCCGCTCGCGGTCGGTGAGCGGGTCCTTGCTGTCGAAGGCCGTCAGCGCGAGCGCAGGATCGATGACCCGCTCGCCGCGATGCACACGCCGGATGGCGTCGGCCAGGCGCTCCGCCGGCGTTTCCTTCAAGAGGTAGCCGCGCACGCCCGCCTCGAGCGCGCGGCGCAGGTAGCCAGGCCGGGCGAAAGTCGTCAGCACCAGCACGCCGGCCTGCGGCCGGGTCGCGCGCACCCATTCGGCCAGCTCCAGGCCCGTCGCACCGGGCATCTCGATGTCGGTGATGAGCAGGTCGGGCGCGTGTTCGAGAAACAGCGCCCGGGCCTGCTCGCCGTCGCGCGCGCGTCCGACCACGGCCAGGTCAGGCTCGAGGTCGAGCAACGACGCGAGGGCGCCGAGCAGCAGCGCCTGGTCTTCGGCAAGCAGCAGGCGGATCATTCGCCCTCCCCCGGTATGCGGGCGACCACGCGGCCGCCGTCGCCCGCGACGATGTCCAACGTACCGCCGATCGATTCGATGCGCGCGCGCATGCCCTCTACGCCGCTGCCGCCGGCCCGGATATCGCCGCGGCCGTCATCGCGTATGTCCACGACGATTTCCCCGCCGCCTGCCCCGGCGCCGTTGCGGCGCAGCGCCAGGGTGCAGCTGCGTGCATCCGCATGGCGAATAATGTTGGTGACGGCCTCGCGAATGACCAGGCCCAGCATCGCCTCGCTGCGGCGCGGCAGTTCGATGCCGGGCTCCCGTTCCAGCACCAGGGCGACGTCCGCGGAGCGCAGCGCAAGTCGCGCCTGCTCGAGCGCCTCGTCGAGCGATTGCTCGCGGAAGCCGCTGATGGTCTCCCGCACCTCGGCCAGCGAGTGGCGGGCCGTGGCGCCGATGGACGCAATTTCCTCGCGGGCGCGGGCGGGGTCGTGCTCGACCAGCCGCGCGGCGAGTTCGCTTTTCACGGCGATCAGCGACAGCGTGTGGCCGAGCACATCGTGCAGATCGCGCGCGATGCGCTCGCGCTCGGCGATGCGCGCCAGGCGGCGCACCTCGGACTGGCTCAGCCGCAGCTCGGCGTTGCGCCGCGCCTGCTCGCCGAAAAATATGTTGGCTGCACCGATCATCACGCTGATGAAGACGCCCGGCATCCAGTAAGTCAGCATCGGTTGCAGCAGCCAGCCGGTGAGCCCGGCAAGGCCCGCCACGCCGGCCACCACCCAGGCGGCCTGCCGCGGCGGACCGACGCGGTAAGCGAAGGCGGCCGCATAGATGAACCACACGCTGGCGCCCGGGTTCACCGGGCTCCAGCCCACCGCCAGGGCCGCGATCGCCGCGATGTGCGCCAGGGCGTTCCAGCCGCTGCGGCGATAGGCGCTGAAGTACAGCGCCAGGAAGACCGCAATGCTCGCCGCCGCCAGCACCACCTCGAGCCATGACACCGGGCGAAAGGCCCAGGCGACGAAGAAGAAGCCGAGGTAGACCAGCCAGAGGTACGCCGTCCACCCCTGGCCGGACTCCGGCGGCACCAGCCACCGGTGCAGGGCCTGCAGACGCACGCGAACGCTCAATGCAGGTGCGCCGCGCGGATGTAGAACTCGAACTCGCCGGGCGCGCCGCTGACGAACACGCCGATGGCGCGCAGCTGCGCGAGATCGAGGCCGTGCAACTCGTCGAGGTCGATACGGACGGAACCGCCACCGTCGACGTCGCGCCAGGTCGGCTGGGCGCCTTGCGCGCCGCTGAAAAACATCACGCGGTAGCTCTCGGCGCTGCCATCGAGATCGATCTCGAGCGTGCGGCGGCCGGACAGGTCGGCAGCTTGCATGGGAACCTCGCTGGCATTCCACATGGCGCCAGCATACGGAAAAGCGAAGCCTGCGCGCAGCATGCCCGCCACGCCCAGCCCGCCGCGCGCAGCATCGGACGCCGCAATGCGCGCCGTCGACTGGCCCTGCTGGTACTGGTCGCTGGCGGCCATCCACCGGGACTGCTGCGCCAGCAGGTCGATGGGGGCCGCGCGATCGCCGTCGCCTGCAGGGGCTTGCGCGGCCGGCGCGCGTGCCGGGGCCAGCTCCAGCGACACGGCATGGCCGTTTTTCCACACGGCCTCGATCCGTGTCGTGGCGTCGATGTCGTCGAGCGGGTTGCCGGCGACCAGCAACAGGTCGGCGCGGCATCCGGCCCGCAGGCAGCCGCGCCCTTCCAGGGCAAAGACCCGTGCGGGCACGGCCGTGGCGGCGCGCAAGGCGTCCGCTGGCGCCAGGCCCGCCGCCACCAGCAGCGCCAGCTCGTGGTGCAGGCTCGCGCCCTGCGCGGTGCCGGGGTTGGGCGCGTCGCTGCCGGCCAGCAGCGGCACGCCGGCCTCGTGCAGGGCGCGCACGCCGGCCACGATCATCGGCCAGCGGTCGCGGCGTGACGCGGCGCCTGGAAATGTCTGGCCGAGCGTCTGTGCCTGGGTGGTCGAGAGGCGCGCGCCGAGCACCGGATGATCGCGGATTCCCTCGGCAGCCGAGTGGCCGTGGCTCGCCGCCAGCACCGTCGCCGTGGGCACGACCCATGCGCCGGCGGCCCGCGCGGCAGCGATGAACTGCGCATCCACCGGCTCGTCCACGAACAGGTGCATCAGGCCGTCCACGCCCGCCTCGAGGGCCAGCCGCGCGGCGTCGCGCGTCGACACGTGCGCGACCGCCAGCACGCCCCGCGCATCTGCGGCGGCCACCAGCGCCCGCACGGTGTCCGGCGCGAGCGTGGGCAGCTCGCCGCCCCAGCTCGAGCCGTCCTCGATGACGATCTTGATGTAGTCGGAACCCTCCGCCAGCCGGGCCGCGACCCAGGCGTCGGCGTCAGCCGTGGTCGGGGTCGGCACCGGGAAGCCGTACTGGGTGCCGTGCCCGCCCGGCGCGGTGGCGAGGTAGCCGGCCGAGAACAGGTCGGCGCGCTCTGTCGGCGCCAGCGACGCGCGCTCCGCTCGGACCTGGGCGGAATCCATCGGCGGGCGGAACATGTCGAGCAGGGTGGTCACGCCGAAGCGCAGCGCATCCTCCCGCGCCTGGCCGAAGACATGCGCATGGGCGTCGATCAGCCCGGGCAGCGCCGTCTTGCCGCGCCCGTCGATCACCGTCGCTCCCGCCGGGACGGGCAGGCCGGCGCCTGCGTCTTGCACCCGGCCGTCCGCCAGCAGGAGGGTGGCTCGCTCGATCACTTCCTCGCCGTCGAACAGCCGCACGCCGGTGATGGCCGTCACCGGCGCGCCTGCCGGGGACTCCCCGGTGGCGATCGGCGCCGGGCCGGGCAGGACCAGCAAGGTCAGCAGCAGCACGGCGAACAGCGCCGCGATCGTCAGGGTGGTCTTCATGGCGAGCTCCTCAGTTCCTCGAGCCGTCCAGCCGCTGCCAGCCCATGACCGTCGCCGCCCCGCACAGCAGGGTAAACACGCCGAGATTGGCCAGCGCGGCGCCCCAGTCGGCGGGCCTGGCGCCAGTGACGTCGAGCGCGAGCGCCGCGAGGTGGTACGGCGGCAGCCAGCCGGCAATCGCCTGCAGAGCCGGCGGGAACTGCGATGCAGGAATCCACAGGCCGGACAGGAAGCCCAGCGGCAGGTAGACGATGTTGACCACTGCCGGGGCGACGTTCGGTTTCAGGCACAGGCCCAGTGCCAGGCCCAGCAGGCAGAACGGCAGCGTGCCGGCGACCAGCACGGCCGCCAGCCCCAGCCACTGCGTCGTGTGCAGGCGCACACCTCCGAAAGCCGCGGCCAGCGCGCTCATCATGACGACGATGATCAGCCCGAACAGCATCGCGCCGAAGGCCTTGCCCACGATCACCGCGTACACCGGCGCGGGCGAGGCGCGCAGCAGCAGCAGCCAGCCCTGGGCGCGTTCGAAGGCGATGCCCACGCCGAAGGAGAACAGCGCCGCACCCAGGACGCCGAAAGTGGCGAAAGTGCACAGCAGCGACAGCGACTGGCCCGGCAGCATCACCAGCCCGAAAAAGGCGTAAAACATCACCGGAAACAGCAGCGTCGGCAGGCTGTAGGCCGGCGTGCGGACCAGGTTCAGCCACTGGGCCTCGGCGAGCCGCAAGGCGGGATTCGCGACCATCACGCCACCTCCTGGTCGGTCAGGGCGAAGAACACCGCCTCGAGATCCTCGCCGGCGGGCCCCAGCGGGCCTTCGTGCAGGATCCGCCCGCGGTCCATGACCACCACCCGGTCGGCCAGGCGCTTTGCCTCGTCCATGAAGTGGGTGCACAGCAGGATCGACGCCCCCGCCGCACGGCGTGCCTCGATGGCCCGCCACACCCGGCGCCGCGCCGCCGGGTCCAGCCCGGTGGTCGGCTCGTCCAGGATCAGCCAGTCCGGTCGGCCCACCGCGGCCAGGGCGAACAGCACGCGCTGCTGCTGGCCGCCGGACAATCGCTCGAAGCGACGGTGCTCGAGGCCCTGCAGCCCGGCCTCATCAAACAGCGCAGCGAAATCCTCGGGCGCGCGGTAGAAGCTGGCGAACAGCCGCAGCAACTCGAGCACGGTCAGGTTGCCCTGCACGCCGCTGGACTGCAGCATCGTGCCGATCCGCGTCCGGATTGCCGGGTCCGCGGGATCCAGTCCCTCGAACAGCCACACCTCGCCCGACTGCACCGGCAGCAGCCCGAGCAGCAGGTGGATCAGGGTGGTCTTGCCCGCGCCGTTGGGACCCAGCAGCGCGGTGACCTGCCCTTCCGGCAACGACAGGTCCACGCCGTCGAGCGCGACGGTCCGGCCGTAGGTGTGCCGCAGCTGCCGGCATATTGCGATGCTTCGTCGGGTCATGGTCGCGCTCCCCTGGCTGTGGGGCATATCCTGCGCAAGCGTGCGCGGACCGCCCAGTGACACGCCTCAGGAATCGACCGTGACAAATGTCATGCGAGAACGGCCGTTGACTGGGCCGCGACCCGGTGCCAGATTGCGGCCTACATGCATCTCCGAGGCACCGCCATGAAAGACCAGGTCATTCGCGATTCGCGGTCCAGGACCCCGGTCCACCTCTGGGTCGTCGGCGTCATGGCGCTGCTGTGGAACGCGGTCGGAGCGTTCGACTACGCCGCCACCCAGTTCCGGCTCGAGGGCTACATGAGCCAGTTCACCGCCGAGCAGCTGGAGTATTTCTACGGCTTTCCCGCCTGGGCTGTCGCGGCCTGGGCGATCGCCGTGTGGTTCGCGGTGTTCGGCTCGCTGGCGCTGCTGCTGCGGCGGCGGGCGGCCTACGTGCTGTTCCTGGTCTCGCTCGCGGCCATGCTGACGAGCACCGTGAACAGCTTTGTGCTGTCCGACGGCGCGGCGATCATGGGCGGGGCCGGCATGATCTTCTCGGGCATGATCGTCGCGATCGGCGTGCTGCTGCCGTGGTACAGCAAGATCATGGCCGACCGCGGCGTGCTGCGCTAGCCGAAGTTGATGCGCGCCTCGAGGTCGACCGACGAGTCGGCGTAGGCCAGCGCCCGCTCGAGGTCGATGCGGCCTTCCTTGAAGAGCTTGTAGAGCGATGAATCGAAGCTCTGCATGTCGCCCTGGCTGGTTTCGCGGATGGCCTGCTTGATGCCGCCGATGTCGCCCTGCGTGATCAGCTCGGCGATGTGCGGCGTGTTGAGCAGCACCTCGACCGCGGCGACCCGCTTGTTGTCGGTGCCGATGATCAGGCGCTGCGCGATGATCGCCGACAGGTAGTGCGACATGTCCATCAGCACCTGGCGGTGCTGGCTCTGCGGGAACATGTTGATGATGCGGTCGAGGGTCTCGGCCGCGTTGTTGGCATGCAGGGTGGCGATCGCCAGGTGGCCCGTGCCCGCGAGGGTGATGGCGGCCTCCATGGTCTCCTGGTCGCGAATCTCGCCGATCAGCACCACGTCCGGCGCCGCGCGCATGGCGCTCTTCAGCGCGCGCGCGTAGGAGTGCGTGTCCCAGCCCAGCTCGCGCTGGTTGATGATGGACTTCTTGTTCGGGTGGAGGAACTCGATCGGGTCCTCGATGGTGATGATGTGGTCGCTGAGCAGCTCGTTGCGATGGTTCAGCATCGCCGCCAGCGTGGTGGACTTGCCCGAGCCCGTCGCGCCGACCATCAGGATCAGGCCGCGCTTCTTCAGCGACAGGTCCTTGAGCACCTTCGGCAGGCCGAGGTCGTCGAGCTTGGGCATGTTCAGCGTGATGTAGCGCAGCACGAGGGCGAGGTTGCCGCGCTGCCGGAAAACGTTGGCGCGGAAGCGGCCGAGGCCGGTCTCCGAAATCGCGAAATCCAGCTCGTGCTCGCGGTCGAGGACGCGCTTCTGCGCCTCGGTCATGATGGACATGGCGATCTGGTTCACCACCTCGACCGTCATGACTTCCTTGCCGACCGGCACGATCTGGCCCTCGATCTTGATCTTGATCGGCGCCATGGGCGTGAAAAAAAGGTCCGAGGCCGACTTGTCGGCCATCAGCTTCAGGTAAGGCCTGAGCTTGAATGCGGACGGCGGGGGGGGCGCCGTCAGCGTGTCAGGCGTCGCGGCCATAGGTTTGCGACTTTGCTTCATCTGCGAGCCTCAGGCTGTCTGAACCGTCGTCGGCGGCCTTGAAATCGCGCTTGCTCTCGAGCTTGATGCGCAGCCGCAGCTCGTTGCGGGAATCGGCGTTGCGCAGCGCGTCCTCGTAGGAAATCTTGCCCTCCTCGAACAGGTCGAACAGCGCCTGGTCGAAGGTCTTCATGCCGAGCCGGTTGGAGCGTGCCATCACTTCCTTGAGCTGGTGGACCTCGCCCTTGAAGATCAGGTCGGAAATCAGCGGCGAGGCCAGCATGATCTCCATCGCCGCGATGCGGCCCGTGCCGCTGGCGCGCGGCAGCAGGCGCTGCGCGATGATGCCCTTGACGTTCAGCGACATATCCATGAGCAGCTGGTCGCGCTTGTCCTCGGGGAAGAAGTTGATCACGCGGTCGAGCGCCTGGTTGGCGCTGTTGGCGTGCAGCGTCGCCAGGCACAGGTGGCCGGTCTCGGCGAACTGGATGCCGTATTCCATGGTGTCGCGGTCGCGAATCTCGCCGATCAGGATGACATCCGGCGCCTGGCGCAGGGTGTTCTTCAGGGCGATGCCCCAGGAATCGGTGTCCATGCCGATTTCGCGCTGCGTCACCACGCAGCTCTTGTGGGTATGGACGTACTCGACCGGGTCCTCGATGGTGATGATATGGCCCTTGGAATTCTCGTTGCGGTAGCCCAGCATCGCAGCCAGCGTGGTCGACTTGCCGCTGCCGGTGCCGCCGACGATCAGCACGAGGCCGCGCTTGGTCATCGCCACGTCCTTCAGGGTGGCCGGCAACTCCAGCTCCTCGAAGGTGGGGATCGAAGTGTTGATGG
>CBDDRR010000016.1:0-3934 GCA_965233095.1 uncultured bacterium
GACGCTCCGGGAATTCACCGCGCCTTCCGCAAGCGGCAAGACCGAGTTGATGCAGGCGGCCGGCGAGGGCGCGCTTGAGCGTGTCGCGGCTCTGCTCGAATCGGGTGCGGAGATCGATGAGCGCAACGCCAACGGCGGCACCGCCCTGATGTATGCCGTGTCCTACAATCATCTCGACATCGTGCGGCTGTTGCTGGAGCAGGGGGCCGACCCCAACGCCCAGGCGCGAATCGGCTGGACGCCGCTGCTGGTGGCCGCTGCCAAGGGGCGAGCCGCGGCCATCCGGCTACTGTTCGAGGCCGGCGCCGCACCTGCGGCGCGAGATGCCTATGGCTGGACGCCGCTGATGCGCGCGGTTTCGGGCGGCTACATCGATGCCGTGGACGCGCTGCTGGCCTCGGGTGGCGCCGACATCGAGGCGCGGGAGGAGTCCGGCGCCACGGCGCTGCACATCGCAGCCGGGCGCGGCTTCACGCGCATCGTGGCCCGCTTGCTGGATGCCGGTGCGGAGCGACTGGCTGCGGACGGCGAGGGACGAACGCCCGCGGACGTCGCGCGCCTGCTCGGCCATACCGAGGTCGAGGCCCTGCTACGCACCTAGCGGCAGGCGCCGCCCGCTAGCACACGTTGGTGTTGGCGCTGTACTCGCGCAGCGGTATGACTTCCGTGGTGGCGCCGACCAGCGCGCGAATGTCGTTTTCGTCCTTGCGCTGCTGCAGGGCCAGCTGGAAGCCGAAGCGCTCGAAGAAGCGCTCGAACATGTCGCCGCCGTAAGTGCCGATGGCGCGCAGCTGGCCGGACCGATCGTCGAGTGCCAGGTCGATCGCGGCGAGCGGCTGGGGCGCCGGGCCGCCGAGCACGCGGCAGCCTTCAGCCGGGTCGTAAACGCTGCCCTCCGAGCAGCAGTAGATCACCTGCTCGCGCTGGGTGGCATTGAGTTCCTTGTCCGTGAAGGCCATCGGCCCGTGCCGATAGTGGATGAAGCTGACGGTGGGCGTGGGATAGCTCATGCGGTGCGCACAGATTGCCGAAAAGGCGACCACGGATCGCTGCGGCCCGACGCCGCCGCGCCACCGGTAACGCCGGCCGTCGTCCAGCTCCAGGCTGTTTTGCGGCAGGGCCGGCTTGCCGAGGTTGATCAGGAAGCAGGGCGTGCTGACATACGGGTAGTGGAACACGTAGCTGTCGCCGACCACGAGGTCCTCGAGTCGCAACGGCTTGCCGTCCGGCTGCACGAGCGTGGCCGGCGGGGAGGCGACGCGTTCGGGCGTAGCGTTGGCCAGCAGCGATGGGCTGCTTGCCACCAGCGCGCCGGTGCTGGCGCAAAGCTTCAGGAATCCGCGACGGGATACAGGGTCTCCGGACATGTCTGCCACCTGCCAAATAGTCCTGTGCACGATGCTAGCATTCGGCGCGGCCGAGGCAACAGATTTCCGGCGATCGCGGCGTGAGGCTACTGCTGACGGTTGGCCTTGCGGCGGCGCTCGGTCATCGGGTGCTCCACTTTGCGCAGCTTGTCCACGAGGTGCATCACCGACAGCCAGGGATGGCGCCAGGTCATCCGCGGCCCCGCATACCGCATGACTACGCGTGCGTGCTCACGCTGCGCACGCTTGTAGCAGTGGATCGGACACTTGGCGCAGGTCGGCTTGGCCTCGCCGTAGGGGCACTTCTCGAGTCGCCTGGCCGCGTAGGCCAGGAACTCGCGGCACTCCGGGCAGGGGCCGGCGCGCCGGGCGGTCTTGTCGTGGTGGTCGGCGCACCAGATTCGCACCATGCATTCCATGGTGCGGTATTCGCGCCGCAGCCGCGGTGTCACCAGCGCGTCGGCCGGATCGTGACTCGCAACGGTATTCATGCGCCGTATATTCATCTTTCTTGCGGGCGGCTTCAATAGGCGTTCTCCGCAGCCCCGGGGCGTGCCGGTGGGCAAGGCGGCGACAGATGGAGTAAGCTGCTCTGATGACTGACAAGACCGAGAAGGCCGCCGCGGGGCGGCAGGATCACCCGTTCGAGCTGTCGTCCATCACGCGTGCGGAAGCGCCCGAGGGCGCCGGCTCGGCCAACTGGTACCGCTACGAGATCGCCCAGGGCCGCAACGAGATCGTCGGGCTTCGCGAGGGCAGCCTCAAGGCCGTGACCGAAGCGGTGGCGGAGATCGTGGTGCGGCTCAACGAGCGGCGGATGGGCAAGGCCGGGCGGGTGCATCTTACGCCGGGGCCCAAGAAGAACCGCGGCAGCTGAACCCGAAGCGCCTGCTTCGCCGTCACTGTTGCGGCGGGCGCCAGTCCAGCGACGGCTCCTGGAGCAGCGCCAGTTGCTCGCGCAAGGCCAGCACGTGGTCTTCCCAGTAGCGCGGTGAGCCGAACCACGGGAACGCTGAACGGAAGGCGGGATCCTCCCACCTGCGCGCGACCCACGCGGCGTAATGCATGATTCTCAAGGCCCGGAGCGCCTCGATGAGCTGCAGCTCGGACGGGTCGAATTCCCTGAACTCCTGGTAGCCGGCGAGCAGCTCCGCGAGCTGCGGTTCCTGCTCGTTCCGGTCGCCGGAAAGAAACATCCACAGGTCCTGGATGGCCGGCCCGGTGCAGGTATCGTCCAGGTCCACGATATGCACCTGCTCGTCGTGCACGAGCACGTTGCCCGGATGGAAGTCACCATGCAGCCGCAGCTCGCGCGCGCCGGTCCGGGCCCAGGCGGCGTTCACCGCCGCCAGCAGGTCCGCGCAGAGGCTCTCATAGGCGTGCACAACATGGTCGGGAATAAACCCGCCGCCGAGCAGGAAATCGCGCGACGTGTCGCCGAACAGGCGTGGCGTCAGGCGCGGGCGGTGCTCGAACGGACTGGACTGGCCGCACAGGTGCAGCCGCGCCACCAGTCTGCCCACCTGGCGCAGCAGGCGCATATCGTCCAGCTCCGGGATTCGGCCCGCCACCCGCGGGCACACCGCGAAACGGAAGTCCTGGTGGCGATGCAGGCTGCGGCCCGCGTGGCGTAGCGGCGCCACCACCGGCACATCACGAGCGACGAGCTCGAACGCGAACTCGTGCTCCTCGAGGATCGCCGCGTCCGACCAGCGGCCCGGCCGATAGAATTTGACCACCACCGGCGCGTCGTCCTCGATGCCGACCTGGTAAACGCGGTTCTCGTAGCTGTTGAGGGCCTGCAGCCGTCCGTCGCAGCGCAGCCCTAGGCTCTCCACGGAGTCGAGGATATCGTCCGGCTGGAGATCCTGGTACGCGAGGGCGTTGTCCGGTTGCCTGCTCATCTGTGCCGCCTGCGGGTCGGGCCGCGACTATAGCAGCGAAAAACGCGGACATTCCCCATTTTCGGCTGGCGGTGGCATTGGAACGCGACTATCTTGCACTGGTTCGCCCAGACCAACGGCAGGGGAGTGCAGATGAGCACAGAGGTTCCAGGCGCGGCGCGCGATCCCTCGCGGCGCGCATTCCTGCGGGCCTCCGGCTCGCTGGCCGGTGGTGCCTGGCTGGCGCTGCAGTTCCCCGGCCTGGCGGCCGCCGCCGAGGCTGCGGCAGCGGCGCGCGATGCGGGGGCTGCGTTCCGGCATCTCGCTTCGGCAGAGGCCGCGGCGCTCGAGGCAGTTGCCGCGCGGATCATTCCGAGCGATGCAACGCCCGGCGCTCGCGAGGCCGGCGTGATCCATTTCATCGACCAGGCGCTGGGCGGATTCATGGCCGACGCGGCAGACGAGCTGCGCCGGGGCGTCGGGTCGCTCGACGAACTGGCGACGGCTGCCGGCCGGCCGTTCGCCGCGCTGGAGGCCGAGGCACAGGACACGATCCTGCGCGGCATCGAGACCACGCCGTTCTTCGGCCTGATGCAGTTCCTGACCGTGGCGGGGATGTTTTCGCTGCCGTCGTATGGCGGCAACCGCGGCCATGCAGGCTGGCAGCTGCTCGGCTTCGAGCAT
>CBDDRR010000017.1:0-5556 GCA_965233095.1 uncultured bacterium
CGGCTGTTCGACGAGGGTTGACCCGGGCCGTCAGCAGCTCGCGACGAACCGGCCGACCAGCTCGATGGCGGCCCTGTTGGTATGCGACGAGGCGCGCTCAGCGGCTGCGGGCAGCGGCAGCCACTCGTAGCGCAGGTGCTCGGCAGGGTCGAGCGCGATCTCGACCGGCGCGGCCACCCGCAAGGCAAACGCGTGCTCCAGGTTTTCGGTGACATCCGGCGCGAAGCGCGCGCGCCAGGCCGGGGCGATCGTGAAGCGCTGGTTGATACCCAGGTCGAGCAGGCCGTCGGCAGCGAGGCCGGTCTCCTCGCGCAGCTCGCGTACCGCCGCCTGCCATGGCATCTCGTCCGGCTCCAGGCTGCCCGTCACCGACTGCCACCAGCCCGGCGGCTCGCGCCGCTCCATCAGCAGCGCCTCGCCGGCGCGCGTGTACACCACCACCAGCACCGACTCCGGCCGCTTGAAAACGGGGACACTGCCCATCAGTTCGAAACGGGGAGTGTCCCCATTATTCCGGCTTGCGCACGCGGACGCCCAGCTCGCGCAGCTGCTTGTCGGGCACTTCGCTGGGAGCGTCGGTCAGCGGGCAGCTGGCGGTCTGGGTCTTCGGGAAGGCGATCACCTCGCGGATGCTGGAGGCGCCGGCCATCAGCATCACCATGCGGTCGATGCCGAAGGCGATGCCGCCGTGCGGTGGGCAGCCGAACTTCAGCGCATCGAGCAGGAAGCCGAACTTGAGCCGCGCCTCCTCCTCGCCGACGCCCAGCAGCTCGAACACGGTCTCCTGCATGGCGCGGTCGTGGATGCGGATCGAGCCGCCGCCGATCTCCGAGCCGTTCAGCACCATGTCGTAGGGGCGCGACAGGGCGCTGCCCGGCTCCCGGCGCAACGCATCAGCGTCAGCCACGCTCGGCGCGGTGAAGGGATGATGCAACGCGAACCAGCGCTGCTCGCCCTCGTCCCACTCGAACATCGGGAAGTCCACCACCCACAGCGGCTGCCAGTCACCCTGCAGCAATCCGAGGTCGGCGCCCAGCCTGTCGCGCAGCGCGCCGAGGGCGTCGTTGACGATCTTGGCCTTGTCGGCGCCGAAGAAGACCAGGTCGCCGGATTCCGCGCCGGTGCGCGACAGGATGCCGGCGATCGCCTCGTCTGGCAGGAACTTGAGGATCGGCGACTGCAGGCCGTCGCGGCCGGCGGCAGCGTCGTTGACCTTCACGTAGGCCAGCCCGCGCGCACCGTAGCGCGCTACGAAGGCGGTGTAATCGTCGATCTCCTTGCGCGACAGGCTGCCGCCGCCGGGCACGCGCAGCGCCGTGACGCGTCCCTTCGGGTCGGCGGCCGGGCCGGCGAATACCTTGAACTCGACGTTGGCCACCAGGTCGGCGATCTCCACCAGCTCCAGCGGATTGCGGAGGTCGGGCCGGTCGGTGCCGAAGCGCGCCACCGCCTCGTGCCAGCTCATGCGCGGGAAGGGATACGGCAGCTCGACGGCGAGCACGCGCCTGAACAGCTCGCGCACCATCGTTTCCATCAACCCGGTGATCCCCGCCTCGTCCATGAAGGAGGTCTCGACGTCGAGCTGGGTGAACTCCGGCTGGCGGTCGGCGCGCAGGTCCTCGTCACGGAA
This sequence comes from uncultured bacterium, assembly GCA_965233095.1. Lineage (GTDB taxonomy): Bacteria > Pseudomonadota > Gammaproteobacteria > Steroidobacterales > XN24 > XN24. The sequence continues at coordinate 1,631 of CBDDRR010000017.1, forward strand.
ACAGCGGGCGATCTGGTAGTAGCGGTCCAGGCCCGACATCATCAGCAGCTGCTTGAACAGCTGCGGCGACTGCGGCAGGGCATAGAACTTGCCGGGGAAGTTGCGTGCCGGCACCAGGTAATCGCGCGCGCCCTCGGGCGTCGCCTTGGTCAGGATCGGCGTCTCCACGTCCACGAAGCCGTGCGCGTCGAGGAAGCCGCGCAGCGCGCTGGTCACGCGGTGACGCAGGCGCAGGTTATTGAGCATCTCCGGGCGGCGCAGGTCAAGGTAGCGGTAGCGCAGGCGCAGGTCCTCGCCGGCCGGCTCATCGTGGTGGAACGGCGGTGTCTCGCTGCGGTTGAGCACCTCGAGGCGGCGCGCCACCAGCTCGACCTGGCCGGTCGGCAGGTTCGGGTTGGCGGTGCCCTCCGGCCGGCGGCGCACCTCGCCCGCGACCTGCAGCACGAACTCCGAGCGCAGGCTCTCGGCGAGCGCGAAGGTCGCCGCGTCGTCGGGGTTGAAGACCACCTGCAGCAGGCCCTCGCGGTCGCGCAGGTCGACGAAGATCACGCCGCCGTGGTCGCGCCGGCGATGGACCCAGCCGACGACCGTGGCCTCTTGCCCGATCAGCGACTCGTCGATCTCACCGCAATAATGGCTACGCATGGCGTGGACTTCCTTCAGGGGACGGCGCCGGCCCGCAATCGGGAAGGCGGCAAAGGGCCGGGGATGTTAAATGCGCTCCACGGGTGGTGCAAGGCTCGCCTTGGCGGCGTCGGGGCTCTTCCAGCGCGGCACGGCCACGCCCAGCGAAATGATCATCCGCAGGCCCTCGTCCACCGGCATGTCCAGCGGCACGAGCTCGTTCTTGGGCACGAACATCAGGAAGCCGGAGGTCGGGTTGGGCGTGGTCGGGAGAAACACGCAGACCACGTCTTCCTTGGTGCGCGCCTGGATCTCGCCGACCCACTCCGAAGTCTGGAAGCACATGCTCCAGATGCCCCTGCGCGGGTATTCCACGAGCAGCACGCGCTTGAACGCCGTGCTGCTGTCGCCGAACAGGGTCTCGGCGACCTGTTTGGCGCTGGAGTAGATGCCGCTTACCAACGGGATGCGCGCGACGATCCTGTGGCCGAGTTCCACCAGCTGGCGGCCGGCGAAGTTGCCCACGAACAGCCCCGTCAGCAACAGGATGGCCAGCGCCAGGATGACGCCGAGGCCGGGGACGTTGAAACCGAGCAGGGCCTCGGGCCGCCAGCCCTGCGGCAGCAGCAGCAAGGTCTGGTCGACGAAGCGGATCAGGAAGCGGACCACGAAGAACGTGATCAGCAGCGGGACCCAGAGGACGAGCCCCGTGACCAGCAGGCGCCGCAGGTGTTTAAGCAACGTCGCCCGCCTTGCCGGCGTCCCGCTTCGGGGCCGAAACCGGTTCGGCTTTCTTGCCCTCGGCCGTCGCGGGCTTGGTGTCGGCCTTGTCTTTTTTCTTGTCGTCTTTCTTGTCGTCAGTGCTCTTGGCGTCGGCGGACTTGCTGTCCGGCTCCGCGATGTTGCGACGTTTGTCGTTCTTGAAGTCGGTCTCGTACCAGCCGCCGCCCTTGAGGCGGAAGCTCGGCGCCGACATCTGCCGTTTCAGCCTGGCCTCGCCACAATGGGGACAATGCACCAACGGTTCGTCGGAGTGCTTTTGCAGCGCGTCGAGCACGTGGCCGCAGGCGCCGCAAAGGTATTCATAGATAGGCATCGTGCTGGGTCCTCATCACGGGGCCGGTCGGCCCGTTGCGACGCTGGATGGGGATGCCGCCCCGGAATTCAACATTATATGTCAGGCGGCGAAGGTCAGCCCCTCGGGGCCGGCGTCCACGTGTACCGTCGCGCCCGGCCCGAACTCGCCGCGCAGGATGCGCTGCGCCAGCGGGTTCTCCACCTGCTGCTGGATCGCCCGCTTCAGCGGCCGCGCGCCATACACCGGGTCGAAGCCGGCCTCGGCGAGGCGGTCCACAGCACCCTCGCTCAGCTCCAGCTTCATGTCGCGCTCGGCCAGCCGGCGTCGCAGGTGGCCCAGCTGGATCTCGACGATGACGCGGATCTGCTCGCGCCCCAGCGCATGGAACACCACCACGTCGTCGACACGGTTGATGAACTCCGGCCGGAAATGCTGCGCCACGACTTCCATCACGGCGTTCTTCATCTGCTCGTAATCGGTGTCTGACCCCAGTTCCTGGATGCGGTGGGAGCCGAGGTTGGAGGTCATCACGATGACGGTGTTCTTGAAGTCCACGGTGCGGCCGTGGCCGTCGGTCAGGCGGCCGTCGTCCAGCACCTGCAGGAGCACGTTGAACGTGTCCGGGTGGGCCTTCTCGACCTCGTCGAGCAGGATCACGGAGTACGGCCGGCGGCGCACCGCTTCGGTCAGGTAGCCGCCCTCCTCGTAGCCGACGTACCCGGGGGGCGCGCCGATCAGCCGGGCCACGGAGTGCTTCTCCATGAACTCGGACATGTCGATGCGCACCATGGCGTCCTCGGTATCGAACATGAACTCGGCCAGCGCCTTGCACAGCTCGGTCTTGCCGACGCCCGTCGGGCCGAGGAACAGGAAGGAGCCGATCGGGCGGTTGGGGTCGGACAGCCCGGCGCGCGAGCGGCGGATGGCGTTCGATACCGCCCTGAGCGCCTCGCCCTGGCCGACGACGCGCTTCTCCAGCGCCTCTTCCATACGGATCAGCTTGTCGCGCTCGCTCTCCAGCATCCGCGACACCGGGATGCCGGTCCACTTGGAGACCACCTCCGCCACTTCTTCATCAGTGACGCGGTTGCGCAGCAGCCGGGTCTCCTTCTGCTCGTGCTCGCCGGCAGCCGCGAGGCGCTTTTCGAGCTCGGGAATCTTCCCGTACTGCAGCTCGGACATGCGCCCGAGATCGCCCGCACGCCGGGCCGTCTCCAGCTCGACGCGGGCGCGCTCCAGCTCCTCCTTGATCTGCGAGGCGCCCTGCACCTCGGCCTTCTCGGCCTTCCAGATCTCCTCCAGGTCGGAGTACTGGCGCTCCAGCGATTCAAGCTCGGCCTCGAGCGTCTGCAAGCGCTTCTTCGACGCCTCGTCGGACTCCTTCTTCAGCGCCTCGCGCTCGATCTTCAGCTGGATGACACGCCGCTCCAGCCGGTCGAGCTCCTCCGGCTTGGAGTCGATTTCCATGCGGATGCGCGAGGCGGCCTCGTCCACCAGGTCGATGGCCTTGTCGGGCAGCTGGCGGTCGGAGATGTAGCGATGCGACAGGGTGGCCGCGGCGACGATCGCCGGGTCGGTGATCTGGACGCCGTGGTGCACCTCGTAGCGCTCCTTGAGCCCGCGCAGGATGGCGATGGTTTCCTCGACCGTCGGCTCGCCGATCAGCACCTTCTGGAAGCGGCGCTCCAGCGCGGCGTCCTTCTCGATGTACTTGCGGTACTCGTCCAGCGTGGTGGCGCCGACGCAATGAAGCTCGCCACGCGCGAGGGCAGGCTTCAACATGTTGCCGGCGTCCAGCGAGCCCTCGGCCTTGCCGGCGCCAACGACGGTGTGCAGCTCGTCGATGAACAGGATGACGCGGCCTTCCTGCCGGGCGAGGTCGTTCAGCACGGCCTTGAGCCGCTCCTCGAACTCGCCACGGAACTTCGCCCCGGCGATCAGTGAGCCCATGTCGAGCGACAGGATGCGCTTGTCCTTCAGCCCCTCGGGTACCTCGCCGTCCACGATGCGCTGCGCGAGACCCTCGGCGAAGGCGGTCTTGCCGACGCCGGGCTCGCCGATCAGCACGGGGTTGATCTTGGTGCGCCGCTGCAGCACCTGGATGGTGCGGCGGATCTCGTCGTCGCGGCCGATGACCGGGTCGAGCTTCCCCTGCCGCGCCTCCTCGGTGAGGTCACGCGCGTATTTCTTCAGCGCGTCCCAATCCTGCTCGGCCGAGAGCGCG
>CBDDRR010000018.1:0-4963 GCA_965233095.1 uncultured bacterium
GGCGCAAGCGCTTCATGGACGCGCTTGGCGCGTGATCGTCGCCGCTCACAGCCGCCCGCGAACCACCAGGTGGCGGTCGCTCGCCTCCTCCACCACCAGGTGTCCCAGACCGGCCGCCGCCAGCTGCGCCCGGACCTCGCCCGGCTCGAACGCGGCCAGCAGCGAATTGTAGAAATCCCGGCGCAGCACCTCGGGCTCATCGGCGGCGTACTGGTCGACCAGCGCCTGCGCGGATCCCTCGCTGTCCGGGCGCATCAGGTCCATCACCAGCACCGGCGCTCCGGCCGCGCCGCGGGCGCGGATCATTCGCCACAGGCCGGCCGGGTCGTGCAGGTGATGCAACAGGCTGTTTGACACAACCGCCTCGTAGAGAGCGCGCGGCAGCTCGGCGTCCGGCACCAGCCCCGGGATGAAACGCACCCGCCGCCGCAGCCCCGGGTTGGCGGCCAGCGCCGCCTCGCCGAAGGCCAGCATGGCCGCGGATCCGTCCAGGCCATGCACCTCGACGGCAGGATTGGCCGCCGCGATCCGGAGGGTGATGTCGCCCGGGCCGCAGCCCAGGTCCAGCACCGCGGCGCCGTCCGACAGCTCGCCGACAAAGCCGGCACACATCGCTGCGAAGCGCGCGTTGGGTTCCTCAAAGTCCGCTTCGGCGTAAGCCCGTGCCTGCGCCTCGTCGTCCATCAGCTCCGGTTCCGGAATTCTCTGCATGCCTCTGCCCCCGCCGACTGTCTCGCGATGCCCTCCGGATGGTAGCGTATTGCACCCTGGTCAACAGCGGAGCGCGGCATGAGCGAGTTCAGCGGCAATGTCGTGGTCGTCACTGGCGCCTCGGAGGGCATCGGCCGCGCGCTGTGCCTGGCGCTTGCCCCCCAGGGGCCGAAACTGGTGCTCGCGGCACGCAACGCCGCGCGGCTGGAGTCGCTGGCGGCCGAGTGCCGCGCGGCCGGTGCAGAGACGCTGGTGGTGCCGGGCGACCTGACGGACGAGGCGCAGTGCAGGGCGCTGGTGGCCGCCGCGGTCGAGCGCTTCGGCCGCCTCGACACGCTGGTCGCCAATGCCGGCCGCACCATGTGGGCCCGCCTGGACGAGGTCCGCGACCCCGGGGTGTTCCGGGAGGTCATGGAGCTCAATTATTTTTCACTGGTGTGGCTGACCATGGCGGCGCTGCCGCACCTGAAGGCCTCGCGCGGTCGGATCGTGCCCGTGGCCAGCGTGGCGGGACTGACCGGCGTGCCGGAACGCAGCGGCTACGCTGCCAGCAAGCACGCCGTGGTCGGCTTCTTCGATTCTCTGCGCATCGAGCTGGCCGGCACCGGCGTCACTGTCACCACGGTGTGTCCGGATTTCGTCGTCACCGAGATCCACCGGCGCGCGCTCGACGGCGAGGGCCGGCCACTGGTCGACAGCCCGATGCAGGAAGGCAGGATCATGACAGCCGCGGAATGCGCCGAGTTGATGGTGCGCGCCATGGCGGCGCGGCGACGGCTGCTGATCACCTCGACCCGCGGCAAGCTGGGACGATTCCTGAAGATTTTCGCGCCGGGCGTAATCGACCGGATCGCCGCCAAGGCCATCGCCGAGCGCCGCTAGCTCAGCTGGTCACGTCGTCGAGGAACCAGTCGAAGAAGCGGTTGATCTCGAAGACCTGCTCGGTGAGGCGGTGGTCGCCGTCGATCAGGTGCAGCCCGGCGCGGTGCTGCGCGGCAAAGCGGATGCTGTTGGCGGCCGGCACCACGTCGTCGCGCCAACCGTGCACGATGGTGATCCGCCGCGCGGCTGGTTCGGGCGTGAGTTCCTCGTAACCCGGCATGTAGAAGGCGGGCGCGATCAGGAACAGCCCCCACACCTCCGGAAGCTGCGCCGATGCCGATGCCGCGACATGGCCGCCCATGCTGGAACCGACCAGCACGAGCGGGCGGTCGATTCCCCGGCAGTAGGCTGCCAGCTTGGCAACCCGCTCCGCCGGGTCATCCATGCCGCGGTAGTCGAGGCTTTCCACGGCGAGCCCGCGATCGCGCGCAAGGTCCGCCATGGCCGCGATCTTGGTCCCCCAGGGCCCGCTCTCCTTGCCGTGGGAGAAACAGACGAACGGCGCCTTGCCCTTCATGCCGCTACCAGTGGATGCCCTTGGTGAGCTGCGCCAGCGCGATCTGGTCGGCCGACGCCGCCGCCTGGTCGTCCTTGGCGCCCTTGGCCGCGGCCGAGTCCGGGAACATCTGGAAGGCCGTGTTCATGCTGATCTCCATGGCCTTCGGGAACAGCAGGTGGAGGATCTGCGCCGAGATGCCGAGCCGGGTCGCAATGCGTTTCGGCTTCCGGATCACCGCGTCGGCCAGGAGTTCGGCCGCTTCCTCCGGGCTGATGGTCGGCACGTTCTCGTAGATCTTCGTCGGCGCGATCATCGGCGTGCGCACCAGCGGCATATTGATGGTGGTGAAGCTGATGCCCTTGTGCGACAGCTCCGAGGCAGCGCAGCGCGCGAAAGAATCCAGCGCCGCCTTGGAGGCGACGTAGGCGGAGAACCGCGGCGCGTTCGACAACACGCCGATCGACGAAATGTTGATGATGTGGCCGCGGCGCCTCTCCATCATCACCGGCAGCAGGCCCATGGTCATGCGCAGCGAACCAAAATAATTGAGCTGCATGGTGCGTTCGAAGTCGTGGAAACGATCGAAGGACAACGCGACGCTGCGCCGGATGGAGCGGCCCGCGTTGTTGATCAGCACATCCACGTGGCCATGGTCCTTGAGCACCTGGGCGACCAGCCGGTCGATGTCCTCCAGGTTGGTGAGGTCGCAGGTGTACCAGTGCGCCTCGCCGCCGCGCTTCTCGATGTCCGCCTGGGTCTCGCGCAGCGCTTCCTCGCCGCGCGCCACCATGATGACCTTGGCACCCGCCTCCGCCATGCGAAAGGCGGTAGCCTGGCCGATGCCGGACGAGGCGCCAGTGACCAGCACGATCTTGCCGCCGACAGCGCCGCGCAGGCTGCGGTCCACGAACAGGTCGGGGTCGAGGTTGCGCTCCCAGTAGTCCCACAGCCGCCAGGCATAGTCGCTGAGGTGCGGCAGCTTGATATCGGTCCCCTTCAGCAGCCGCTCGGTCTCGCGGGAATCGAAGCGCGTCGGGTAATTGATGTAACCCATGACCGAGCGAGGGATGCCGAGGTCGTGCAGCACACTGTCGACCACGCGCTTCACCGGCGGCAGGCTGGCAGCCGTCTTCCAGATGTAGCTGGGGACGATGCCGAACATGCGGGCGTTTAGCCGTGCGCTCATCTCCGGTGCGTGCGCGGCGCGGGCGAACAGGTTGAGCACCTCGCCGATGCGCATCGGGTTGGGATCGGTCAGGTGGAAGCACTTGCCGTCCTCGCCGGGCACGTGGGCAATGTGGTCCATGGCGGCGACCAGCCAGTCCACCGGTACCAGGTTGATGCGGCCGCCCTCGATGCCGACGATCGGCATCCAGCCCGGCAACGCGCGGCGCAGCTTCTGGATCAGCTTGAAAAAATAGTACGGGCCGTCGATTTTCTCGATCTCGCCGGTGCGCGAATCGCCGACCACCATGCCGGGCCGGTAAATCCGCCAGGGGATTTTGCACTCGCGGCGCACGATCCCCTCGGAATCGTGCTTGGTGCGGAAATACGGATGCTCCAGCCCGGTGGCCTGCTCGAACATGTCCTCGCGGAAGATGCCGTCGTAGGTGCCGGCCGAGGCGATCGAGCTGACCTGGTGGAAACAGCCGGCGCCCAGTGCCTCGGCGAACTTCACCGCCTGGCGCGTGCCCTCCACGTTGACCTTGAGCTGCACCTCCAGGTCGGCGTTCATGTCGTAAATCGCCGCGAGGTGGAAGAAGTGGTCTATCTCGCCCTTGAGCTTCTTGCGATTAGCCGCGGAGATGCCGAGCATCGGCTCGGCGAGGTTGCCGACGATGGGAATGACGCGCTTCGCTTCTTCGCCCCAGAACTCGCGCAACGTGTCCATGTTGTCGAGCTCGCGCTCGAGCATCAGGACGTAGACCTTCCCCTCGCGCTGCAACAATTTCCTGATGAGGCGCCGGCCGATGAATCCGGAACCGCCGGTGACGAAGTAGCTCATGTCGGGACTCCCCTGAAGGATCGTTCTTGTTGACCGCGAAGCGCGGATATTAGCAGGCGACGCGGCTAGTGGTGGCGCGCCCACAACAGCTCGTCGAGCGACACGCGCCAGCCGTGCTGCCCGAGATCCACCTTGCTGCCCTTGAATCGCACGCCCTCTTTCTCCAGTCGCGCACGTTGGCGGAGATATGATGCACTGCCCGGCTCGAAGGCGAGCCGTCCCCCGGCACACAGCACACGATGCCACGGCACACGGCTATCCCGGGGCAGGCTCGCCATCACCCGGCCCACGAATCGGGCGCGCCTGCCCAGGCCCGCCTCCCGGGCCACTTCGCCGTAGGTAGCAACCCGGCCGCGCGGGATCGAGCTGACCACGCGATGCACCTTCGCTTCGGCGTCGGCCGGCAGCCCCGGCATCGTGCCGCGCCTCAGCCCTTCAGCCGCGACGCGAGATCCTCGCGCGCCTGGACGAGCAGCGAATCGCGGTCCACGGATTCGAGGATTTCATGCACCACCGCCTTCGGCCCGCCGGCGCCCCAGGACTTGCCCTGTGCGAAGTAGCGCTCCGCGACCCGGCCGATCATGTAGGTGCCGTAGTAAGCGACCGCCCCCTGCGCGCCGGCGGTCAACACAGTCGACAAGCCGCCGGTGCCAGCCTTCAAGGCCGCAGCGACGAAATGCGTCAGCCACACCGTACCCATCAACAGCGTCATCTGGGTGGCGATTACGGTCACCAGCGAGCCGGCCTCGGCGCGGCTGAGGGGCAGTGCATACAGGCGCGAGAGGTGGAACACCAGGCCGGCGTCCAGCGCGGCCGCGGCCAGCAGGTCCGCGACCGGCACCGGGTTGAACGCCACGGCGACGCCC
>CBDDRR010000019.1:0-3332 GCA_965233095.1 uncultured bacterium
ATGTGGTGCCGAGGAGAGGACTTGAACCTCCACGGGGTTACCCCCACTGGCACCTGAAGCCAGCGCGTCTACCAATTCCGCCACCTCGGCACGAGGCACGGACAGGAGAACCCTGCCCGAACGGGACGCGCAGAATACGGCCGACGTGTATCCTTGTCAACGCGGCCGGGAGGGTTCCCGCGCCGATTTCCAAAGTTGCTTCCAGGGGCTCACATGAAACATTCCGGAAGGCGTGGCGGCACGTCGGTCAAGTCGCGCCGTGGCCAGTCCGACCAGGCGCGCCATCGCGTCTCCATCCCGTCGCGCGAGCAGGTGCTGGCGGCGCTCGAGGCCGCCGGCCGGCCGCTGGAGCCGAAGGCCCTGTTCGATGCGCTGAGTATTGACGATCCCGAGGTGCGCGGCGCGCTTGGCAACCGCCTGCGGGCGATGATCCGCGACGGCCAGATCATTGCCAACCGGCGCGGGCACTACTGCCTGGTCGGCCACATCGGCCTTGTGACCGGGATCGTCACCGGCCATCGGGACGGTTACGGCTTCGTCACCCCGGACGCGGGCGGCGACGACATTTTCCTGTCACCGCGCGAGATGCGCGAAGTCATGCACGGCGACAAGGTCGCGGTGCGCATCGCGCGTACCGATGAGCGCGGCCGCGCCGAGGGCAAGCTGGTCGAGGTGCTGGCGCGCAACACCAGCGAGATCGTCGGCCGCTTCGTACGCGAGAGCGGCATCGGCTTCGTGATCCCGGACAACCGCCGCTTCAGCCAGAGCGTCGCGATCCCGCCGGCCGGCGCCAAGGGTGTCAAGCCCGGCGACATCGTGGTGGTGGAACTCACTGAGCCGCCCAGTCGCGATACCCAGCCGATCGGCAAGGTCATCGAGAACCTGGGCGAGGGGGGCGGGCCCGGAATCGAGACCGAGATCGCGATGCGCGCGCACAACCTGCCGTTCCGCTGGCCCGACGAGGCAGTGGCGGAGGCCGAGGCCTGGGGCGACAAGGTGCGACCGTCGGCCAAGCGCGGCCGCGAGGATTTGCGCGAGCTGCCGCTGGTGACCATCGACGGCGCCGATGCCAAGGATTTCGACGATGCCGTCTGGTGCGAGCCGGACGGGTCGGGCTGGCGCCTGATCGTGGCCATCGCCGACGTGTCGGCCTATGTGCCGGCCGGCGACGCGCTGGACCTGGAGGCGCGCGAGCGGGGTACCTCGGTGTATTTTCCGCGCAAGGTCATCCCGATGTTGCCCGAGACGCTGTCCAACGGGCTGTGCTCGCTGAACCCCGGGGTGGACCGGCTGTGCATGGTCTGCGACATGCGCGTGGGGGCGGGCGGCAAGGTCAGCAGCGCGCGTTTCTACGAGGGCCTGATGCGTTCAGCCGCGCGCTTCACCTATGACGACGTCGCCGGCATCCTGGTCGAGGGCGACGCCGGGCTGCGGCGACGCCATGCAAAGCTGCTGCCCCAGCTCGAGCACCTGCATGCCGTCTGGCGGGTGCTGGCAAAGGCCCGGGCGCGGCGCGGCGCGGTCGACTTCGACCTGCCCGAGGTAGCGATGGTGTTCGACCCCAAGGGGCACGTCGCCCGCGTCGAGCCGCGCCACCGCAATGACGCCCACCGCATCATCGAGGAGTGCATGATCGCCGCCAACGTGGAGGCGGGGCGTTACCTCGAAAAGCACAAGATCCCGACGCTGTACCGCGTGCATGCTCCGCCCGACGAGACGAAGCTCGGCGCGCTCAAGGAGTTTCTCGCGGCTTTTGGCCTGTCGCTGCCGACGCGGGAGCGGCTGGAGCCGAAGCACCTGTCGGCACTGGTCAACGAGGTCGCGGGGCGGCCCGACGCCGACCTGATCGAGACAGTGATCCTGCGCTCCATGAGTGCCGCGGCCTACCAGCCGGACAACATCGGCCACTTCGGCCTGGCGCTCGAGCGCTACGCGCATTTCACTTCGCCCATTCGCCGCTACCCGGACCTGCTGGTCCATCGCGCCATCCGCCACCTGGCGCGTGGCGGCAAGGCGGCCGATTTCGTGCACGGCAAGCAGGAGATGGAGGGGCTCGGGCGGCACTGTTCGGCCACCGAGCGGCGCGCCGACGAGGCCACCCGCGATGCCGTGGACTGGCTGAAGTGCGAGTTCATGCTGGACCGCGTCGGCGAGGAGTTCGACGTGATGGTCGTCGGCGTAGTGGATTTCGGGCTGTTCGTGCAGATCCCCGAGTTCCAGATCGACGGGCTGGTGCACATCAGCTCGCTGGGCGGGGACTATTACCAGCGTGACGCGGTCCACCACCGGCTCATCGGCGAGCACACGGGACGGGTGTTTCGCCTCAGTGACCGGCTTCGCGTGCGGTTGCTGCGCGTCGGGCTGGAGGACAAGAAGATCGACTTCGAGCTGGCGGAAGAGGCCCCCCAGGTGGTCAAGGGTCGCCGCGGTCGCAAGGCACGCACGCGATGAGCGCAGGCGAGCTGGTGTGGGGCCTGCATGCTGTCCGCGAGGCGCTGGCGCGTGCCCCGGAGCGTGTGCTCGAAATGTGGGTGCTCGGCGGCCGGGCGGACGATCGCATGGCTGAAGTCGTCGCGCTGGCACGGGAGCAGGGCATTGCCTGCCAGGAAGTGCGCCGCGATACGCTCGACGGTATGGCAGAGGGCGGCGCCCACCAGGGCGTGGTAGCGCGCCTGGCGCCCGCCGCGCCGCTGGACGAGAACGATCTCGAGGCACTGCTCGACCGGGTCGAGGGGCCGCCCCTGTTACTGGTGCTCGACGGCGTGCAGGATCCGCAGAACCTCGGTGCCTGCCTGCGCACTGCGGACGCCGCGGGCGCCCACGCGGTGGTCATACCGCGCGACCGCGCCGTCGGGCTGACCCCGGCGGCGCGCAAGGCGGCCGCCGGCGCGGCGGAGACAGTGCCGCTGGTCCGGGTCGTCAACCTGGCGCGCTGCCTGCGGAGCCTGAAGGACCGCGGCATCTGGCTGGTAGGCGCCGAGGCCGGCGCGCCGTCGGCGTTCGCAGCGGACCTGGCCGGACCGCTGGCGCTGGTGCTGGGTGGCGAGGGCGGCGGGTTGCGACGCCTGACCCGCGAGACCTGCGACCTGCTGGTCAGCCTGCCGATGAAGGGCAGCGTGGCGAGCCTGAACGTCTCGGTGGCGGCCGGGGCGCTGCTCTACCTGGCCCTGTCGAAGCGGTAGAAACGGGGACACTCCCTATTTCCCGGGAGGGGAAACGGGGAGTGTCCCCGTTTCTGATTCTGGGTTATCATGCGCGGCTTCGTGCGGGCACGGTGCCCGGGCGATTCCCTGCCTCACCGCCAATGCCGGGTGGGAGGCTGCAACAATCCG
>CBDDRR010000020.1:0-3367 GCA_965233095.1 uncultured bacterium
CTCGCGGGCGGCGAGCTGCGCCGCTGGCCGGTCGGACCGGTGAGCGCGCTCGGTGACGGGGTCGATGCGCCGCTGGGCTGCCTGCGCGTCGAGCCGCTCGGCGCGCAGGAAGAGCAGGGCGGCGCGTTCCGCCTTCCGGCAGCGAGTCTCGGCATCGAGCCTGGCGAAGCCGCGGCGCTCGGTGAGGCGTTTCACGCCGCCTTCGGTGACGACGGCTGGCGACTGGAGGTCGCGACGCCGGAGCGCTGGTACCTGGTGATGGAAAAGAATCCCGCGAGCGCCGCCCCGTGGGCGGGATTCGACAGTCCGGCAGGCGCGCTCGGGTACGACGAGCGGCCCGCGCCGCCCGAGCCCGGGTTGCGCCTGCTGCTGTCCGAGATCGAGATGCTGTTTCATGGTCACCCGGTCAATGCGGCGCGACGGGAGCTCGGCGCCGCGGTCATCGCGGGCTTGCATCCCTGGGGTGGCGGCCGCCTTGCGGCGGCTGGTGCGCTGACCGCCGGCGCCGCCGCCGCGCCGGAGGATCCATTTCTCGCGGGCCTGCGGCAGCTGGGCGCGCTGGGCGAATCGCTGGGCACGCGAGTTGCACCGGGGCGGCTCGACCCCGGCGGCGTCGCCTGGCCGGTGGCCATCGAGAAGCTCGAGACGGCGGGCATTGCGGCGATCGAGCGGGACTGGGCGGCGCCGCTGCTTGCCGCCCTGCAGCGCGGTCGTCTCGACGGCGTTCGCGTGGTGACCGGGCGCCGTGTGCACGAAACGCGTCGCGCCGCCGCACTGCGCTTCTGGCGGCGGCCCCGGCCGGTGGCGGAGTTGTGCTGACCCGTCGGCCGGTGCATCGCAGGCCCGTCGATGCCGCTGCGCTGGCCGGGCTCAGCGGCGTCGACCCCGTGCTGGCGCGGCTGTTCGCGGCGCGCGGCATTCGCGACTCGAGCGACCTCGAGCTGGGTCTCGCCGGCCTCGCGCCAATCGGCAGTCTCGAGGGCGTCGAGGTGGCCGCCGAGCTGGTGGCCAGCCACCTGCAGGCGCGGCGGAATATTCTCGTGGTGGGGGACTTCGACGCCGACGGCGCCACCAGCACCGCCCTGCTGATCCGGGTGCTGCGTGCGCTTGGCGGCGCGCCCGCCTACCTGGTGCCGGACCGTTTCGTGCACGGCTACGGCCTGAGCCCCGCGCTGGTGCGCGATGCCGCCGCCCACGCGCCGGCGCTGCTGATCACCGTGGACAGCGGCATCAACTGCCATGCCGGCGTCGGGCTGGCGCGCGAACTGGGCATGGACGTGCTGGTCACGGATCATCACCTGCCTGGCGAGCAACTGCCGCCGGCCACGGCGATCGTCAATCCTGCGTTGCCTGGACAGGCCTTCCCGAGCCGTTGCCTGGCTGGGGTGGGGGTGGCGTTCTACCTGGCGGCCGCGCTGGCGCGGCGCCTCGGCGCCGACCGCGGGCTGGTGCCCGGCCTGCTCGACCTGGTGGCGCTCGGCACGGTCGCGGACCTCGTGCCGCTGGATCGCAACAACCGGATCCTGGTCGAGCACGGCCTGCGGCGGATTCGTGCCGGCGCGTGCCGCCCGGGCGTGACCGCCTTGCTGGCGGCCGGCAAGCGCGATGCCGGCACCGCCGTCACCAGCGACCTGGCCTTTGCGGCCGGCCCGCGGCTGAACGCGGCGGGGCGCCTGGACGACATGTCGGTGGGCATCGAGTGCCTGTTGAGCGACGATCCGGGGCGCGCCGCCGAGCTGGCCGCGTTGCTGTCCGGCCTCAACGAGGAGCGCAAGGAGATCGAGGCGCGCATGCAGCAGGAGGCGCTGCATGCCGTGGCGGGGCTGGAGCCGGGGCCCGGCGAACTGCCGCCGGTGCTGTGCGTGCACCGCAAGGGCTGGCACAGTGGCGTGGTCGGCCTGGTGGCGGCGCGCCTGAAGGAACGCTATCACCGCCCGGCGGTGGCGTTCGCCGAGGAGGGCGACGGCCTGCTGAAGGGCTCGGCGCGCTCCATCCCCGGCCTGCACATTCGCGACGCGCTGGCCGACGTCGACACCCGGCATCCGGGGCTGATCGAGCGCTTCGGCGGCCATGCCATGGCCGCCGGCCTGACGCTGGCCCGCGCATCGCTGCCGACGTTTCGCGAGGCGCTGGCCGCGGCGGTGGCGGCGCGACTCGAGCCCGGCGCGCTGGCGGGCGCGATCCTGTCCGACGGCGAGCTGCCCGAGGAGGCGTTCTGCCTGGCGACGGCGGAGCTGCTGCGGGATGCCGCGCCATGGGGGCAGGGTTTTCCGGAGCCGCTGTTCGATGGTGTGTTCGAGCTGCTGGACGCGCGCGTGGTCGGCGCCGACCACGTCAAGCTGCGACTGCGCTCACCGGGCGGGCAGCGCATCCTTGACGGCATCGCGTTTCGCCAGGCCGAGCGCCTCGGTGGCGCGCGGCCGCCGCGACTGCGGCTGGCCTATCGTCTCGGCGTCAACGACTATGCCGGGCTGCGCTCGGCGCAACTCGTCGTGGAGTATCTCGAACCGGCGTGAGGCTGGCCGCAGCGACTGTTGCGCTGCGTGATAAACTTCCGGTTTTTACCAGCACCCGCGACAGGCCGGACGCCCCAATGGAAATCTCACCCCTGCGCCAGCAACTGGCGGATCTCGCCTCGAGGGCCGATGCCCTGAGGAGGTACCTTTGACTACCCGGGCAAGCGCGAGCGGCTCGAAGAGGTGCGGCGCGAGCTCGAGGATCCGAACGTCTGGAGCAAGCCCGAGCGGGCGCAGGCGCTAGGCAAGGAACGCGCCCAGCTCGAGGGCGTGGTCGAGATGCTCGACGAGATCGGCGCCGGCGTGGGCGATGCAGCCGGCCTGCTCGAGCTGGCCGCGGAAGAGGACGACGAGGCCACTGTGAAGGGTATCGTCGCGGACGCAAATGCCCTCGAGAAGAAAATCGAGGAGCTCGAGTTCCGCCGCATGTTCTCCGGCCCCATGGATGAGCACAACGCCTTCGTCGACATTAACGCCGGCCAGGGAGGCACCGAGGCGCAGGACTGGGCCGAGATGCTGCTGCGCATGTACCTGCGCTGGATCGAAGCGCATGGCTTCGAGGCGGAGATCATCGAGGCCTCGGAGGGCGAGGTGGCCGGCATCAAGAGCGCCACGGTGCTTGTCACGGGTCCCTATGCCTACGGCTGGCTGCGCACCGAGACGGGCATTCACCGCCTGGTGCGCAAGTCGCCGTTCGATTCCGGCAACCGCCGCCACACCAGCTTCGCGGGCGTGTTCGTCTCGCCCGAGGTGGACGACGAGGTCGATATCGAGATCAACCCGGCCGACCTGCGCATCGACGTCTACCGCGCCAGCGGCGCCGGCGGCCAGCACGTCAACCGCACCGAGTC
>CBDDRR010000021.1:0-19097 GCA_965233095.1 uncultured bacterium
CTGTTACTTTCAGCGGCTGGAAATTGCCGCGGGACCATTCATGAAGTCCTTATTTTTGCGCGGAGTGCTTGCCGTCTGGCTCGGCGTCGTGCTGGGGCTGTCGGTTTCGCTCGCCCCCACCGTGCTGGCGGACCGGCAGGCCGAAGCGGAAACCCTGCCGTGGGAGGATGCCCGGCTGCTCGCCGAGGTGATCGAGCGGGTCAAGCGGGACTACGTCGATCGGGTGGATGACCACGATCTCATCGACGCCGCCATCCGCGGGATGATCGCCGACCTGGATCCGCACTCGGCCTTCCTGGATCCGGAAGAGTTCCAGGACATCCGCATCAGCACCAGCGGCAGGTATACCGGCATCGGGGTCGAGGTCGGCGCGGAGGACGGCAGCATCGTCGTCATCGCGCCGATCGACGGCAGTCCGGCAGCGCGGGCGGGCATTCGCGCCGGCGACGTGATTTTCTCGGTGGACGGGATGCCGGTCAGCGGTGCCGACCTGGAGGACACGGTCACCCGCATGCGGGGCGAGGCCGGCACGACCGTGGTGCTGGGGATCCTCCGTGCCGGCCATGACGATGCCATGGTCGTGGAGCTGCGCCGCGGTCCGGTGGCGGTGCGCAGCGTGCGTGCCGAGATCCTCGCCGGCGGCGAGGCCTATGTGCGGATCAGCCATTTCACCGACGCCACCGGCGACGACCTGCTGCGGGTACTGGGCGAGCTCAGGCAACAAGGAGATGGTCCGCTGGCGGGGCTGGTGCTCGATCTGCGCGACAACCCGGGCGGCGTCCTCAACGCCGCGGTGGCCGTTGCGGACGTATTCCTCGACAGCGGCCTGATCGTTTCCGCCGAGGGGCGGATGGCCGACGCCAGGTTCCAGCTCGAGGCGACACCGGGCGACGAACTCGCCGGCGCGCCGCTGAGCGTGCTGGTCAACGGCGGATCGGCTTCCGCCGCGGAAATCGTTGCCGGCGCCCTGAAGGACCATGGCCGGGCGACCATCGTCGGCAAGCCCACTTTCGGCAAGGGGTCGGTGCAGACCATCATGCCGCTCTCCGAGGGGCGCGCGATCAAGCTGACCACCTCGCGCTATTTCACACCGTCGGGCAGCTCGATACACGCGCGCGGCGTCACGCCGGACGTGGTGGTCGAGCCGGGCGCCGCGGGCGAAGATGACGCCCAGCTCGCGTCCGCGGTCGCCGCGCTGCACGGTCGCCGCATCGCGCTGCACGGCCAGCCCGTTGCCACCGGGCCGCGCGGCGAATAACCCGCCATGTCCCGTGTGCTCGTACCGCTGGCCGAGGGCTTCGAGGAAATCGAGGCCGTCACGATCATCGACCTGCTGCGCCGCGCCGATATCGAGGTCGTCACCGCCGGGCTCCTGCCGGGCGTCGTCACCGGGTCGCACGGCATCGGCCTGGCGCCGGACATGGACCTCGACGCCGCCCTGGAGCAGCAATTCGACATGGTTGCACTGCCCGGGGGGATGCCCGGGGCCGCCAATCTCGCCGCCGACGGCCGCGTCCTCGCCCTGCTGCGACTGCTGGCGGACAGCGGGCGTTTCACGGCCGCCATCTGCGCGGCGCCCGGGGTGCTCGCCAAGGCCGGCTTGCTCGCCGGCAAGCGCGCCACCAGCTTTCCCGGCTTCCTCGGGCCGGAGAACGCGCCGGGAACCTTTGTGCTCGAGGATGCCGTGGTCGAGGACGGCAAGGTCATCACCTCGCGCGGTCCGGGCACCGCGATGGATTTCGCGCTCGCCCTGATCCAGCGCCTCGAGGGCGCCGCTGTCCGTCGGGAGGTCGAATCTCGCCTGCAGCGACCAGTCACGCGGCCACCGACCGAGGGCTGAGGCCGAGTGTTGCGCCTGCTGCAATCCGTGTCCCGCGACCTCGACGAGGACATCGACCAGGCGGAGCTCCGCGGCCTCGCGCGCAACGCTGCCGACGGCGCATGGCTGTTGCTCGTGCTGGCGGGCCTTTACCTGTTGACGCCTGGAAGCCAGCTGCTGCGCCCGACGTTGGCGGCCGGCGCGATCGGGGTGTATGCCCTGCTCACGCTGGCACTGCGATTCCTGCCGCACTTCCGCCGCGAGACCCGCCTCAAGATCGCGGTCGAGCTGTTCGCCATGGTCGTGTTCACGACGGTATTCCTGTTCTCCGTGGCCACCCATGCGAGCCTGTTGCTGGTGCTCTACCTGCTGCCGGTGATCATCTCCGCGCTGACCCTCGGCCGCTGGCCTACGCTTGCCGTGACCCTGCTGAGCGTGGCCGGATTCATGCTCGCCGCCCTACTGCGCAATCCGGCGGGGCTGCCCTCGGGCCGTGAAATCGTCGAGCTGGGCATCGCGATTGCCCCGTTCCTGCTTGTCGCCTACGTGACGGCCCTCCTGGCGCACGAGATCGATACGGCGAAACAGCGCATCCGCACCCTGTCCGAGACGGACGAACTCACCGGGCTGGCCAACCTGCGCGCCTTCGCCAGGCTGCACCGCCAGGAACACGAGCGCGCGGTCCGCCACCACCGGGTGTATTCCATCATCGTGATGGACCTCGACGGCCTCAAGCAGATCAACGACAATTTCGGGCACGAGACCGGTGATCGCGCGATCGTCGTGCTGGCCAACGTCATCGCCCGCCTGATTCGGGCCACCGACGCGGCCGCGCGCTTCGGCGGCGACGAGTTCGTGATGCTTTTGTCCGAGACCGACGCCGAGCAGACACTGCGTGTGGCGCATCGCATCCGGTCGGCGGTCGAGCGCTGCACCATAGAAGTCGGCGGCCGGATGGTGCACCTTTCGGTGAGCGTCGGGACGGCTTCCTTTCCGCACGACACCGATGACATGCGCGAGATCATCGCCGTGGCGGACCAGACCATGTATCGTGACAAGCAGGCGCGGCTCCAGCAGCCCCTTGCGCCCGAAACCCGTACCAAGAGGCTCGAAGTCGTCTAGGCTTTCGACCCCACCGACGAAACATTCAGGAGATTGCCGATGACTGGGGTGTTGACGCTCGCCTGGTTCCACTACCTCGCCATGATGTTCCTGGCGGCCGCGCTGATCGCGGAGCACCTGATGTTCGCCCCGCGCCCTGCCCTGCCGATCGCGCGAAAGATCGTGGTGGTGGACCTCATCTACGGCGTTTCACTTCTGGTCGTGTTCGCGACCGGCATCGCGCGCATGTTTCATGGCGGCAAGGGGGCGCTGTTCTACATGCAGAACGGCGCTTACCACACCAAGTTCACGCTGTTCGTGGTAATGGCCGTGGTGTGGCTCTATCCCGCCATCAAGTTCCTCGGCTGGCGGCGGGCCATGAAGCGCGGCGAGACGCCGGCCATGTCCGACGCTGAAGCGCGACGCGTGCTGATGGCCATCCGCCTCCAGCTGCTGATCCTCGTGTTCCTGCCACTGTTGGCCGCGATGATGGCCCGCGGCGTGTGGTCCTGAGGCAGGCGCCGCGCGTACAGATCACGCACCTGCTTGAGGGCGCGCAACGCGCCGTCGGCCTTGCGGTCATCATCGACGTTTTCCGTGCTTTCACTCTCGCACCGTGCGCATTCGCGCGCGGTGCGCGCAGCATCCTGCCCGTGGCGACGCAGGAGGAAGCGTTGGCGATGCGGCGTGCCGATCCGACGCTGTTGCTCGCCGGCGAGCGCAACGGGCGGCCGTTGCCCGGCTTCGATTTTTCGAACTCGCCTGCAGCGATCCTGCGCGCGGATCTCACCGGCCGCACCCTGGTGCTCAGGACCAGCGCGGGCGTGCAAGGCCTGCTGGCCGCGGAGCGCGCCGACGAGGTGATCACCGGCAGCTTCGTGAATGCCGCCGCGATCGTCGAGCATGTCCGCCGGCGGAGGCCGGAACAGGTGTCGCTGGTGTGCATGGGCTGGAACGCCGCGGAACGGACCGCAGACGATGAGGCCTGCGCCGACTACCTGGCCGCCGGATTGGGTGGCGCCTTTCCCGATTTCGCTCCCATCCGGTCGCGCTTGCGCGCCGACCCTTGCGGCGAGAAATTTTTCGACCCGGCCAGGCCGTGGTTTCCGGCGGAGGATTTCGAGGTCTGCACGCGCGCTTCCGAGTATCCTTGGGTGTTGCGACTGGGGCGTGATGAAGCGGGACGCCGCTGCCTGCGGCGGGTGGCGCCCGGCACGGCTGCCGGGGACCCGCCGGCAGCGCTATAGTGTCGGCGGCGCAGGGCACGGCGCCGCGGAGACCACATGAGCAAGGCCAAGCAGAAACAATCCCGCGACAAGAGCGGCACAGCCCTTTGCCCGGTGCATACCGTGAGCGACATCTACGCGCCGCCGCCCGGCCGGCCGAAGGGCTGGTACAGCACGACCGGGGCGCTCAAGCGAAAGGCCTACGAGGAAGAGCTCGCGCAGCTCCAGGTCGAGCTGGTCAAGCTGCAGGCCTGGGTGCGCCACCAGCAGCTGAAGGTCGTGGTGATTTTCGAGGGCCGCGACGCCGCCGGCAAGGGTGGCGCGATCAAGCGGGTCACCGAGAAACTGAACCCGCGCGTTTGCCGGATCGCGGCGCTGCCGACGCCGACCGACCGCGAGCGCGGCCAATGGTACTTCCAGCGCTACGTGGCCCACCTGCCCACGGCCGGCGAGATCGTGCTGTTCGACCGCAGTTGGTATAACCGCGCACTGGTCGAGCGTGTCATGGGCTTCTGCGATGATGACGAGTACCTCGAGTTTGCCCGCGCGGTACCCGAGTTCGAAAGAATGCTGGTGCGTTCGGGCACCATCCTGATCAAGTACTGGTTCTCGGTTAGCGACGAGGAACAGGAGCGCCGCTTCCAGGCCCGGATCCACAATCCGGAAAAACGCTGGAAGCTTTCGCCCATGGACCTTGAGTCGCGCCGTCTGTACCGGGAATATTCGCAAGCCAAGGACGACATGCTGCAGTTCTCGGACATCACGGAGGCTCCGTGGTGGATGATCCCGGCCGACGACAAGCGGCGGGCGCGCCTCAATTGCATCGCCCACCTGCTCGCGTCGTTCGCCTACGAGGATGTGATGCCGGATCCGCCGTCGCTGCCGCCGCGCAACAACGACCAGCAGCATGAACGGCCGCCTATCGAGGAACAGAATTTCGTGCCGATCGTCTACTGAGGACGCGGCACCGATGACACACCGCTGAGAAACCAAGGAATGCGACATGTCTAACGAGGGCTACCACGAGCCGGTCGACGAACTCTCAGACGAGACCCGGGATATGCACCGGGCCATCATCTCCCTTATGGAAGAGCTCGAGGCAGTGGACTGGTACAACCAGCGCGTGGATGCGTGCAAGGATTCCGAGCTCAGGGAAATCCTCGAGCACAACCGCGACGAGGAAAAAGAGCATGCCGCGATGGTGCTGGAATGGATCCGTCGCCGCGACTCGCTGTTCTCGAAGCAGCTAAAGGAGCAGCTCTTCACCACCGGCCCGATCGGACATCACGGCGATCACGACCACTGAGCCGTCGCCGCAGGCCGACAGCGCGCAGCGCGCGCGCCTGCTGAGAATCGCCACGACCGCGTCGGTTGCCACCGCCTCCGTGCTTGTGGCGGCCAAGCTGGGTGCCTGGCTGCTGACCGGCTCGGTCAGCCTGCTGGCGTCGCTGGTGGATTCAGTGATGGATGTGCTCGCATCAGCAGTAAACCTTGCGGCGGTGCGTTGGTCGCTGGCCCCGCCTGACGCGGAGCACCGCTTCGGGCACGGCAAGGCGGAGGCCCTCGCCGGCCTCGGCCAGGCGGCCTTCATCGCCGGCTCGGCGCTGTTCCTGCTGTTCCACGTGGTCGACCGGCTGGTGAATCCGCAGCCGCTGGAACATCTCGGCGTCGGCATGGGGATAATGGTTTTCTCCATGGTCGCGACGGCACTGCTGATCGCCTTGCAGCGCTATGTCATCCACCGCACCGATTCGCTGGCGATACGGGCCGATTCACTGCATTACCTTTCTGACCTGCTCACCAACGCCGGCATCCTGGTGGCGCTTGGCCTGGCGCTGGCCGGCTGGGCCTGGGCGGATCCATTGATCGGCCTGGCACTGGGCGCCTACATTTTGTGGAGCGCGACCAGGATCGGCCTGGACAGCGTCGACATGCTCATGGACCGGCAACTGTCGGCCGGGGACCAGGCGCATATTGTCGAGATCGCGTCGCGGCCGCACGCGGTGCTTGGCGTGCACGACGTGCGCACCCGCCAGTCGGGCGCGACACGCTTCATCCAGCTCCACCTCGAGCTGCCCGCCAACCTGCGGCTGGCGGACTCGCACGCGATCGTGGTGCAGGTCGAGACCGATCTGCGCGCCGAGTTCCCGGGCGCCGACGTGCTTATTCACCAGGACCCGGTGGCGCCGAACACGCCGCCGGATTCCGGCTAGAATGGCCTTCCCGCTGGAGACCCTGCCGTAGTGAGCGACAAGCCGCAGCCCCGCGAAAACGTTCTGCTGTCGCTGGGCATAAACATCGCCATCCCCGCCGTCATCCTGATGAAGTTGTCGGGAGAAAACGCGCTCGGGCCGGTGTGGGGCCTGGTGGTGGCGCTGGTGTTTCCACTGGGCTACGGCGTGGTCGATTTTGTTCGCCGGCGCGAGTGGAACATCGTCTCGATCCTCGGTTTCGTCAGCATCCTGCTGACCGGCGGCATCGGCCTGATGCAGCTGGACCCGAAATGGATCGCCGTCAAGGAGGCCGCCGTGCCCGCGGTCATCGGCATCGCGGTCGTGCTGTCGCTGCGCACCCGGTTCCCGATTGTCAGGACCTTCCTTTACAACGACAAGTTGATCCGGGTCGCCCAGGTGGACGAGGCGCTGCAGCGGCACGGCAACGAGGAAGCGTTCGACCGGACGCTGGTGAATGCCTCGTGGATGCTCGCGGCCTCGTTCTTTGTTTCCGCCGTGCTGAATTTCGTGCTCGCCAAGCTGATCGTCAAGAGCCCGCCTGGCACGACGGCATTCAACGAGGAGCTAGGCCGTATGACGGCGCTCTCGTACCCTGTGATTGTGGTGCCGTCCATGGCCATCATGATCGTGGCCTTCTGGTACCTGTTCAGCCGGATCAAGCGCTTGACGGACATGGACCTGGAAGAGATTCTGAAAACCTGAGGAGGCGCTGATGAACGGATTCCTGGTGCGCATGCTGATCACGGCCATCTCGCTGTGGCTGGCGGCGCTGATTGTGCCGGGCATGGACCTGCAGGGCCTGGGCACCGTGCTGGGCGCGGCGCTGCTGCTCGGCATCGTGAATGCCTTCGTGCGGCCGGTCGTGATCGTGCTGACGCTGCCGCTGACCATCGTGACGCTCGGCCTGTTCCTGCTGGTGGTCAACGCGATGATGCTCGGGCTGGTGTCCGTGATGTTCGCAGGCTTCACCCTCGGTGGCTTCTGGAGCGCGATGTTCGGCGCCGTCTTCGTCAGCTTCTTCAGCTGGCTGGCCTCCGCCTTCATTGGCAAGAGCGGCCGCTACGAGGTAATGATTGTCCGCCGCGACTGAGCCGGAATGGGGAGTGTCCCCATTCCGGTCAGCGGCGACCGATGGCGCGGGCGCTGATGGTTACCCAGGCGACGCTGGCCAGGATGATCGCCATGCCGCCGAGCTGCAGGTCGCTGAGCGATTCATCCAGCACCCACCAGCCCAGCAGTGTCGCGATGGCCGGGTTGACGTAGGCAACCGTGCCCAGCCGGGCCGGCGTGGTCTCGTTGAGCAGCCACATGTAAGTTGCGTAGGCGATGCACGAGCCGAACACCGTCAGGTAGAGCAATCCGCCGATCCCGGGCAAGGTCCAGGTCCAGCGGGCCAGCTCGCCGTTGGCCAGCCCGATGATTGTCAGCAGGCTGCCGCCGATGAGCATCTGGCACGCGGCAAACATAAGCGGCTTCATGGTCACAGTCGCATTGCGGCTGTGCATGACGCCCCAGGACCAGGCCAGTGTCGACAGCAGGATCGCGGCCTTCGGCCACAGCAGGTCGCCGCCCGGCGCGGCGTGTTCCGTGCCCTCCGGCCAGACCAGCAGCCCGGTGCCGGCGAGGCCGGCAAACAGCCCCAGTTTGGTGGC
The DNA here is from genome assembly GCA_965233095.1 of uncultured bacterium. GTDB lineage: Bacteria > Pseudomonadota > Gammaproteobacteria > Steroidobacterales > XN24 > XN24. The sequence continues at coordinate 8,033 of CBDDRR010000021.1, forward strand.
GCGGCTGAGCGGCACCGCCCGGCGCCCGAAGGTGCCGAACCAGGCGGTGAACAGTGCCGAACTGGCGATGATCAGCGCCGCCTGGTTGGACGGCACCCACTGCTCGGCCCAGGTGACCACCCCGTTGCCGAGCACGATGAAGGCCACCGCGAGGGTTGCCGTGGTGCGCCATTCGGCGGCCGAGCGCGGCAGCGACTGGCCGCGTGACAGCGCCAGGGCGCCGAGCACGACGCCGGCGATGATGAAGCGGATGCCGGCCAGCAGCCCCGGCGGCAGGTCCTGGACCGCGATCCGGATGGCGAGGTAGGTCGAGCCCCAGACAACGTAGACCACGGCGAACGCCGCAACGATGGCCAGTCGGCCGGGAGTGGCCTCCATTCATCCGGCCCGGGGTCGGCCGCCGGGACTCGTGCTCGTCACCATCCGCAGCTACGACCCGCGTTCTGCGTCTCGAGCCAGCTCATCAGCGGCTGGAAGTAATCGATGATGGCCGAGGCATCCATCTCGCGCGATCCGGTGAGCAGCTCGAGCGCGTCCGGCCAGGGCCGGCTGGCGCCCAGTTCGAGCGTGGCGATCAGCCGTTGGCCGGCTTCCTCGCTGCCGTAGATCGAGCACTCATGCAACGGCCCGACATGCCCGGCAGCTTCGCAGAGGGCGCGATGGAACTGGAACTGGAGGATGCGCGCCAGGAAATAGCGCGTGTACGGCGTGTTGCCCGGGATATGGTACTTGGCTCCGGCGTCGAAATCGGTCTCATCGCGCGCCACGGCCGGCGCAATGCCCTGGTAATCGGCGCGCAGCTGCCACCATGCGGCGTTGTACTTCTCCGGCGGCGTGCGCCCGGCGAACACGTCCCAGCGCCACTGGTCGATCAGCTTGCCGAAGGGCAGGAAGGCGATCTTGTCGAGCGCCAGTCGCATCTGCAGGTTCAGCGTCGCATCGGGGTTCTGCTCGAACTCGTCGAGCAACCCGATCTGCCGCAGGTAGGCGGGTGTCATCGACAGCTCCAGGGTGTCGCCGATGCCCTCGTGGAAGCCGTCGTGCGCGCCGTCCTGGTAAAGCGGCGGCTGGTCCTTGTACAGCAGGTAGTAATAGATGTGGCCGAGCTCGTGGTGCACCGTCGTCAGGTGTTGCGCGGTGGGCTCGATGCACTGCTTGAGACGCACATCGTCGCCGCCGTCCATCGGCCACGCGCTGGCATGGCAGACGACATCGCGGTCACGCGGCTTCTTGAACAGGGAGCGCTCCCAGAATGAGTCGGGCAGGGGCGGCATGCCCAGCGAAACGAAGAAATTCTCCGCGACGCGCGTCATCTTCACCTCGTCCCAGCCCTGCGCCTCCAGCGCGCTGTCGATGTCGAGCGGCGCGATGCCCGGCACTGGTTCCAGCAGGTCGTACAGGGTGCCCCACTCCTGCGCCCATATGTTCCCGAGCAGGTGTGCGGGAATCAGGCCGTCGCGCGGCACCCGGTCCTCGCCGTAGTGATCCGCCAGCTTGTCCCGGACGTGGCAGTGGAGCTGCTCGTAAAGCGGCTTCACCTGGTTCCAGAGGCGCTCAGCCTCGGCCTCGAAATCCGCGGGCGGCATGTCGTAGCCAGACTTCCACAGCTCGCCGAGATCCACGAAGCCGATCTCCCGCGCGCCCTCGTTGGCGAGCTCCACGAAGCGCTCGTACATCGGCCGGGTGGGTGCGGCGGTGTCGTGCCAGCCGCGCCATGCGCCGAGCAGGCGGTCGTAGTCCCGCTCACCGGCCATCAGGCGGATGATGGCGGTTTCGTCAAGGCACTCGCCCTCGCCCTCGGCGGGGCAGACCTTGGCGGAGCCATACCTGCTTTCCAGCTCGGTGGCGAGGCTGGCCAGCTCGGCGCGCTTGGCCGGGTCGTCCGGTGCGGGCATTGTGGTGCCGCGGCGCAGCAGCTCGAGCTGGCGCGCCGTATCCGGATCGAGCTCCTGGCCGATGAAGCGCTTTGACTCGCCGATGGCGCGGCTGGTGAAGGCGAGCAGCTTCTCGTTGGCCTTGGCGGCGAGAAAACTGGTGTCCGGCGTGATATAGGTCGACTGGACCCAGAAGGCCTTGGCCACCTCGATACGCAGCTCGGTGAACTCCGCGTTGATGCGCGCGAGGAATTCCTCGGCGGATTCCTCGGCGGCACGGGCCGGCCCCCAGGCCAGCAGGAACATGAGCGTGGCGCCAAAAAACAGGCTGCGGCGTGCAAGCAGAATCGTGAACATCGGCAGACATCCCGGTTTGGTGGAACGGGCCCCGCGGGGCGAGCCGGCATTGTACTGCCGCGCCGAGTCTGCGCCATCCGGCCAGGCGCCGGCGCTATAATGCGCGACCTGCCGTCGCCGGCCATACGCGGCAGCGCAGCAACACACGCAAGGATCCCCGCCACGTGAACAGAGCGATACCCGGCGAGAATTTTCTCGGGCACCCGAAGGGTCTTTTCCTGCTGTTCGGCACGGAGCTCTGGGAGCGCTTCAGCTACTACGCGATGCGCGCGATCCTGGTGCTGTACCTCGTGGACCGGGCGCAGGCGGAGGGCGGCTTCGGCCTCGGCTTTTCCAACGCCGATGCACTCAGGCTGTACGCCTGGTTTACCGCGCTGGTCTACATCACGCCGCTGGTCGGCGGCTGGCTGGCCGACAATTTCCTCGGCCAGCGCCGCTCCATCGTGCTTGGCGGCGCGCTGATGGCGGCCGGGCACTTCCTGCTCGGCACGCCGCACGCCTGGGTGCCGGGCATGGAGCTGTTCGTGTTCTACCTGGGCCTTGCGGTAATGGTCGCCGGCAACGGCCTGTTCAAGCCGAACATCTCCACGATGGTGGGTGACCTATACCAGCCGGGCGACAATCGCCGCGACGGCGCCTTCACGATTTTCTACATGGGCATCAACGTCGGCGCCTTCCTGTCCGGCATCGTGGTCGGCACGGTGGTCGCCATGTGGGACGGCAACTGGCAGGCGGGGTTCATCTGCGCGGGCATCGGCATGCTGCTTTCGCTTGTTATCCAGGTGGCCTGGGCCCAGCGGCTGCTGGGCGATATCGGCAAGGAGCCCGCGGCCGCCCGTGATCGTCGCGTGAACCAGCGGACTGCAGGCCAGCGCGCCCCGCTCACCGCGGTGGAGCGCGACCGCCTCAAGGTGATCCTGGTGCTCGGCCTGTTCACCATCGTCTTCTGGGCGGGTTTCGAGCAGGCCGGCGGCCTGATGAACATCTACACAAACGAGTTCACGAATCGCATGCTCGGCGGCTTCGAAGTGCCCACGACCTGGTTCCAGAGCCTCAATCCGCTGTTCATCGTGGTATTCGCGCCGGTCATCGCGAGCATCTGGGTGCGTCTCGGGCCGCGCGAGCCAACCTCGCCGATGAAGTTCGCCCTCGGCCTCGGGCTGCTGGGCGTGGGCTTCCTGTTCATGGTCGGCGCCGTGCTCGAGCAGGGCGGCGACCACACGGTCAAGACGAGCATGATGTGGCTGGTCGGTGCTTACTTCTTCCATACCCTGGGCGAGCTTTGCCTGTCGCCGATCGGCCTGTCCATGGTCACCAAGCTCGCGCCGCTGCGGCTGGCCTCCCTTATGATGGGCGCCTGGTTCGGCTTCATCGCCATGGCCAATTATCTCGCCGGCTTCATCGGCTCGCTCATCGGACACGGCGACGAGGCCTCGCAGGTCGAGAACGCCATGTCGATCTTTGGCGGCCTGGCTGCGGCCGCGATGCTGGCCGGGTTGGTCCTGTATTTCATGGCGGACTGGCTGGTGACCTGGATGCACGGCGCCGAGGACCGCATCAACGTCGATCACACCGTGGCGGACCAGGTGGTCGTCACCGCGGCGCGGGAAGCGCTGCCTGACACACGCGCGAACTGAAACGAGGATATGACATGACAAGCCGCCGAATTGCCAGATTTTCCGTCGCCTTGCTGGCGATGCTGTTGACCGGTGCCTGCGCGACCCCGACGACCGGAACCGGCGCCGAGGCGGCCCAGACGGCCCAGACGGCCCAGGCGGCCGGCGGGGACGCCGCGCCCAAGGTGTTCGACCTGCCGCGCCAAGAGCGCCAGCTCCCAAACGGGCTGAAGGTCATCGTTGTCAAGACGGACTACCCGGACATCGTAAGCCTGCAGATCCCGGTGCAGACCGGTTCGCGCAACGAGGTGGAGCCCGGCAAGACCGGCTTCGCTCATTTCTTCGAGCACATGATGTTCCGCGGCACCAAGAACGTGACGCCCGATGAGTACAACGCTGCGCTGAAGCGCGCGGGCGCCGACATCAATGCCTATACCACGGACGACTACACCAACTACCACATCGATTTCACCAAGGCCGACCTGGAGACCATTCTCGCGCTCGAGGCCGATCGGTTCATGAACCTCTCCTACGGCGAGGACGTGTTCCGCACCGAGGCGCTGGCCGTGAAGGGCGAGTACATCAAGAACAGCGCCAACCCGATCCGCCAGCTGTTCGAACAGGTGCGCGCGGTCCATTACGAGAAGCACACCTATCGCCACACGACCATGGGCTTCTTCGAGGACATCGTCGAAATGCCCGAGCAGTACGAGTACTCGAAGCTGTTCTTCGATCGCTGGTACCGGCCGGAGAAGGCGGCGATTCTGCTGGTCGGCGACCTGGAGTTCGAGCCGACCTTCGCGCTGGTCGAGAAATACTTCGGTTCCTGGGAGCGCGGCGGCTACGAGGCACAGATCCCGGTCGAGCCGCCGGGCGACGGCCCGACCTCGGTCTACGTGCCGGTCGAAAGCCCCACCCAGCCCTGGATCGCCGTAGCCTTCCGCGGCCCCGGCTTCGATCCCGCGGACCGCGACACGGCCGCGATCCGCATGCTGGCGCAGCATTACTTCTCCGACAACTCAGAGTTGTACCGTAAGCTGGTGCTGGAGCGGCAGGTCGTGGACCAGCTGTTTGCCTACATGGGCATGAACCGGGATCCTGGCCTGTTCTGGGTGATGGCGCGCATCTCCGCGCCCGAGGCGGCCGAGGAAGTTCGCGACGAGATCCTGGCGACGTTCGCGCGCGCCCGCACCGACGCCATAGCGCCCGCGGAGCTGGAGCGGATCAAGGATCGCATGCGTTATGGTTTCCTCTCCGGCCTCGACAATTCGGTCGACATCGCCGGGGCGCTCGCCGAGGTGGTGCAATACGACCGCAGCGTCGAAACGGTGAACCAGCTCTATGCGACTCTCGCGGCCCTCGAGCCGGCGGACCTGACAGCTGCGGCCGAGCGGCACTTCCGCGACGCCGGGCGCACCATCGGGGTCATCGCCCAGGGCGATGCGCTGGCCGGCCTGGAGTCCGGCGGGCCGTCCGTGGACGCGCTGGCCAGCGCCGTGGCGGCGGCCCCCGCTGCCGAATTCGCACTGGTGGAGCGCCGCAGCGAGAGCTCGCCGCTGGTCAATGTGTCCTTCGTGTTCCGCGCAGGGGCGGCACTGGATCCGCCGGGCAAGAAGGGCCTTGCGCAGCTCACCGCGATGATGGTCGCCGACGGTGGCTCCGAGGCGCGCGCCATCGACGAAATCAAGGACGCCATGTATCCCATGGCGGCCGGCTTCGGCGCGCAGGCCGGCAAGGAGATGGTTGCCTTCGGCGGGACCGTGCATCGCGACAACCTGTCCAGGTGGTACGCGCTTGTGGGTGAGCAGCTGCTCACGCCGGGCTGGCGTGAGGAAGACTTCAGCCGCCTGAAGACCCAGCTGGTGAACGCCATCCTTTCGGACCTCGTAGCCAACAACGACGAGGAGCTTGGCAAGGAGGCGCTCTACCAGTTCATCTATGGGCCGGCGCATGCATACGGCACGCTGACCCTCGGCCTGGTGGAGGACGTGGAGGCGCTCACCCTGGAAGACGTCAAGGCCTTTTATGCGGCCCATTACTCGCCAGCCAACATGACCGTCGGCCTGGCGGGCGGCTATCCGGTGGACTTCGCGGCGCGGCTGCGTCGCGACCTGGCCGGCCTCCCGGAGGGCGCCGCAGTGGCGATCGAGCCCGGCGACGCCCCCGCCATCCAGGGCCACCAGGCATTGATCCTGGAAAAGGACACCATGGCGCACGCCGTGTCCTTCGGCTTCCCCATCGACCTGAAGCGCGGCGACCGCGACTGGGCCGCGCTGTGGCTGGCCACGCAGTGGCTGGGCCAGCACCGCAGCCAGAATTCACACCTGTACGACCGGATCCGCGAAAAGCGCGGCATGAACTATGGTGACTACGCCTACATCGAGTACTTCCCGCGGGGCATGTACCTGACCCAGCCGGAGCCGAACCTGTACCGCCAGCAGCAGATCTTCCAGGTCTGGCTGCGGCCGCTCACCGGCAACGACACCGCGCACTTCGCCACCCGCGTCGCGATGTTCGAACTCGACAAGCTCATTGACGAAGGGTTGTCTGCGGAAGAATTCGAGGCCACCCGCGCCTTTCTCGACAAGTGGGTCGCGCAGCTGGTGAGTTCGCAGCCCGCCCTGCTCGGCTATGCCATCGACAGTGCCTGGTACGGCATCCCCGACTTTCCCGCCTACGTGCGCGCGGAGCTGGCACGGCTGACCGTCGAGGACGTCAATCGCGTCATCCGCGAGCACCTCTCCACCGAGAACGTGAAATTCGTCTTCATTACCCCCGATGCTGCCGACCTGAAGCAGCGCCTGGTCGAGAACCAGCCCTCGCCGATGAGCTACAACTCGCCCAAGCCGGACGAGCTGCTGGCGGAAGACAAGGTGATCGAGGTCCTGCCGCTGGGCTTTCGTGCCGATTCGATCGAGGTGGTGCCGGCGGACAGCGTGTTCCGGCGCTGACCGGGTGCGCCTGCCGACCAGGGAGAAATGCTGCATGAGTGATCACATCGTGGACGACCCGGCTACCCGTACCGAGATCGAGGCACGGGTGTTCCGCAAGCTGGTGGAGCATCTGGGCGCTCATCCGGAGGTTCAGAACCTCGACATGATGAACCTCGCCTATTTCTGCAGGAATTGCCTCTCCAAGTGGTATGTCGGCGCCGCGGCCGAACAGGGCGTGGCGCTGGACTACGAACAGGCGCGCGAAGTCGTCTACGGCATGCCCTACGGCGAGTACAAGCGGCGCTACCAGCGCGAGGCGACGACGGAACAGCTGCAGAAGTTCGCGGAGGCCGAGAAAAAGGCGACGCCCTGACCTGGCTGCCGCCCCCGTGCGGGCTCGGCGCCGCAACGGCCCGGCAAGCGTGCTATTTTCTGCCGCAGTGAGTCTTGGGGGAGGACTCGTGGGCCGATTGACGCAAATGCTGCGGCGGCTATCCAGCGTGTTGCCTGCCGGCGCGGCGGCCGCATGACGGCGGCCGCGGTGCGGCGACTGCAGCCCGAGATGCTGGAGGGCATCCTCGAGGCAATCGTGGGGCTCGGCCGTCCGATCGAATACCTGGCCATCCTCGACGAGGTGGCCGCCGCCGCAACCCGGCTGCTGGATGCTGAGCGCAGCTCGGTGTTCCTGTATGACACCGATACCGACGAGCTTGTGATGACCGTGGTCGGAGACATTGCCCCGGTTCGCCTGCCCAACGGCCATGGCATCGTCGGGCATTGCGCGCGCGAGCGGCGCCTGATCAACGTGTCGGATTGCGCCGCGGACCCCCGCTTCAATTCCGCGATGGATCGTGACAGCGGCTTTCACACTCGCTGCCTGCTCAGTCTTCCCCTGCTGGACCAGGATGGCGGCCTGGTGGGCGTGCTGCAGGTGCTCAACAAGCGCGGCGGTGCGTTCGACGCGCATGATGAGAAAGTGGGTTCGATCCTGGCAGCACAGTGCGCCACCGCCCTGCAGCGGGCCCGCGCCGTCGAAGACCTGCTCGCCGCAGACCACCTGCACGAGGAGATCCGGGTCGCCCGCGAGATCCAGATGAGCGGCCTGCCGAACGCCATGCCGCCCCTCGACGGCTACGACGGCGCCGGGTTATTCCTGCCGACGGACCAGACCGGTGGCGACCTGTTCGACTTCGTTCCCGTGGGCGACGACGGAATGTTCCTCCTGCTCGGCGACGCCACCGGCCATGGCATCGGGCCGGCGCTTTCGGCAACCCAGGTTCGCGCCATGATCCGCGTTGCGCTGCGGCTGGGTGCTGACCTCGACAGCATCCACACGCACGTCAATAACCAGCTGCTCGACGATCTGCCGGACGACCGCTTCGTCACGGCGTTCCTCGGCATGCTCGATGCGCGAACGCATGCCATGCGATTCCACGCCGCGGGCCAGGCCCCACTGCTGCATCTTCACGCGGACAGCGGCGAAGTCTCCTGGCACGACGCCACCACCATCCCGATGGGCGCAATGCCGCTGGCCGCGCCGTTCCCGGCGAAGACCGTCGAGCTTGCCCCCGGCGATCTCTTCGCGCTCCTCTCCGACGGCGTCTACGAGTACGAAGATGGCTCGCGGCAACAATTCGGCGAGCAACGGGTCGCGGATCTGCTGCGGACGCTCCAGCACCTGCCGATGCACGAAGCCGCGCGGGAACTGCATGCGGCACTGAAGAGTTTCGGTGGCGGCGCGGCACAGGCCGACGACGTAACGATCGTATTGCTGCGTCGGTTGCCGGTCCCGGATTAGTTTGGAGGGAAATCGGGCCACCTGCGGCGGCGTATACTCGGGCGACGGCAAGGAGAATGGCGATGGAAGGGCTTTTCAGGCGCGATTTCGACTCGCTGGTGGAGATATTCGCGTTGACGGAGAAATTCTTCGCCGGCGAGGGAATTGATCCGGAGCACCTGTTCACCGTCAATCTCGCGGTCGAGGAGTTGTTCACCAACATGGTGAAATTCAACCCGGACGGTGACGAGCATATCTCGCTGCAGCTGCAGCATGCGGACTCCGCGGTCCAGGTTCGCCTTTGCGACCGCAGGGTGGAGCCCTTCGACGTCACCGTGCCACGAATGGTGGACCGGGACGCTCCAGCCGAAAAACGCGAGGCCGGCGGGCTGGGCCTGTACCTGGTGCAGCAAATGGTCGATTCGCTGGACTACGCTCACCGGGACGGCGTCACCACCGTCACCTTTACCAAGAGCCTGGGCTAGAACAATGTTCGAGATTCAATCTTCCGGTGACGGCAGGATCGTGATTTCCGGCCGTCTCGATGCCTCGCAGGCCCGCAAGGCCCAGGAGTTCATCGACGGCGTGGAGAACCCGCGCGAGTTTGACTTCGCGGGGCTGGAATACATTTCCAGCGCCGGCCTGGGGATCCTGCTGCGAACGCAGAAACGCGTCATGAGCCAGGGCGGTGCGTTGCGGCTGGTCAATGTCGGCAACCACATCCGCGACGTCTTCCGCTATTCCGGCTTCGACAAGATCTTCGTGATCGTGCCGGCGCCCGACGCCGACTAGCACGCCCCCGAGCCACCAACTTTTTGTCCCCCAGCGCGTATGTATGAATAAGGACCCGGACGAAAGACTGGTAAGGGCGTGCAGAAACGGCGACCGCGTTGCCTTCGAGACGCTCCTCTTGCGCTATGAGCGGCCGGTATACAACGTCGCGATGCGGATGCTGCGGCACCCGGATGACGCAAAGGACGTCGCTCAGACCACGTTTCTCAAGGCATTCGAGAAGCTGGACCAGTTTGACTTCGGGCACAGGTTCTACAGCTGGATTTACCGGATTGCCATCAATGAATCGATCAATCTCCTCAACAGCCGGCAGCGCTACGCCCCGCTCGACGAAGATGATGCGAGCGTCGATGAAGGCTGCAGCCCGCCCGAGGCTTACGGCAGCGCCCAGCTCGGTCGGCAGGTCCAGGCGGCCATGATGAAGCTGTCTCCCGACCACCGGGCCGTCATGACCTTGCGCCACTTCACCGAGTGCAGCTACCAGGATATCGCCGCAGTCCTCGGCATTCCGGAAAAGACCGTGAAATCGCGGTTGTTCACTGCACGTCAGCTGCTGCGCGGGCACCTGGGCGACGACGGCGCAGGTGACTTTTGATGGACCAGCGGACAATCGAACTGATTCACGGCGACGTCGATGGCGAACTCGACCCGGCCGAGCAGGAGGAATTGCGCCTTGTGCTGGCGTCCTCCGAGGAGGCCCGGCGCGAACACGCGCGGCTCCGCTCACTGAACGACCTGCTGGCCGCCTTGCCGACCTGCGACCCGCCGGCCGGGATGCGCGACGCGATCCTCGCGGCCACGCCGCGCCGCACACCGTCCGTCGCCACCCCCGTGCCCGCGCGGCGCCATTCGCGCGTCGGCATCACGGCTGCATTGGCGGCGACCGCGGCTGGCGTAGTGTTTTTGTTGCAGCGCGATCACGCACTCCCCGAGCTTGACCCTGCCTCGCTGGCGGGCACCTTCGTTCGGCCGGCGGCCGAGACGGATGTACCTGCTTGGCGGCTGGAAGACGCGGCCGTGTCCGGCGGCATCAGCCTGCGGCATGGCGAACATGGGCTATATATAGAGGTCGACCTGGAGGCCCACGGACCCATCACGCTGGTGGCGCGAATGGACGGGCGGCCGCTGGAGTTCGCGGGGCTCGTGCCGCTTGACGACGCACCGGACAGCGCGACCAGGGCCGGTCCGGGCATTCGCATGCTGCATAGCGGAAAACATCGTTATGCGATTTTGCTGCGGGACCAGGCAGGCCCGGGCGAAACGATCGAGCTGGCGGTCTACGAGGGCGACCGCCTCGTAGGCGAGACCCGCGTTGAAGTGGGCCGCGAGAGCGCGGCGGCGGGGGACTGACCAACTTTCCGGCCGCGGGCCGGTAATTCACAACAAGGGCGATTGATAACAAGCCGCGCCAGGGCCGCGGACCACAAGGGGAACAGAGATGTCTGAGATCAACAGAAGCAATGCCAAGCGCAGCAAGACCTTGGGAATCGCCGCCGGCCTGGCGGTCGCGGTCGTGGCCGTGGTCTTCATCACCAGCAACCAACCGCCAACCGGCAACGAGACGGCCGGGACCATAGCGCCCGCGGACCGCTATCGGGCCGCGCCGATCGGGGCGGGTGATGTCAACCTGGGGGACGAGGCCCTGCAGGAATTCCTGCAGACAGATGTCTATGACCGGCTGATCAAGGACCAGGCGTTCCAGAACGCCATGCAGAG
>CBDDRR010000022.1:0-3677 GCA_965233095.1 uncultured bacterium
GATCCGCGCGACCTGCGGCCGAGCCTCGAGACGCGCCACTTCCAGGGGCTGTATTTCGCAGGGCAGATCAATGGCACCACCGGCTACGAGGAGGCTGCGGCCCAGGGCTTGCTGGCGGGCGTCAATGCCGTGCTTGCGCTACGTGGCGAGGCGCCCTGGGTGCCGGGCCGCCACGAGGCCTACATCGGCGTGCTGGTGGACGACCTGGTGACGCGCGGCACGGCGGAGCCGTACCGCATGTTCACCAGCCGCGCCGAGTACCGCCTGCTGCTGCGCGAGGACAATGCGGACGAGCGGCTCACGCCGCGCGGCCGCGAACTCGGCCTGGTCGATGACCGGCGCTGGACCGACTTCCAGCGCCGGCACGGAGAAATCGAACGAGAAACGCGGCGGCTGGCCGGCTGCATCGTGCGCCCGACCGCGCTGACGGCGGCCGAGGCGGCCGCCTTCCCGGGCGGCGCGCCGACGCGCGAGTCACCGGCACTGGAATTGTTGCGGCGCCCCGAGGTCAGCCATGCCGACCTGGTGTCGCTGGGCTGCGTCGGCGATGCCGGCGTGGCGCAGGAGGTTGCGGCGCAGATCGAGGTGCGTTGCCGCTACGACGGCTACATTCGCCGCCAGCAGCTGGAAGTCGATCGCCAGCGCCGGCAGGAAACCGCGCGGCTGCCCGACGATATCGACTACTGCCAGGTGCGCGGCCTGTCCCACGAGGTCCGGCAGAAACTGCAGGAGGCGCGGCCGGCGACGCTTGGCCAGGCGGCCCGGTTGCCCGGCGTCACGCCCGCAGCGGTGTCCTTGCTGCTGGTGCACCTCAAGCGCCGCGGTCGTCCCGACGGCGAGGTCGCCTGAGGCCGTGGCGCGCTCTGCCACCATCCGCGGCCGTGGCGCAATTGCCCTGTGCGCCGTCCTGTTGCTCGCGGTTGCGGGTTGCGACAAGCCGGAAAGCCAGGATGGCGTGGCGCTCAAGCCGGGCGTCCAGGTCCTCAAGCGCGGCAACGGCGCCGAGCCGCTGACGCTCGATCCGCACCGTGCCGTTTCGCTGCCCTCGCTCAACATCCTGCGCGACCTCTTCGAGGGGCTCGTCGGCACGGCGCCGGACGGGACGCCGGTACCCGGTGTGGCGGCGAGCTGGGACACGAGCGTGGACGGCTTGAGCTGGCAATTCTCGCTGCGCGCCGATGCGCGCTGGTCCAATGGCGATCCGGTCACAGCCGGAGACTTTGTCGCCGGGATGCGCCGGGCGCTGGATCCCGCGACCGGCTCGGCCTCCGCCGGCCTGCTGACGCCGATCCTCAACGCCCGCGCGGTAATGACCCGGCGCATGCCGCCGGAGGCGCTCGGGGTCGAAGCGCCCGACGACCACACGCTGGTGATCCGGCTGACGGCGCCGACACCGTGGCTACCGGACCTGCTCACCCACCCCGTCAGCTCGCCGCTATATCGCCCCGGTTTCGAGCAGCACGGCGAGGAATTCGCCCGCGCCGGCCGGCTGGTCAGCAACGGCCCGTTCCACCTGTCGGACTGGCAGCCGCGGCACAGCATCACGCTGGCGCGGAATCACAATTACTGGGACCGGCGCAATGTCGCCATCGACCAGGTGATCTACTACCCGATCGAGGACCAGGACGTCGAGCTGCAGCGCTACCGGGACGGCAAGCTCCACTGGACCTCCGACGTGCCGCATCACCAGCTAGGCCTGGTACAGCGACGCCTCGGCGACGAGCTGAGCATCTCGCCGCGGCTCGCGGTCACGTGGCTTGGCCTCAACGTGACGCGCCCGCCATTCAGCGAATCCCTCGAGCTGCGTCGCGCTTTGGCGATGGCAATCGACCGCGAGCTGATCGTGCGCTCGGTGACCGGTGCGGGCGAAGTGCCGGCCTACAACTGGGTGCCGCCGATGGCCGGGTATCCCGAGCATACCCCCACCTGGGCCAGCCTGCCGCGGCGCCGCCAGGTCGAAGAGGCGCGACGCCTGTACGAGTCCGCCGGCTTCGGCGAAACGCCGCTCGAGCTGGAGCTGCTGTACCCGGGCGGGCTGAACAACCGGCGCCTGGCTATCGCCGTGGCGGCAATGTGGCGCGAGACGCTGGGCATCCAGGCGCGGCTGCGCGAGGAGCCGTTCGCGGAGTTCCTCGAGTCGCGCAACGATCTCGGCACCACGATGGTGTTCCGCTCCGGCTGGGCGGCGGACTATCGCGATCCCTTCAGCTTCGCGGGCCTGTTCGACTCGGAAACGGGCGGCAGCGACACCGGCTGGCGGAACGCGGAATACGACGAGCTGTTGCAGGCCTCCATGCAGGCGCGCAATCCACGGCGGCGACTGGCGCTGCTCGGCGAGGCAGAGGAGCTGCTGCTCGAGGAACAGCCCATCATCCCGCTGTACTTCGACGTCCGCCGCCGCCTGGTGAAACCGGAGGTACGGGGCTGGCAGCCCAACCCGATGGACCTGCACCCGAGCCGGCACTTCTACATCGCTGCCGCGGAAGCTGGCGCCCAATGAAAGCAGCGCAACGCGCAGCCTGGCTGGCCGCGGCTGGTGTTGCCGCATTGCTGGCCGCCGGTTGCAGCCGGGGCCCGGGCGAACCGGAACCGGCGGTGCAGGGTGCTGCGCCGCCGGTGGTATTCCGGCGCGCCAACGGGCCCGAGCCGGACACGCTCGACCCGCAGCGCGCCGAGGACGAGAGCAGCCGGGAAATCATCCGCGACCTCTACGAGGGTCTCGTCGGCGAATCCCCGGAAGGCGAACTCGTGCCCGGCGCCGCCGAGTCCTGGCAGGTGTCGGCCGACGGCCTGAGCTGGACCTTCGTGCTCCGCCAGGACGGTCGCTGGTCGAACGGCGACCCGCTGGTCGCCGAAGATTTCGTCGCGGGCCTGCGGCGCGCGCTGGATCCCGCCACCGCAAGCTCGAGCGCCGCGCTGCTGGCGCCGCTCGAAGGCGCTCCAGAGATCATTGCCGGGCAGCAGTCGCCGGACAGCCTTGGCGTGGCGGCGCTCGACGCCCGGCGGCTGCAGGTGCGGTTGCGCAGTCCGACGCCTTACCTGCTGGGGCTGCTCACCAACCCCATCACCTTCCCGGTGCACCGTCCCAGCCTCGACGCGCATGGCGCCGCCTTCGCGCGTCCGGGCCGAATGGTCTCCAATGGCGCGTACCGGCTCGACACCTGGGAGGTTCACAGCCACGTGCAGCTGGTCGCCAGCCCGCACTTCCGCGAGACGCCGGCGATCGGCGTGGTGCGCTACTACACCTTCGACGCCCCCGAGGCCGCCCTCAACCGCTACCGCGCGGGGGATCTCGATTTCAGCATCCAGATGCCAATGGCGCGCTTCCAGTGGTTGCGCGAGAACCTGCCGGAGGAGCTGCACACCGCGCCGGCCATCTCCACGCAGTTCTGGCTGTTCAATACCCTGCGCGCGCCGACCGACGACCTGCGCGTGCGCAAGGCGCTCAGCATGACCGTGGACCGGCAGCGCATCGTCGACACCGTCACCGGGCTCGGCGATCACGCCGCCTACGGGCTGGTGCCGCCGGGCACCGCGAACTACACCGCCCAGCGCCACGAATGGCACGACCAGCCGATGGCGGCGCGGGCGCGGGCCGCACGCGAGCTGCTGGCGGAGGCGGGTTACGGTGCGGACAAGCCGCTGAAGGTCGAGGTGCACTACAACACCGACGAGAA
>CBDDRR010000023.1:0-3925 GCA_965233095.1 uncultured bacterium
GGGCAGCTCCGGCTCGAAGCCGAGTCCCGGTGTGTCTGACAAGCGCAGCACGCCGCCCGGCCTGGGCGCCGGTCCGAGCAAGGTGCTGAGCCAGCTCGCCGTGTCCAGCCCGTGCGCCAACCCGTTGCCGAGCGCCGCCCCGATGTGCGCCGAGAGCCACAGCCCCACCGCCGTGTCCACGCTGCTGGTGACGATGCTCTCGGTGCGCGGCCGCAACGCCAGGCCGAGCACCCGCGACGGGCCACCGACCACCATCGGCTTGAGAATCTGGCGACGCACCGGCAGCGGCCCGTCGTCGGGCCAGCTGGCCAGCGACTCATCGAGGGCGATGGAAAAATTCACCATCGCCTGCAACCTGGCCAGCGCGGCGCCGTCGGCGTCGTGCGCCGGCTCCTCTAGCGCCTCGATTGGCAAGTCGGCGAAGTGCGGCAGGGTCGCTTCGGCCTCGGCGGTGGTCCAGCCGCGATTCACGTCGAGCCGCAGGCTCAGGCCCGTCGGCAGTTGCTCCATGGCGGCGAAGAACAGCGGCAACTCCTCCGCCAGCGGCGCGGTCGCCAGTTTCAGCTTGGCGACCTCGAAGCCCTGCTTGCGGGCCGCGACGAGGCGTGCGCCCAGCCCCTCGTCAACCGCGCCGACGAATGCGTTCACGCGCACCTCGGGCGCCGCGTCCGGCCGCAGGTAACGATACAGCGGCTCGCCGGCGCGGCGCGCCGCCAGGTCCAGCAGGGCGCACTCCAGCCCGCAACGGGCCGCGGGGCGGTCGTGTCCGGGCAGCCGCGCATGCGCCTCCGTCGACTGCAAGCCCGGGAACGCCTTGACGGCATCATCGAGCGCCGCCTCGACCAGCGAACCGGTCTCGGTGCCCGCGCCGGGCAGGCCGGCGCTCTCGCCCCAGCCATGTGCGCCTTCGCTGTCCTCGATACGTATGAGCCAGCCGCGCCGCATGACGGTGTCGCCGCGCGCGCATTTCCACGGACGCGACAGCGGGATGGCGTACGGCACAAGCCGCACAGAGACGATGGTCGGCTCAGCCACGCAGCCCTCCCACGATGACGCCGGCGCAAAGCAGCACGCCAAAGGCCAGCTGCAGCCGTGCGGTGTCCGCCAGCAGCTCGTTGAACACGGGACCCGGGGCGTGCGTGACAAAGCGCCGCACCAGCAGCGCCGCCCAGGGCAGCGCAAACAGCGCCAGCAGCCAGCCCGGCGCGGAGACCAGTGCGAGCAGCGGCAGCAGCGCAAAGGGCAACAGCATCAACAATCCGTACTCGATGCGGCTGGCGCGTGCGCCGAACACCACCGAGAAAGTGCGCCGGCCGGCCTGCCGGTCGTTGTCCATGTCGCGGTAGTTGTTGACCACCAGCACCGCCGCCGCAGGCATGCCCAGCAGCGCACCGGCGGCAAAGGCAATGGCGTCGAAGCGGCCGGTTTGCAGATAGTATGTGCCGGTCACTGCCACCACGCCGAAGAACAGCCAGACGAAGAACTCACCGAGGCTGGAGTAGGCGATCGGCCGAGCGCCGCCGCTGTAGGCCCAGCCGCAGGCGATCGAAGCTGCGCCGATGAGCACAACGGGCCAGCCGCCCTCGAAGGCAAGCCACGCTCCGGCTGCGCCCGCGCCGACGAAAGCCAGGTTCGCGCCCCGCTGCACCTGCTCAGGTGCGAGCCAGCCCTCGGCCGTGGCGCGCCGCGGCCCGAGCCGGGTGACGGGATCGTCAGCGCCGCGCTCGAAATCCTTGACGTCATTGTGCAGGTTGGTCGCCACCTGCACGAATACCGCGGCCAGGATGGTGACCAGGAGGATGGAGACGACGATTCCGCCGGCGTCGCGCCACGCGAGCGTGGTGCCCACGAGCACGGGCACCAGCGCGACCAGCAGCGTGCGCGGCCGGATTGCGCTCAGCCAGTAGCGCAGCATGCTCGGCGCAGGCGCGGCCGTCACGGCATCAGGGGCGGCGCGGGAACCGGCCGAAGTCCGGCGTGCGCTTCTCGAGGAAGGCGTTGCGGCCTTCCTGGCCCTCGGCGGTCATGTAGAACATCGCAGTGGCGTTGCCCGCGAGTTCCTGGATGCCTGCCAGCCCGTCGGTGTCGGCGTTGAACGCCGCCTTCAACATCCGCAGCGCGGTCAGCGACAGCTCCAGCATGCGGCGGCACCACGCCACCGTCTCCTCCTCGAGCTTGTCCAGCGGCACCACCGTGTTCACCAGGCCCATGTCGAGCGCTTCGACAGCATCGTACTGCCGGCACAGGAACCAGATCTCTTTGGCCTTCTTCATGCCGATGGTGCGCGCCAGCAGCCCGGCGCCGAGGCCGGCGTCAAAACTGCCGACGATCGGCCCGGTCTGGCCGAAGCGCGCGTTGTCCGCGGCGATGGATAGGTCACACACCAGGTGCAGCACGTGGCCGCCGCCGATCGCCCAGCCGGCCACCATCGCGACCACCGGCTTCGGCAGCCGCCGGATCTGCATCTGCAGGTCCAGCACATTGAGGTGCTGCGTGCCGGTGGCGTCCTTGTAGCCGCCCTGCTCGCCGCGGACGCGCTGGTCGCCGCCGGAGCAGAAGGCCTTGCCGCCTTCCCCGGTCAGGATGATCACGCCGATGGCGGGGTCGTGATGCGCATGCGTGAAGGCGCGCTGCAGCTCCATGACGGTCTCCGGCCGGAAGGCGTTATGCACTTCGGGACGGTTGATGGAGATCCGCGCAATGCCCTCGGCATGCTGGTAGAGCACATCCTCGAGCTTCAGTTCAGAGACAGTTGTCCAGTCCATTGCCGCGTCAGCCTGTGGAGCGAAAGTCGCACATTGTACTTGGGGCCGGAATCCCGTCCACCTCCCGGGCCCGTGCTGCGGCGACTACGCAGGCGGACCGGCGCCTGCGTGATACACTTTCGCGATTAAAAACGGCCGGTAAACCGTGGATTCCACACCCCTCGAAGCACACCCTGGCGACGGGTTTCCCGACGAGCTGCCGGAGCAGCTTGCCCGGGGGCTCGCGGCCGCGCGAAGCCATGGCTTCCTGAGCCTGTCGCTGCGCGCGCGGAGTTTCCCGGGCACGCCCGGCCTGCCCGCCGAAGGTCCGGCCCTGTGGTGGGGCCGGACCAGCGACGCGCGGTTTCGCGTCGGCGCCGGAACAGCCCGCGAGATCGAGGCCGGCGGCATCGGACGCTTCAGTGCGCTGGCCGACGCCCATCGGGCACTGCGCCGGGACTGGCATGCCGCCAGCCTGGACGGCAGCCCGACGTCGCGCGCGGCCTTCCTCGGCTTCGCCTTCAGCCCCGATTTCGACGATGGACAGTTGCCCAACGCCCTCCTGTCGGTGCCGCGGGTGCTGCTCGAGCGCCGCGGCAACGTGGTGGTCATGCATTTCAACGGCGCCGGCGACGAGGATCCCGAGTGGCTGCTGGGCGAATGGACGCGCATCGCGCGTGAGCTGTTCGCCAATGCCCGGCCCGACTCGCTCGCCATGGACCCCGCGCACCATCGTGGGCTGGACGGCGCGCTGCCCGCCGAGGACCCGGACTGGGGCGCGCGGGTGCGCCACGCGCTGGCGGCCATCGAGCAGCCGCCGCTGGAAAAGCTGGTGCTCACCCGGCGCGTCGACCTGCAGCTCAGCACGCAGCCCGCGCTGGGACGGATCCTGGAATGGCTGGCCGGGCGCTACCCGGATGCTGCGGTGTTCGCTGTGCGCCGGCCGGGAATCAGCCTGGTGGGCGCCTCGCCGGAGCGACTGCTCGGTCTCGAGCATGGCCTGGTCGTAGCCGACGCGCTGGCCGGCTCGGCGCCGCGCGCCACCTGTGACGACGCCGACCAGTTGCTCGGCGGAACCCTGCTCGGCGATCCCAAGGAACTGGCGGAGCATGCCGTCGTCGTGCGCGAAATCCCCAGCGCGCGCGAGCCGCTGTGCACTGCGCTGGTGGCCTCACATTCAC
>CBDDRR010000024.1:0-7489 GCA_965233095.1 uncultured bacterium
GCACGCGATTGGCTTCGTCCGTGTCGCCGCTGCGCGCCAGCGCGAGCCCCTGGAGCTGGCGCAGCTCGAGGTCGGGACCGCAGGTCTCGAGCCCTTCGACCGCCACTTCGAGGCCGGGCAGCGGCGCACCGACCTCAATGAATGACCGCGCCAGTTTCCGGTAGATGTCGGCTGAAGCGACCCACCCGAGCGCCGGATCGGAACGCTGGTGCCAGAGCGCCCTGAGCGCCGCAAGGTCCCGCCTCGCGGCGGTGATGCTCTCCCCCAGCGTCGTCTCGGCGGCGGCGTGGTCGACCGGCTCCCCCATCTCGAGATGTCCTCCTGCCTATGCATTCCCGCGGCGCGGTCCGCCGCAGAATGATTTGCAATCATTTTTTTGTGCTTGCCGGGCCTCCGCCGCTACGTCATCCTACCGGGCATGCCGGAGCGGGGGCCGGCGCACAGCATGGCTGAAATCAGCACAATTCGCATCTTCATCTCCTCGCCGGGCGATGTATTCGAAGAGCGCACGCTCGCGCAGCGCGTGATCGAGCGCGTGCAGGCGGAATTCACCGGGCGCGCAGTGCTCGAGCCTGTTTTCTGGGAACACGAACCGCTGCTCGCGACGGAGACATTCCAGACCCAGATCTCCATGCCCTCCGACGCCGACGTCATGGTTGCGATCCTCTGGTCGCGACTCGGCACACGGCTGCCGAAGGACTTCACCCGCAAGGACGGCAGCCGCTACCAGTCCGGCACCGAGTTCGAATTCGAGGACGCGGTCGAGGGTTTTCGCAAGCACGGCCGGCCGCAGTTGCTGGTGTACCGCAAGACGGCGAAGGCCTCGGTGCAGCTCGATGACGAGGCGGCCCTGATGGACCGCATCGACCAGAAGCGCAAGCTGGATGCGTTCATCGGGGGCTGGTTCCACCACACCGAAGACGGCAGCCTCAAGGCTGCTTTCCATCCCTTTGATTCACCCAGCGAGTTTGAGCACCTGCTCGAGCGCCACCTGCGCAAGATGGTACAGCGCGCCCTGCCGGAGGCGAGCCGCCGCGACGACGTGGCCGCGGCCGTCTGGAAGAAGGGGTCACCTTTCCGCGGCTTGCAGAGCTTCCACTACGAGCACGCGCCGATCTTTTTCGGCCGCACGCGGGCGATCGGCGATGTGCTGGAACTGCTGCGCCGGCAGGCGGCGGCCGGGCGCGCCTTCGTGCTGATCCTCGGCATGAGCGGCGGCGGCAAGTCGTCGCTCGCCCGGGCCGGCGTGCTGCCGATGCTCACCCAGCCCGGCGTGATCGAGGGCGTCGGGCATTGGCGCCGTGCCGTGTTCCGCCCGAGCGATGTTCGTGGCGACCTGTTCGCCGGGCTCGCCACCGCCATGCTGCGGGAACCCGGCTTGCAGCTGGAGGGCACCGAAGTCGAGGAATTCGCCGAGGTGCTCAGGAGTTCGCCGTCGGCGGCGGTCACGATCATCAAGTCCGCGCTGGCCCAGAGCGCGGCGGCCCAGGCCGCGCACACCCCCGACCGTCGGCCGCCGGAAACGCGCCTCGCGCTGGTCGTCGACCAGATGGAGGAAATCTTCACGCAGGACTGGGTGAGCGCGCAGGATCGTGAACGCTTCATCGACACGATCGATCTGCTGGCGCGCAGCGGGCGCGTCTGGGTCGTGGCGACCTTCCGCGCAGACATGTACCCGCGCTGTGCCAGCCTGCCGAAGCTGGTCTCCCTCAAGGAAGGCGCCGGTCAGTACGACCTGATGCCGCCGACCGCCACCGAGATCGGCCAGATGGTCCGGCTGCCGACCCGTGCCGCCGGACTGCGCTTCGAGGAAGATTTTTCGACCAACGAGCGCCTCGACGACATGCTGCGGGATGCAGCGGCGGCCCGGCCGGAGCTGCTGCCCTTGTTGCAGTTCACACTGGAGGAGCTCTACCAGCGCCGCCGCGAGGACGGCACGCTCACCCTCGAGGCCTACCGGGAGCTAGGCGGCGTGGAAGGCTCGCTGGCGCGACGGGCCGAAACGGTGTTCGAGCGGCTTCCCCGGGAGGTACAGGCGGCGCTTCCGCGCGTGCTCGACGCGCTGATCCACGTGCGGCGCGAAGGCCAGGAAGCGATTGGCCGGCGGCGGGCACGCCAGACGGACTTCGAGACTGTCACCGCGCGCGACCTGATCAACGCGTTCATCGAGGCGCGCCTGTTCGTCACCGAACTCGATGACGACGGCCAGGCCTCGGTCATGGTTACTCACGAAGCGCTGCTTTGGCATTGGCCGCGCGTAAAGGACTGGATCGAGCACAACCGGGAGAACCTGCGCATCCACAGCCGGATCAATGCAGCCGCCGAGCGCTGGATCCGCGAGAACCGCAGTCCCGACCTGCTGCTGCCGCCGGGCAAGCCGCTGTACGAGGCCAGGAGCCTGCTGGACAACAACGCCACCCTGACCAGCTATGAATCGGCCTTCATCGACGCCTCGATGGCTTCCGCGCGCAGGCGCCAGAATATCCGGCGCGGCGTCGTCGCGGCGCTGGCTTTGCTCGCCGTCATCACCAGCTTCACGGCATTCTTTGCCAACCACCAGCGGCAGGTGGCCGACGAAGCGCGCGCCCGGGCCCAGCTCGAGGCCGAGACGGCGCGGCGGACTTCCGACTTCCTGGTCGGCCTGTTCGAGGTCTCCGATCCTTCCGAGGCGCGCGGCAAGGAAATCACCGCCGCGGAAATCCTGCAGTCCGGCGCAGCGCGGATTGAGCGGGAACTGGGCGACGAGCCGGAGGTTCAGGCCCGCCTGATGGAAACCATGGGCAAGGTCTACGCGAGCCTGGGAGCTCTGGGCGAGGCCGAACCGATGTTGCGCCGCTCGCTGGAGGCACGTCGCCGACTGCCGGGCGGCGCCGAGGAAGAAGTCGCCGCCAGCCTGAACAGCCTCGGCCAGGTGCTTGCGCTGAAGGCTGCCTTCGACGACGCCGAGCAGGCCTATGCAGAGGCGCTGGCGATCCGCCGCAAGATCTATCCGCCGGGCCACCCTTCGATTGCCGAGACTCTCACCGGTTACGCGTACCTGAAGGGTCTGCGCGGCGATTTCGCCACTGCAGAAGCCATGCTCGAGGAGGCGTTGCAGATGCGGCGGGCGACGCTCGGCATGCAGCACGTGGATGTCGCTTACACGCTTCACGAGCTTGGCTTCAACCAGTTCGACCAGGGCAACTACGAGCGCGCCCAGCAACTCATCGAGGAAGCGCTCGCCATGCGGCGCAACCTCCTCGGCACCGAGCCGCATCCACAGGTGGCCAGCAACCTCAACAACCTGGCGCTGGTCATGTTCAACCGCGGTGACGCCGAGAAAGCCGAGGCGCTGTTTCGCGAGGCCCTGGACATGAAGCGCGCCATGCTGCCTGACGACAACAACGAGATCGCGATCGGGATGAACAACATTGCCGTCCTGTTGCGCCAACGGGGCGAACTCGCGGCAGCCGAGGCGATGTATGGCGAGGCACTGGCGATCCAGCGCCGGGTGCTCGGGCCCACGCACACCGAAGTCGCGGTGACTACAAACAACCTGGCCTCGCTGCTGCATTCCATGAATCGTTACGAGGAGGCGATCGAGCTGGGGCGGGAAGCGCTGAAGATTCGCCGTATGCGTCACGACGGGGATCATCACGAGATTGCCCGCGTGCTGATGAATCTCGGCCAGTGGCTTGCGGACTCGGGCGAAGCCGAAGAGGCTGAACTGATGCTGCAGGAGTCGCTGGCGATGCGTGAACGCCTGCTGGGCGAGGATCATCCCGATCGCGTGATGACCCGCATGATGCTGGCTGGCCTGCTGGTCGACCAGGGCCGTGCCGCCGAGGGCTGCCCGATCGCCGCTGGCGGCGTTGCCATGTTGTCGGCGGCGCTGGGGGAAGCTCATTGGCGCGTTGCCGTGGCCCGCAGCGTGGCGGGCGCTTGCTCCCTTGCCGAAGAACGCTTTGTCGATGCAGAGTCCGACCTGAAGGCGAGCCTCGAAGGACTGGACGATTCAGCCGCCCGCGCGAATTTTCTGCGCCAGACACTGCGCCGCCTTGTGCGCCTTTATGAGGCCTGGGGGCGGCCAGCGGACGCGTCGACCTATCGTCGGCAGCTGGAGGCTTTGCAGCCCTGAACCCGGGCGTTGCCTGCTGAACATAATCCCCGCAGCAGACAAGTTCTTCGTCAAGGTGCTACATTCGTACAGCTTCACGGCGTATTCGGGGGGATCGCCAAGTGTTCAAAATTAATGCTGCGCCGCACCGGGGCGCTCTGCTGGTTTTCCTGGTTTCCGTGCTTGGCACTAGTGCCGCAAGCGCAGTAGGTATCGTGGATCCGGACCCGATACCTGAAGATGCGGAGATCGACATTGTCGGCGGCACATCGGGCGGCAGCCTGCTCTGGCTCGATTTCGACAATGAGCGTGCTTTTGAGCTGAGCAGCCCGGATTTCCGCAAGGGTATCGGCTCGCTGGCCTTCTATGACAACACTTGCACCGCGAGCGAGGACATCATCGCCGCCGAAACGGACAAGGGTCGGCTGCTGCTGATTTCGCAGGAACAATATGCGCAGGGCGAAGGCGGAGGGCTCGACCTCTGCCATACGATGAGTTGCCCGCAGCGGCCTGCCGGATTGTCCACCAGCGCCGGCGGACTGCTGGCATCGACCGATCTCCATACCAGGGCCGTGTGGATTTTCGAGCCGGAAGGCTGCAGCGACCCGGGCGCCTTGCTTCGCTCGATCGATGGTGGCGTGCTCCAGGTCGTCGATGGCAATTACACGAAGGACATCGGCGACACCGAATTCGTGCAGGCCGCCGGCCCGGGGTTCACCGAGGGCGACCTGCTGGTCCTTGTAAGGACCATGCACCAGGGCTGGACCATCGCCCGGATCAGGGCCGCGGACATCGCCTCATTGCGCGCCGGTGAAGTCTCGAGCCTGCCGGCAGCAGAACCGCTCCTGCCGCCGGGGTTCTTCGGCCATGACCTGCCCACGGGCATGGCTTTCGTCCCCGGCCCGGGTCCGGCCGGACAAAGTTCGGTCCTGCTGGTCACGATCAAGCAGGGTCGCGTCATGCAGTTGAGCTTCGGCCCTGAAGGTGACGGACTCATTCCGGTCGCGCATACGGAACTCGTCTTCCCGGCAGGCGCGGAGCTCCAGCGCGCACGGGGGATCCGCACCGGCGAACAGGACGGCGGCATCCTTGCGGTGGTCGCGGACGAAAAGGGCGAGGAAGGTACAGACCGCTTCCTCAGGATCGACCTCGAACAGGCAGCTTCGGGATACTTCACTGTTTCCGGTTTCCAGTCGATTCCGGCCGGCTCGGGCGCACCGCAGGGCGTGGCCATTCTCAGTGATGAGGATGAAGAACAGCTCTGCGTCGATTTGAACCCCGGCGAACTTCCCACCACGGGCTGCATCCTGGAGAACGCCGTCCAGGTGCACCTGTCGATGGGCTATGACGGCACGCTGCCGCCGGGCGCCAGGGTATCCGCCAATCTGGCCTTCATTCCCGACCCGCGTCCCGCAGGCAGCAAGCTGCCCCTGACCCTGGAGGTTGAAGAGGGGTTCCTGGAGGGCAGCGGGGAATACACGGTTCCGGCCTCATGCCGTGGATTCCCGGTAAACCCGGAGGACGAGCGATTCGGCGGCGTGCCACAGCTCGTGCTTCTCGATATGGGCCTGAACTTCGAGATCACGCCGAGCAACTTCATCCAGGTCAGGGAACTGGCAATCCGGTCGCTGGGGCTGGATGAGACGCTCGAGGAGAACCGGTGCGACCAGACCGGAGCGAGAATCTATTACCACCCGCAGGATGAAGGCGGCGGCATGTTGTTCGATACCACGTTCTCATGTCAGAACCCATCGCGCAGCATCGTCGAGAACTTCTCTCCGGTGGTCTTCTGCGTCGATCCGCTTTACCTCGAGCGGAAATTCCCGCCGGTGCCTGAGAAGCGGGCTATCGCAGTGCACAAGACGCTTGCCGTCAATCACGAGATCAAGGACCGCATCGATGCCATCAAGCAGCTCGTCAGTGAGCTGCCCAACTCGCCGGAGTTCGTCGCGCTGTCGGCCAGGCTCTACAAGAACCTGAACAGGGCCAACACGAACGCCTCCGGAGCCCGGCCGAAATATCTTTCCGCGCTGGCCAAGATCGACCATGCCGCGCTCGATGTGTTCACGGCCAAGCGTGACTTCGACCTCTTCAATCCGCTGGTGCAGCCCGGTGTCGATCGGCTCGCTTACGGCCGGCTGCTCAGTCGCCTGCTCGCGCTGGCGTTCTACATCAGCGAGACCGGTGCGCTGGAGGAGTATCGACCGCCGGCGCCGTTCTGCGAGCCCATTTACGACATCGATAATGATGGCGTCGCGGATTTCCCGGAGCTGCCCGATGTCTTCTGCGCGGTGCCGAAACACCCCTAGCATTTGCCATCAGGACATCGTCCGACAGGATGAGCATCGATCCGCCCCGGCCTGTGCCGGGGCGGTCGGTCCATGACTGCGGTTAAACGGCAACGATGAAGTAAGATCGTGCCGATGACGAGCGCACGGGAATCGGCGACAACGGGTACCGCGACAAGCGGCGCAACTACGTCGAATGGCGATCGCCTCCCGGCGGACCTGGTGCCGCTGGTCGTCGGAGTCACGGGTCATCGCGATCTCTTGCCCGGCGAGCTGCCCGAATTGCGGCGGCGCGCACGCGAGTTCCTGGCAAACCTGAGGGCGCAGCATCCCGACCTGCCGCTGGTCGTCATGAGCGCGCTGGCGGAAGGCGCCGATCGCATGGTTGCCGAGGAAGCGCGCGCCCTTGGCATTCCGCTGATCGTCCCTCTCCCCTTTCCCGTGGCGCTTTACGAAAAAGACTTTCGTGCGCCTGGATCAGTGCAGCAGTTTCGCGAGCTGTGCGCCGATGCCGAGGTCGTGGAACTGCCGTTGCTGCCGGGCGACACACCGGACTCGATCAAGGAATACGGGCCGCGACGTGACGCGCATTACGCGCGGCTGGGCATCTACCTGTGCGCCCACTGCCACATCCTGCTGGCCGTGTGGGACGGCAAGCCCTCCGACAAGCTGGGCGGCACCGCGCAGGTCGTGAGATTCCACCACTGGGACGAAATGCCCGGCTTCGTGGAGCGCAGGGACAGCAGCGTGCAGATTCTGGCGGAGGACGAGAGCGATCTCGTCTACCACCTCGTCTGCTCGCGTGACCGACCCGGCGGCCGCCCCGTGGAGGGCCTGGAGCCGCTCGAGGCCGCGTGGTCCACCACCGACGAAAAGACACCGCGCAGCCCGGAGATGCCGGTGGAGTACCACGGCATTTTCGCGCGCGCCGCCGAGTTCAACCGGCAGGTGCTGCGGTTTCGCGGGCGCATCGAGGCAGCGGGCTGGCCGCTGCTGCCGGCGGATGCACCGCCTGCCGTGACCCGCGTCGCCGCTCCGGTGAACGCCATGTTCATGGCCGCCGACTGGCTGGCCATTCATTTCCAGTCGCGCGTCACCATGGCAT
>CBDDRR010000025.1:0-10149 GCA_965233095.1 uncultured bacterium
CCGTCGCCCTCGTGCAGGATGCGGGCGGACAGCCGGCCGAGCCGCACGGCATCGAGCCGCATGTCCTCGACCTCGATGTTCAGCGGGGGCACCAGCGCCGGGGCGATACTGATGGCAGGCTTTGCGTTCGTCCCCGGCCGACCCTCCTGCCCGGGAGCCGGCGCCGCCTCGGTTGGGTCTTCGGATCCGTGCCAAAGACGCTCCATGCGCGCAGTGACAGGCACATCGCCATAAAGCTCGAAGGGAATGTCGATGTCGCCCGCGGCTCGCTCGGCGGTCACGCCGAGGCGCCAGCCGGTGCTCGCGCGCGAAAGGTCCAGCAGCGTGTCACGCAATTCCAGCGCGGGTCCCGACAGCTCGCCGACCAGCACCCGCCCGCCGGCAACGATGCCTGGAATACCGGTCGGCTCGATGTCCTTCGGCCATTTCACGCCAAGCCAGTCGGACAGGTCGAGCCGCTTGATTGCCCCGCTGAACACCACCCCGGCGGGCTCGCCCGCGACGGCGCCGGGCACCGGCCTGAGCACCGGCGCGTCGCCTGATTGATCGATCCTTGCAACGATGCGCAGCGCATCGTCCCACTCGAGCTCGCCGTCGATGAGCGCGGCGGACGGGAAGGAGGCTCGCGCAGTCAGGATGCGCGTGTCCAGCGCGGTCTTGCGAAACGGCTCCGGCAAGTCGATCGCGAAACCTACCAGCCCTGAGGAGACCTCGAACCCGAGCGGCACATCGTCGTCAGGGCCGGGGAACTGCAGGTGGCCGCTCCAGTCACCGGCACCGCTCACCCAGTTCTCCAGCGGCAGGCGCAGTGTGCGGGCCAGGCCCGCCGCGTCCATTCGGCCGCCCCCTTCGACACGCACTGCGCCGCTCGGCGTCATAACCACGTCGGCGGTCAGCGCCGACCCGGCCAGGGATGCGGTGATGTCCCGCCCGGTGACCCGTGCATTGTCGATGCTGAGGCGTGCGTCGATGTCCCGCAGCGGCTCGCCGAGGAAGTCATAGGCGACGACACCCTTGCTGATCTGGAGCTCCACCTGCGCCCGGGACTCGGCGATGGAGTCGAGCGGCATGGTCAGCCGAAGGTCCGCGGCAACCTCGCCGGCGGGCATTTCCGCAGGCGCCAGGCCGGGGCCGAGGATTCGCTCGAGCAGGTCCGCGTTGAGGGCGAACTCGCGGAAGGCAGAGAGCGATCCGGTGGCGCCACCCTCGATGAGGAGCCGCTTGTCGCGGAAATCCGGGATCGACACGCTGGCCGGGCCCGCCGCCAAATCGAGCAATCGGGCGTTGCGGACCTCAGCCCACAACCCCTCGTTCTCGAAACGCACGCCGGCCTCGATACCGGTGGCATCTGGCCAGCCCGGGTCGAAGTCCAGCACCCCGTCCTCGAGGTCGAATTCGACCTTGAACAGGCCATCGCTTTCGCGGAACGGGAACTCGCGCGTCGCGCCGCGAAACACGAACCGCGCCTCATCCGCGCGACCGCCGACCAGCGCATTGTCCAGCCACTCGACGACCTGTTCGTTGAGCCGGTTGACCGGCAGGTAACGCGGCGCCGCTTCCAGCCGGACCCGCCGCGCGACAGCCTCCATCTCGAGCACGGGCGAAGCGTCCCCGGGCGGCACACGCAGCTTGCCCGACGCGTCGACGACTGCATCGTCGTTGGCCAGTTCCAGCTTGCCCAGCCGCACCTCCAGCCCGGCCTCGTTCCGCGACCACTCGACGGCGGCGCTCATTGAGGCGAACTCGAGCGGTTCACGAAACATCCACGGCAGGTCGAAGCCGGACCCCGGGCTGTCCAACGTCGCGGTGCCGCCAAACAGGTCCCCGGCGATACGCCCCGAAAAATTGCGCACGCCGGGCCAGCGCGCCCGCGGCGCAAGCGAAACGCCCTCGAAACCAGCGGCAAGGTAAATCTCTGGCTGGCGCTCCTCGTCATCAGGCAGGTCCAGATGGAGTTCCAGTTCACGCACGCTCCCGGCAGGAGCGAGCTCCTCGGCCATCTCGCGCGCCCGCACCGGCAGCCAGGGTGCGGCAAGCGCAAGGTCGTCGAGCTCGAGACGATCGGCCCGGACTTCGATCCGGCGCACGGGCGCCACCGCCTCGAACACCAGCGCAACTTTCGGACTGTCCCACTGCCTGCCGTCGCGCTCGACGTCCAGGTTGTCGATACCGAGCTCCCAGCCACTGGCAGTACGCGTCCACTCCAGCTTGGCGGCGACGCGCTCGAACGGCGTCTCCACGCCGCGGACCACGGGCTCGCCGTCTACTGCGGGGGCACCTCGAGGGGCGCCGATGCGCGGCAGCAAGTCCCGCAAGAAAGCCTCGCCGGCGACGCGCGCCAGCTTGCCGTCGATCGCCGCTGCCGACAGGCTGCCGTCCAGCGTGCCCCGGGCCGGCAGCCGTTCCTGGCAGCCGAACGCGCCGCCGATCGCGGGCAGGTTCAACGCCGAAAACGACAGGCCCGCGGTCCAGTCGCTCGGCCGACCGCGCTCGTCCTGCCCGGACAATATTGCGGAAATCGCCAGCCGGTCGCCGAGGGCCCCGGGCAGCGCGCCGGTCGCCGAGACCGAGAGCTCGCCACCGCCGAGATGCAGCTCCAGTTCATCCACGAGGAACACCCAGGGTCCGCGGCCGTGCTGCAGGTCCTCGAACTCCAGCGTGACGTCCTCCAGCAGCAGGTCGCCAGGCGGCAGGTCCCGCAGTGCCGGGATGCCGGTGCCGGAATCGGGGGCACGCTCCGGCAGCAGCGGGCCATGCTCGCCGAGCAGTCGCCAGCGGCCGTCTGCGGTTCGCTCAACACGCAAGGAAACACCCGCGAAGCTGACCGCGCCCGGCATCGGCCGGCCGCGCAGCAGCGACCATGGGTCGATCTGCATCGAGCCCGCCGCCGATGTGACCAGGATGTGTTCGCGGTCTTGCGTCAACACCCGCGCGCCAGTGAAACGCAGCTCCGGTCCCTGCCAGCCCATGCGGGCATCCATCGTGCTGATTTCGACCGGCCAGCCAAGCGCCGCACCCGCCCAGGACTCGATTTGCGCCCGGTACTCGGGCACCTGCACGAGCGCGAGGCGAACCAGGCCGACGGCCACGGCCAGCAGAACCACGAACCCACCCAGCACACCGGCGGCGATGCGCCACAGCCTGCGAATCAGCCCGGACACCGTGCCTCCGCAAGGCCCCGAAGATTGCGCGTCGCGCTAGATCGGGACGACATCGTACTGGTCGTGGGAATAGCCGGACTCGGCCTGCAGGCGAATCGGTTTACCGGTCAGCTCCTCGAGCTCGGCAAGGCCGGCGGCCTCCTCATCGACCAGCAGGTCGAGCACCTCGGCGTGGGCAAGCACCAGCAGCTCCTGGAATTCGAACTGCCGCGCCTGGCGCAGGATGTCGCGGAAAATCTCGTAACAGACCGTCTCCGGCGTTTTCACCGAACCGCGCCCGTGGCAGGTAGGGCAAGGCTGACACAGCACGTGCTCCAGGCTTTCCCGCGTCCGCTTGCGCGTCATCTCCACGAGCCCGAGCCGCGAGACCTCGGTGATCTGGTTGCGCGCATGATCGTTCTGCAGCGCGCGCTCCAGGGCGAAAAGCACCTGCGTACGGTGGTCTGCTTCCTCCATGTCAATGAAATCGACAATGATGATGCCGCCGAGGTTCCTCAGGCGTATCTGCCTGGCAATCGCCTGTGCGGCCTCGAGGTTGGTCCTGAAGATGGTCTCCTCGAGATTGCGGTGGCCGACGTATGCGCCCGTGTTCACGTCGATGGTCGTCATCGCCTCGGTCTGGTCCAGCACCAGGTAGCCGCCCGACTTCAGCGGCACCTTGCGCTCGAGGGCACGCGCGATCTCGTCGTCCACGCCGTAGAGGTCGAAGATCGGCCGCGGTTCCGAGTACTCCTGGATCTTGGGCTCCATCTCCGGGATGAAGCTCGCGGCGAAGTGCTTCATGCGGGCAAATTCCGCGGCGTCGTCGACACGCACCCGTTCCACGCGCGGCGCAAGCAGGTCGCGCAGCAATCGCAACGGCAGGTCGAGGTCGCCGTGCACCAGCGTGCCCGCCGGGCTGCGGCGCCCCTGGGCATCGACCGCCTCCCAAAGCTTCTCGAGGAACAGCATGTCGGCGCGCAGGGCGTCGCGCGTCGCGTGTTCCGCAGCGGTGCGCACGATCCAACCGCCCGGACGGTCCGCTGAGATGTCCTCGAGGGTCTCGCGCAGGCGCGCCCGCTCCGTCTCGTCTTCGATGCGTGCCGAGACCCCGACGCCCCGGCCAAAGGGCAGGTGCACCAGGTAACGCGACGGCATGGTCACGAAGGTCGTCAGGCGGGCCCCCTTGCTGCCGAGGGGATCCTTGACGACCTGCACCAGGATGTCCTGGCCCTCGCTGACCAGCTCACGAATCTGCTGCTCGCGTTCGACGTCCGCCTCGACGCCGGGCTCGCGAATACGCGCAATGATGTCGGACGCATGCAGGAAGGCGGTGCGCTCGAGGCCGATGTCCACGAAGGCGGCCTGCATTCCTGGCAGCACGCGCTGCACGCGTCCCTTGAAGATGTTGCTGGTCAGCCCGCGGCGGCTGGCGCGCTCGATGAAAACCTCCTGCAGGACGCCGTTCTCCAGCAGCGCGGCGCGGATCTCGCGCGGGCTCACGTTGACGAGAATTTCCTCGCTCATGCCCGCGACCCCGCCGCGATTCGCAGCACGTCGATACCGTGCTGGTGAAGCAGCTGGGCGGTCTCGCTGAGCGGCAGGCCGACAACTCCAGAGTGGCTGCCGGAAAGTCGTGTCACGAACACGGCCGCGAGGCCCTGGATTCCGTAGGCCCCGGCCTTGTCGAGCGGCTCGCCCGTCGCGACATACGCCTCGATCTCTGCATCTCGCAGGTCGCGGAAGGTCACCTCGCTGCTCGACAGCCGAAACGACGTCTCACCATCACGGCTTGCGGCAACCCCGGTATGCACCTCGTGGGTGCGCCCGGACAGGCGCCGCAGCATGCGCGCGGCGTCGGCCGCGTCAGCCGGCTTGCCGAGCATCACGTCGCCGAGCGCGACCACCGTATCGGCAGCAAGCACCAGCACCCCCGGGCCGTGGCGCCGGACGGCGGCGGCAGCCTTGTCCGCCGCCAGGCGGCGGGCGCAGTCGGCCGGCGACTCCCCGGGCAGGGGGGTCTCGTCGATGTCCACCGGGGCGACCTCACACTCGAGGCCAAGCGAGGCCAGCAGCTCCAGGCGCCGCGGCGATCCCGAAGCTAGCACCAGTTTCACGGAATTCATTGGGCCAGTTTCCCCGCTGAGCGCCGCCGGCACAAGCGGCGGCGGGGACTCAATCGCGGTGGTAGGGGTGGCCGGAAAGGACCGTCCAGGCACGATAGAGCTGCTCGGCGAGCAGCACCCTGACCAGGCCGTGCGGCAGTGTCAGCGGGGACAGCGACCAGCGCCACTGCGCCGCCTGCAGGCAAGGCTCGGCGAGCCCGTCGGGCCCGCCCACCAGCATGGCCACATCCTGCCCGCCTTGCAGCCAACCGGCGAGCCGGCGCGCCAGCCCCGGGGTATCGACCTGTGCGCCGCGCACGTCCAGGCAGACCCTCAGGCAGTCCGTCGAGGCCGACAGCAGCCGTTCCCCCTCGTCGGCCACGGCGCGTGCGGTGTCGCCCCCCCGGCTGCGACGCCCCAGCGCCACCTCGCGCAGCTCCAGCCGGCACTCGCGCGGCATGCGTCCGGCGTACTCCCTGAATCCCTCGTCCACCCAGCCAGGCATGCGGGTGCCGACGGCGACCAGGCGCAAGCGCACCGCGCCTCAGGCCTCGGCCGTGGCGCGACCGGTCCTCGCCGGGGGAATCCAGAGCTTCTCGAGGTTATAGAAGTCCCGCACCCGGGGCAGCATGACGTGCACCACGACATCCTGAAGGTCCACCAGCACCCACTCGCCGTCCTTGAGCCCCTCAACGCCGAGCGGCCGATATCCTCTCTCCTTGCATTTCTCGACGACGTTTTCCGCCAACGACCGCACATGGCGATCGGAGGTACCGCTGGCAATCACCATGCTGTCGGCAATGCTGGTCAGGCCGCGCACGTCAAGCACGACGACATCGCGCCCCTTGAGATCGTCGAGCGCGTCCAGAACTGTTCTCTGCAAGGATTCCTCGGACATCAATTCCCCTCTGCGGCTGCGCTGTAACAGCCCGATCCGGCGAGCAGCCGGCACACCGGATCAGGCACCAGGTAACGTGGATCGCGACCCGCGCGAACCAGTTCGCGGATCGCGCTCGATGAGATTTCCAGCTGCGTCACCGCCCGGACATACACCCGGCCGGCGCGCGCATCATGAAGGTCGTCGGCCAGGTGCGTGCCGCGCTCCGCAAGCAGCTCGCCGAGTGTGCCGGTATCCGGCGCGCGCCAGCCCGGCCGGTGCGCCACCACGAGGTGCGCCAGCTGCAGGATCTCGCGCCACTGGTGCCACTGCGGCAGGCTCAGAAACGCGTCCATGCCGACGATCAGGCATAACGAGCGATGGGCATGCTCCGCCCGCAAATCGAGCAGCGTGTCCACCGAATAGGACGGACCCTCGCGGCGCAGCTCGCGGTCGTCGAGGATGAAGCGCGGCTCCCCTTCGATGGCAGCGCGCACCAGTGCGACGCGGGTCGCGGCGTCGGCATGCGTGCGGTCGCGATGTGGCGGATTGCCCGCCGGCAGAAAGCGCAACTCCGAGAAATCGATCGCTTCGAGCAGCTCGTAGGCAGTGCGCAGGTGGCCGTAGTGGATCGGGTCGAACGTGCCGCCGAACAGCCCGATCGGGCTCAGGTCGTCCAGGCTGCTCATGCGGCTCGCCGCGCCGGCCCGGCGAGTGCGGCCACGAAGTCGACCAGCTCCGCCCACGGATCGCAGCCCGCCCGCGTTGCGCCCTCTTTGTGCAGCACGGGCGCGGCATTGCCTGGCAGCGCGCCCTTGGAGAGACGATCCACCAGCGCGAGGCGCCGCGCCAGACCGCGCAGGGCGGGACCATCGTGCCGCGCCAGCGCCCGCCCGAACAGCCCGGCGCGGTTGCGCCAGACGCCGGCTCGCTGCATGGCAGCCGGCGCCGGCAGACCCTCGTCCATCAACCAGCGCACGCGGGCCAGGCCGCGCAATTCGCGCGCCAGCGGCCAGAGAATCTGCGGGATGGCCAGCCCCTCCGCCCGCAGGCCGGCCAGAATGCGCAGCGCCCGGCCGGTATCGCCTGCCACGGCCGCGTCGGCCAGCTTGAAAATGTCGTAGCGCGCGCTGTCTGCGACAGCGGCGCGTACCGCCTCGGCATCCACTTCGCCCGCGCCGTGCAGCAAGCGGAGCTTCTCGATCTCCTGGTGGGCGGCGAGCAGGTTGCCCTCCACTCGCTCGGCCAGCAGCCGCACCGCCTCGGCATCGGCGCGCAGGCCGGCCCGGCGCAGGCGCTCCTGGATCCACGAGGGCAACGCCGGGGGTTCTATGGGGCGCACCTCGATGAACTCGCCGGCCTGGGACAGCGCCTTGGCCCATGCCGCGCCCTGTGCGCGCTTGTCGAGCTTGGGGGCGATGACCAGCAACACGATGTCCTCGGGGGAATCGGCTGCGAAGCGCGCGAACACGTCGGCGCCGTCAGCGGCCGACGCCGGTGTTTTCAGTCGCAGCTCGATCAGCCGCCGCGAGGCAAACAGCGACAGGCTGGACAGGTCGCCCGCGAAGGCAGCCCAGTCGAAACCGCGCTCGACCGCGTGCACCTCGCGTTCCGCGAAACCCTGCTCCCTCGCCTTGCGACGAATGGCGTCCGCGCACTCCTGGACGAGCAGCGGTTCGTCTCCAGCGATCAGGTAGGCAGGCGCGAGGCGGCGGGCAAGGCCGGCCTCAAGCTGTGCGGGCGAGAGGGTCACGGGTGAGTTGTCTGTTCCCGGAAATATTCATCGCGCTGGCAGTGTAGCACGCTCAATCCGCGCGCAATCGCCGGTTTGCCCGGCTGGGGTTGGACTTGACGGCCGAGTTATCGTAAAAGTCTGGCAGCCCATGATGAACCGGCAAACCTCCGCAACCCCGCTTCGATTGCAGCGCTTCGCCTTGATGGTGGCGCTGGTGGTCGTGCTGCGCGTGCTTGCCTGGGATTTGCATCATGCGTTCGACTTGCACGCCGATTCGGGCGAGCGCTGCCAGGCCTGCCTGGTCATGGAGCGCGGCGGTGACGGCGCATTGCCGGTCTCGGCGCCAGCGCTGGAATCGCCATGCGGGCCTGCCCCGTTTCCGATGGTCGCCGGGCTCCTCCCGGCGGCGCCCGCCCCCGGCCCGCTGCCGCGCGGGCCGCCCTCGTCGTTCAGCTGAAATTCCCGGGAGAATGCTCCCGGCCGCAGTGACCAGCCCGTGCCGGTCCAAGCAGCTGAACAACAAACGAGGATTACATCATGAGGAAGTTACTCCTGTGCGGCGCCGTCGCGACCCTGTGTGCGGCGCCCGTGCTCGCCGAAACCGCCGGCCCGCAGCGCGACCCGCTCGACCCCAGGAACTTGCGGCAGACGGCCCTGCCGCTTGGCAGCCAGGTCACCTCCGGCACCGCTTTCAATCCGGCAATGTCGGTGATCATCGATGGCGCTTACTACTCCGACAACGTGCACGGCGAGGCCTTCGAGATCCTCGAGGAGGCCGACGGCTTTGCCATGGGGGGCCACGACCACGAGGGTGACGACCAAGAGCATGGCGGGCTGGAGCGCGGTTTCAACCTGCGGGAAGTCGAGTTCGCGTTCTCGGGCACCGTCGATCCGTACTTCGACGCCTACGTGATGTTCGTGTTCGAGGGCGAAGAAATCGAGCTGGAGGAGGCTTTCCTCACGACCCGCTCGCTGCCCGCGGGGCTGCAGGCGAAGTTCGGCAAGTTCCTCAGCGACGTCGGCTATATCAACAAGCAGCATCCACACAGCTGGGACTTTTTCGATGCCCCGCTGGTCAGCGAACTGCTGTTCGGGGAGCACGGCATCCAGGAAGTCGGCCTGCAGCTGACCTGGCTGGCCCCCACTGACCAGTATTTGCGCCTTGGCGTCGAGGCCCTGCAGGGTGAATCCGCCGGTATTGCGAACCACATCGGCGAGGTCCCGGACGTCGAGGGCACGGAGCGCATCCTCGAGGAAGCCGCCGGGCCGCGCTTGTTCACCGGCTTCGCAAAGTTTTCGCCCGACCTCGGCTTCGATCACGCGCTGCAGCTCGGCGCATCTTACGGATATGCCAGCAGCTTCCAGAACAGCATCGAGCACAGTACCCGCTACGAGGATCACGAGGGCACGGCAAGCTTCTGGGGCATCGATGCGGTGTACAAGTACAGCCCGGCCGGCTCCGTCGGGGGCAAGGGCGCCGTCAAGCTGCAGGGCGAGTATTTCTACCGCAAGCGCGACATCGACCGGCAGGACGTGTATTTCGCCTGCCATCCGGCCGACATCGACTGCGGCGACCCGGCGAACGAGTGGCAGGTTGGCGACATCAACAACGTGGAGTCCTTCAGCGAGAAGCAGGACGGCTACTACCTGCAGGGACTGTACGGGCTTGCGCCGCGCTGGAATGCCGGCCTGCGCATCGACCAGGTCGGCCTCACCAACAGCACGGGACGCGGCAGCGGCGAGGACTGGGACGACTCGAAGCGTTACTCGGCGGTGCTGAACTTCATGCCAACGGAATATTCCCGGCTGCGTTTGCAGTACAGCCGTGGCGACATCTCCGTCGAGGGCGAGC
The DNA here is from genome assembly GCA_965233095.1 of uncultured bacterium. Classification (GTDB taxonomy): domain Bacteria; phylum Pseudomonadota; class Gammaproteobacteria; order Steroidobacterales; family XN24; genus XN24. The sequence continues at coordinate 9,710 of CBDDRR010000025.1, forward strand.
GCGAGAGCTTCAACCAGGTGTTCCTGCAGTTCCAGATGAGCCTCGGCGTGCACGGCGCACACACCTTCTAGGAGCGGCGACATGCAAAGACTGCTGTTGATACTTGCGCTGTGCCTCGCCGCACCGCTGCCCGCGGGGGCGCTCGAGGTCGCGGCCACGACGCCCAACATGGGCATGCTGGTACGCACCGTCGGGGCAGAGCACGTCCGCGTGGCCGTGCTCGCTCCGGGCGACCGCGATGTGCACCACCTGGAGGCGCGGCCCAGCATGATGGTGGCGCTGCGCCGCGCGGACCTGCTCGTGGCGGTTGGCGGCGAGCTCGAAATCGGCTGGCTGCCGGCGGCACTGCGGGGCGCCAACAACCCGCGCATCCTGCCGGGCCGGCCCGGCTACTTCGAGGCGGCGACAGCGGTGAAGCTGGCGGACTCGGCCGGAGCGGC
>CBDDRR010000026.1:0-7077 GCA_965233095.1 uncultured bacterium
TGGCGCTCCGTAGGGGATTCGAACCCCTGTTACCGGCGTGAGAGGCCAGCGTCCTAACCACTAGACGAACGGAGCGTTGCGCGGTGGCCGCATCCCTGGGATGCGGCAAGGTCGGGCATTCTACTGGGCCGCGCGGCCCGACTCAATGCCCGCGCCGCGGACCCCGTGATAAACTTGCGGGCTTAACTGACAGAGGCGGACACGGATTGGCCAGCTCGGCACCAGGCAGGGAAACACAGCCGCGGATCATTCCCCGGCCCGAGCACAACGTTTCCCGTTCCCAGATCTCGAAAAACGCCCTCAAGGTCCTGTACCGGCTGCGCGATGCCGGCTACCAGGCCTTCCTGGTGGGCGGCGGCGTGCGCGACCTGCTGCTGGGCCGTGAGCCGAAAGATTTCGACATCGCCACCGACGCCCATCCCGAGGATGTTCGCCGCCTGTTCCGCAACTGCCGGCTGATCGGGCGGCGCTTTCGGCTCGCGCATGTCTACTTCGGCCGCGACATCGTGGAAGTGGCCACCTTTCGCGCCTCTGACGATCCGGGCGACGACGACCTGGACGGCGATGAGCAAGCCCTGCTGGTGAAGGACGAGGAAGGCCGGATCCTGCGCGACAATCGCTACGGCAGCATCGAAGACGACATCTGGCGCCGCGACCTGACGGCCAACGCGCTCTATTACAACATCGCCGACTTCTCCATCTGGGATTACTCCGGCGGCGTGGACGATATCCGCGCGGGCTTGCTGCGGCTGATCGGTGACCCCGAGGCGCGCTTTCGCGAGGACCCCGTGCGACTGCTGCGCACAGTGCGCTTTGCGGCGAAGCTCGGTTTCCGCATCGAGCCTGCGACCGAGGCGCTGCTGCGGCCGCTGGCGAAGTCGCTCGAGGCCGTGCCGCCGACGCGGCTGTTCGACGAAGTGCTGAAGCTGTTTCTCAGCGGCCACGGGGTGGCGTCCTACGAGCTGCTGCGCCGCTATGGCCAATTCGCCCAGCTGTTTCCGGCGGTGGACGCGCTGCTCGACAGTGACGCGGGCGAGCCCTACCGGGCGCTGCTGCTCGAGGCCCTGAAGAACACCGACCAGCGGGTCGCCGATGACGAGCCCGTCACGCCGGTGTTCCTGTTCGCCGTGCTGCTTTGGGGGCCGGTGAGCCGGCTGGCGGCACGCTTCGAGGAGCGTGGCGAGTCGCCGGTCCAGGCGTTGCTGCTGGCGGCCGACGATGTTGCAGACGCCCAGCAGCGATCCGTCGCCATCCCGCGCCGCATCACCACGCCGATGAAGGAGCTGATGGTGATGCAGTTGCGCCTGCAGAAGACCCGTGGCCGGCGGGTGCTCGGCCTGCTTGGCCAGGCGCGCTTCCGGGCCGCTTACGATTTCCTCTGCCTGCGGGCGCGGGCCGGCGACGCCGACCCGGCGCTGGCGAAGTTCTGGACCGACCTTCAGACCATGGACGAGGATGCCCGCGCGACCGCGGTGGGCGCCGACGGACGGCGCGGCGCGAAGCGTTCGGGTCGCGCCGGCGGAGACGAGGGTGCGACCGGGACCGAGGGTGATGCCGCGGCAGAGAGCGGCGCCGCGATCGAGAACGGCACGACCGGGGATTCACCGGACAAGCCGCGGCGACGGCGCCGCAGGCCGCGGCGGCGCAAGCCCGGCGGCACCGGCGCCGGCTGAGCATGGCGGCCGATGTGCGCGTGCCCGCCTATGTCGGGCTCGGCAGCAATCTCGACGATCCGGTCGCGCAGCTGCAGCGCGCGCTCGCCGCGCTCGGACAGCTGCCCGGCACGCTGCTGGTAGCGCGCTCGTCGTTCTACAGGAATCCACCCATGGGACCGTCCGGACAGCCCGATTTCGTCAACGCGGCGGCCGGCTTGCTGACCACTTTGCCCCCGCCGGACCTGTTGGCGGCGCTGCAGGCGATCGAGGACGCGCAGGGCCGGCGACGCGACGGGCCGCGCTGGGGACCGCGTACGCTGGACCTCGACCTGCTGGTGTACGGCGATCTGCGGCTCGACAGCGAAACGCTGACGCTGCCGCACCCGGGCCTGGCGTCGCGACCCTTCGTGCTGGTGCCGCTGCACGAGATCGCGCCCGGCCTGCGCCTGCCCGGCGGCGCGTCGCTCGCGCGCCTCGCGGCGGCGGCGGACCGGGACGGCCTGGCGAGGCTCGACGACTGATGGCCCGCCCGCTGCGCTATCTCGCCATCGAGGGGCCGATCGGCGTTGGCAAGACCTCGCTGGCGCGCCGCCTGGCCGAGACGCTCGGATTCGAGCTGGTGCTCGAGCGCGCCGAGGAGAACCCGTTCCTGGAGCGCTTCTATCGCGACCCGGCGGCCAATGCGCTGCCGACCCAGCTGCATTTCCTGTTCCAGCGTGCCCGCCAGGCGCAGGAGATGCGCCAGGCCGATCTGTTCGCCGGCGGCCGCGTGGCGGACTTCCTGCTGGAGAAGGACCGCATATTCGCGCGCCTCACGCTGCCCGACGAGGAATACCGGTTGTACGACCAGGTCTACCAGGGGCTGGCGCTGGATGCGCCAACGCCCGACCTGGTGGTGTACCTGCAGGCGCCGGTCGAGACGCTGGTCGAGCGCGTGCAGCGCCGTGGCATCGCCTACGAGCAAGCGGTGCGGCCGGACTACCTGCGCCGCCTTTCCGAGGCCTACATGAACTTCTTCCACCGCTACGACGCCGGCCCGCTGCTGATCGTCAATGCGGCCGTCATCGACCCGGTGCGCCGCGAGGCGGATTACCGGGACCTGCTGCGCCGCATCCAGTCGATGGAGGGCGGGCGCCAGTACTACAATCCCGCGCCCTTCAATCCCGGGGACTGAGCACCGGGGAGACCGACGCCGGATTGATGTTTGCCGGCGAGTTGGCCATGCTGGCTCGCCTTGCCGCGCGGGGATTACCGCATGACCATGTACAGCCATTTGCAGGACCGGGCGCGCGCCGAGAAGCCGGTGACGCTCGACAGCCTGCGCAAGATGAAGGCCGCCGGAGAGAAGATCGCCTGCCTGACCGCTTACGACGCCAGCTTCGCGGCGGCGGTCGACATGGCGGACACCGACCTCGTGCTGGTTGGCGACTCGCTCGGCATGGTGATCCAGGGACACGACACCACCGTGCCGGTGACCATGACCGACATGGTGTATCACACGCGCTGCGTGCGGCGCGGCGTGGCCCGCGCTTTCCTGGTGGCCGACATGCCTTTCGGCAGCTACTCACTGCCCGAGCCCGCGTTTGCCAATGCCGTGCGCCTCATGCAGGAGGGCGGGGCGGCGATGGTCAAGCTCGAGGGCGGCGCGCTGCAGGTGCGCACCGTGGAATTCCTCGCCTCGCGCGACATCCCGGTGTGCGCGCACATCGGCCTGACGCCGCAATCCATCCACAAGCTCGGCGGCTTCAAGGTGCAGGGACGCGAAGAACGGGCAGCGCAGCAGATGCTGGCCGACGCGCACGCGCTGCAGGAAGCCGGCGCGGACATCGTGCTGCTGGAATGCGTGCCGTCCGCGCTCGGCCGGGCAATTGCCAAGGCGCTCACCGTGCCGGTCATCGGCATCGGCGCCGGGCCGGACGTGGACGGCCAGATCCTGGTGCTGTACGACATTCTCTCGGTGACGCCCGGCCGCAAGCCGCGCTTCGCGCATGATTTCCTCGCCGGCGCCGACGGCATCGCCGACGCGCTGGCGCGCTACGTCGCAGCGGTGCGCGACGGCAGCTACCCGGCGGCGGAGCACTGCTTCTCGTGAGCGGCCCGCGGGTGATCGCGGCGCCGGCCGCGCTCCGCGAGCAGCTCGACGCGTGGCGCCGCGAGGGCCTGCGGATCGGCTTCGTGCCCACCATGGGCAACCTGCATGCCGGCCACCTGGACCTGGTGAGCGCGGCCGCCGCCCGGACCGACCGGGTGGTGACGAGCATCTTCGTAAACCCGCTGCAGTTCGGGCCCGGCGAGGATTTTGCCGCCTACCCGCGCACCCTCGACGAGGACCTCGCGAAGCTGGCTGATGAGCCATGCGAGCTGGTGTTCACGCCCGATGAAGCAGCGATGTACCCGCGTGGCCGGGAGGGCGCGACGCGGGTCGAGGTGCCCGGCCTGTCGGACATCCTGTGCGGTGCCGCCCGCCCCGGTCATTTCACCGGTGTTGCCACGGTGGTAGCGCGCCTGTTCAACCTGGTGCAGCCGCAGCTCGCCGCGTTCGGCGAGAAGGACCGGCAGCAGCTCGCAGTCATCCAGCGCATGGTGGCGGACCTGGCGTTCCCGGTGGAGATCCTCGGCGTCGCAACGCGCCGCGAGCCGGACGGGCTGGCAATGAGCTCGCGCAACCGCTACCTGGGGCCGGCAGAGCGTGTGGTCGCCCCGGCGATTTACCGGGCCTTGCAGGCAGCCAGCCAGGCGCTGGCCCGGGGCGGGCGCGATTTTGTTGCAATACAGCAGGCCGGCATGGACAATATCCGGTCGGCAGGGATGGCGCCCGAGTACTTCGAGATCCGCCGCCGGGAGGGGCTGGAGCCAGCGGAACCCGGCGATACGGCGCTTGTCTTACTTGCGGCGGCCCGGCTGGGCCGGGCGCGGTTGATTGACAACCTCGCCGTGGACCTATAGTTAAGCGGCTCCCGGCGCGGCCCGCCGGGAATGACCGGGACGGCAAGCGACGCGCGACGAGGGCGTGGGAAGGAGGAACCGATGCAGCTGACTTTGCTCAAGGCCAAGCTCCACCGGGCCTGCGTGACGCACGCAGAGCTGGACTACGAGGGCTCGTGCGCGATCGATTCCGACCTGCTGGAGCTGGCCGGCATCCGCGAGTACGAGCAGATCCAGATCTACAACGTTACCGGCGGTGAGCGCTTCACGACCTACGCGATCCGGGCCGAGGCCGGTTCGCGGGTCATTTCCGTGAACGGCGCGGCGGCTCACAAGGCGCGCCCGGGCGACCGCGTGATCATCTGCGCCTACGGCGTCATGAGCGAACAGGAAGCGCGGCTGCACAAGCCGAAGCTCGTTTACCTCGACGAGCATAACCACGTCACGCGCACCGGCGACGCCATCCCCGTCCAGGCCGCCTGAGCCCGATCGCTAGTTTTCCACCCGGTTCCTGCCGCCCAGCTTGGCGCGGTACAGGGCGTCGTCGGCGCGCGCGATGAGCGTCTCCAGCGTGTCGCCGGCTTCCGCGGAGGCGACACCGGCGGACAGCGTCACCTGCGGCGTGCCCGGCGGCTCGTCGGCGGCCTTGAGCACCGCCCAGCGCGCCCGCTCGGCGCAACTGCGCGCATCTTCGATGGTGGCGCCCGGCAGCAGGATGCAGAATTCGTCGCCGCCGAAGCGCGCCACCATGTCGCCCGGCCGGAAGTTGCTGCGCAGGGTCTCTGCGACGAGACGCAAGGCGCGGTCGCCGGCAATGTGCCCGTAGCGGTCATTGAACTGCTTGAACTGGTCGACATCGACCATGACCATCGAGGCCGGCGTCTCGTCCTTCAGGCAGCGCTCGAGCCGGCGGCGGAACATGTTGTCGAGCCAGTGGCGATTGTGCAGGTCGGTGAGCGCGTCGGTGACGGCATGGCGTTCGAATTCGCGCAGCACGCCGACGCTGTCGAGGATGACCTGGTTGTCGGAGCGTACCCGCGAGGAAAGAATGATCAGCAGGTTGCGCGCGAAGGCGTGCGAGACATTGATCATCCGCCACAGGATGTCTTGCTCGATGACCATCAGGTGGGAATCCCGCGCCGCGATCACCCAGGCCGACGGGTCCTTGTCCTCGATGATGGACATCTCGCCCGCGCAGTGGCCCGGGTGCAGCACGGTGAGCGGCGGGCTTTCCGCCGATTCCAGCCTGACTTCGAGCGCCCCCGACAGGATCACGAACACGCGCGCGTTGCGCAGCTGCGGAGAGATGAGCACCTCGCCCGCCTTGATGTCCTGGCGACGCGTGCGGGCAAGAAACGGCCCGACCGAGCGGATGTCGACGCCGTTGAAGAGCTGCAGCCCCGCCAGGAAGTGGCGGATGTCCGGTGCGTCGACAAAGTCCACGCTGCGTGATCCCTCGGGAACCGGGCTCGGCTCAGTCATGGTTTCGCCATCCTCACGGGTCGCGCCCAGGTTGGGCGACGGCATTGGGCGCAATTCTCAGTTGTGCCCGGCCCAAACTCAACGACGCAGTTCACGGTCGTGGCGCTCGAGGGCCCAGGCGACGTGCTCCCGGACCAGCGCCGAGGGATGGTCGTTGCGGGCCGCCAGGGCAGCGCGGGCGGCCGGGTCGGGCGCTGCGTTGCCGAGCGCCACGGCGATGTTCCTGAGCCAGCGCTCGTGCCCGATGCGCCGGATCGGCGAGCCGGCGGTGCGCGCCAGGAATTCGGCCTCGCTCCAGCCGAACAGTTCGGCCAGGCCCGGCGCGTCGAGCCCGTTGCGCGGGTGGAAGTCGGGCGTCGCGGCAGGGCGGGCGTAGCGGTTCCACGGGCAGACCAGCTGGCAGTCGTCGCAGCCGTAGATGCGGTTGCCGAACGCTTCTCGCAGCGGCTCCGGAATGGAGCCGGGATGCTCGATGGTGAGGTAGGAGATGCACAGCCGTGCATCGAGCTCGTAGGGCGCCACGATCGCGCCGGTGGGGCATACTTCGATGCAGGCGGTACAGCTGCCGCAGTGCGCGCTGCCCGCGACGTCCGGAGGCAACGGCAGGTCGGTATAGATTTCGCCGAGGAAGAACCAGCTGCCCGCGTCGCGCGCCAGCAGGTTGGTGTGCTTGCCGATCCAGCCGAGCCCGGCATCGCGCGCCAGCGCCTTTTCCAGCACCGGTGCGCTGTCGGTGAACACGCGGAAACCGAACGGGCCCGCCGCATCGCCGATGCGCTCCGCCAGGCGCTGCAGGCGCTGCCGCAGGACCTTGTGATAGTCGCGCCCGAGCGCATAGCGAGAAACGTAGCCGTGCTGCGGGTCCGCCAGCACGCGCTCTGCATCGGCGGCATCGGGCGGCAGGTAGTCCATGCGCGCAGCGATCACGGTGAGGGTGCCGGGCACCAGTTCGGCCGGACGGCTGCGCCGGGTGCCGTGCCGCGCCATCCAGGCCATTTCGCCATGGCGGCCCAGC
>CBDDRR010000027.1:0-10294 GCA_965233095.1 uncultured bacterium
CGCCTCGCTGGTGGCGATCGCAATCATCCTTGCAGCAGTCGGTCTGCCGGTCGAGGCGATCGGGGTGCTGTTCGTGTTCGACCGCATCCTCGACATGGCGCGCACCGCCGTCAATATCCTCGGCGATTGCGCCTGCGCGGTAATAATCGCCATTCTCGATGGCGAGGAAGGCGTGCTGCAGGGCGAACCGGCCGAAGCAGCGTCGGCCCGCGGCTGAAAAGGGGACACTCCCCATTTCCGCACGAAAATGGGGAGTGTCCCGTTTTCAGATCGCCAGCGCGCCGTGATCGGGGCCGGGCAGCGGCGAATTCGCGGCGGGCCGGCTCCAGAACACGTGGCGCCGGCCGGTCCCGGCCAGCAGCTCTTCGCGCGTCACGTCGCGCGCGCCGCCGGGCTCGATCAGCGCCGGCGTGAATCCGGATTCCACCAGCAGGTCGAGCAGCGCCACCGGCTCGACGCCGGCCTGCGCCAGGCGCCGCGGCGCAAACTCGGTGAGCAGCGCGCGACAGCGTGACAGCGTGCGAGCGGCGCCGCGCAGCGCGAAGTACTCGAAACCCTCGATGCCGATCTTGATGAAGCCGACCGGCCGTTCCTCGAGGTCGTGCGTGCGGCAATAGTCGTCGAGGCTCACCATATCCACCGTCACCGTCTCCGGCGCACCGACGGGCAGCAGCCCGCCGCGCGCCTTGCGGTGGCCGTAGCGGTGCAGCCGGGCGTCGCCGGAATACTCGCCGACGGCGTCGCCCGCAACCGTGACGGCATCGGCGCGATTGCGGCTCAGGTTCTCCTGCAGCAGGCCGCGAGCCCAGGGATCCGGCTCAAAGGCATGGATCGCGGCGCCGCGCGGCGCAAGCCGTGCCATAAGCAGCGAGTACCAGCCGATGCTGGCGCCGACGTCGAATACCACGTCGCCCGGGGCGAGCTCCAGCCGCGTGGCAAGGAAGTCGATCACTGACGGCGCGTGCATGGCGTCCTCGTAGAGATGCCGGCCGACCGTGTCGCCCGCGGGGACGCGCAGCTCCAGGTCGAACTCCGGCACTTGGGCCAGCAGCGTGCGCCGGCCCAGCACAAAGCGCTGCACGAAGAATGCGGCGGAACGCAGCATGCGGGCGTTCTCAGTCCTCCGGCAGCGACATGCCGACGTGGCTGTAGCCGCCGTCGACGTAGAGAATCTCACCCGTGATGCCCGCGGCCAGGTCGGAGCACAGGAAAGCCGCCGCGTTGCCAACATCGTCAATGGTGACATTCCGCTGCAGCGGCGCGATGCGCGCCACCTGCGCGAGCATCTTGCGGAAGCCGCCGATACCCGCCGCCGCGAGCGTCTTGATCGGCCCCGCGGATATGCCGTTGACGCGCAGTCCCTCGGCGCCGAGGTCGGCAGCCAGGAAGCGCACGGTGGCCTCCAGGCTGGCCTTGGCCGGACCCATGACGTTGTAGTTGGGGACGGCGCGCACCGCGCCGAGATAGCTCAGCGTCAGCAGCGAGCCGCCGCGGCCGCGCATCATCGGCAGGCCGGCCTGGGCCAGCGCCGCGAAGCTGTAAGCGCTGATGTCATGGGCGATGCGGAAGCCCTCGCGGCTCACGGCGTCGACGAAGCGTCCGCTCAGCTGGTCGCGGGGCGCGAAGCCCACCGAGTGGACAATGACGTCGAGGCCGTCCCAGTGCTTGCCGAGCGCATCGAAGGCGCCTGCGATCTGCTCGTCCTCGGCGACGTCCATCGCGCAGGTGAAGCCGCCGCCGAGTTGCTCGGCCATGTCCTCGACGCGTGGCTTGAGCTTTTCGCCCTGGTAGGTGAATGCGAGCTCGGCGCCCTCGCGGCGCATCGCCTGCGCGATGCCCCAGGCGATGGAGCGTTCGCTGGCCAGGCCGACGATGAGCGCGCGCTTGCCGTGCAGAAATCCCATTTCGATTCTCCTCAACCGCCAGACTGGGCGGTGACGTCAACATGCAGGATCAGCCGTTGGCCCGGCTGCAGGTAGCGCTTGCCGTCGAGCTTGTTCCAGCGCTTGATGTCGTCGATCGACACGCGGAAGTTGCTCGCGATCCGGTACAGCGAATCGCCGCTGCGCACGGTGTAGTGCACGCGCCTGAGCCTTGCATCCGTCGCCGGCGGTCGCGCGGCGCTCGCCGCACCACCGCGCTGCCAGACCACCAGCTTGCGGCCCACGGCAAGGGTGTCGCCCGGCGCCATGCCGTTCCACGCGGCCAGCTCGCGCACGCCGACGCCGTTCGCGCGGGCAATTGTCCAGAGCGACTCGCCGCTGCGCACGGTGTGGTCGCTGCGCACCCGGCCGCTGCGCTCGCGCTGCTGCGTGCCGGCCAGGCGGTTGTCGGCGCTCAGCGGGTAATCACCGAGGTTGCGCGTGGAGGTCGGGATCATCAGGTGGCTGCCGAGCCGGATGTTGGTGCCGGAAATGCCGTTCACCGACTGCAGCACCCGGACCGTGGTGCGGTACTGCCGCGCAATGCCGCCGAGGGTATCGCCGGCGGCGACCTTGTGCCGGTGCCAGCGGACGCGCTCGGTCGGCGGCAGCTCGGCCAGCGCTGCCGTAAACGATGCTTCCGTGTCCACCGGCAGCAGCAGCCGGTGCGGGCCGTCGGGATCCGTGGCCCAGCGGTTGAAGCCCGGGTTCAGCGACTGCAGCTCGGCCAGCTCGATGCCCGCAAGCTCCGCGGCGACCGCCAGGTCGATCTGGCCGTCGAGCTCCACCGTGGCGAATGCCGGCGCGGGTGGCAGCGGCGGCAACGACAGCGAGTGCGCCGCAGGATCCGCCAGCACCGCGGCCAGTCCGAGCAGGCGCGGCACATAGTTGCGCGTCTCCCGCGGCAGGCGCAGGTTCCAGAAATCCGTCGGGCGCCCGGCGGCCTTGTTGTTGCGGATGGCGCGCCCCACCGTGCCCTCGCCGCTGTTGTAGGCGGCCACCGCCAGCAGCCAGTCACCGTCGAAAAACCCGTGCAGGTACTCCAGGTAGTCCAGCGCCGCGCGGGTCGATTCCACGACGTCGCGGCGGCCGTCATACCACCAGTTCTGCTTCAGGCCGAAGCGCTTGCCGGTACCCGGCACGATCTGCCACAGGCCGGCCGCGCGGCCGTGCGAGTAGGCGAAAGGATCAAAGGCGCTCTCGATGACCGGTATGAAGGCGAGCTCCGCCGGCAGCCCGCGTGCGGCGATCTCGCCGGCAACATGGGGCAGGTAGGGTCGGGCGCGGTTCAGCACGCGATCGAGGTGATCCGGATGGCGCGCGTACCAGCCGGCATGCCGCCGGATCGCGTCGTTGTCCATGGTGGGGAAGGCGTAGCTGCCGCGCAGCCGCTCGAGCAGGTCCTCGATCTCCTCGTCGGCCGCTTCCAAGGCATGGACGACCTCGGCGGCGCTCTCCGCAGCGGCGTTCTCCGCGGCCATCGCATTGTTGTCGTCGGCCACGAACTCGTCGGCCTCGACCACTGCGGTATCGGGCTCGATGGCGAGGTCCCCGGCAGGCGAAACGATCCTGGCAGGCGGGTCGGACTCGACCGGTATTTCGCTACGGGGCGCGGCGCAGGCGGCCAGCGAAATCGCCACGGCGACACAAGCCAGCCGGCCGGCCGCGCGAAGGAAACCAGGTGCTTGCATGACAGCCGCGGCCGCCATGCTCATGCGAACTCGTCCTTCCAGCGGCGCACTGCGGCGAACACTTCGACGCGCGAGGCCAGCGGCTGTGCGACGCGCCGACTGGCCGCCGCCTGCACGGTCGGCTGGTCGCAGCGCAGGAAGGGGTTGATGCGCCGCTCGACAGCCAGTGTAGTCGGCAGGCTGGGGGTGTCATCGCGGCGCAGCGCCGCTACCTGCACGGTGTGCTGTACCACATCATCGTTGTCGGGCTCGACCGCCTGCGCAAAGCGAAGGTTGGCGCCGGTGTACTCGTGGCCACAGTACACGCGCGTGTCGTCGGGCAGCGCGGCAAGCGTATCCAGCGACGCGAGCATCTGCGCCGGCGTGCCTTCGAAGATGCGGCCGCAGCCGGCACTGAACAGGGTATCGCCGCAGAACAGTGCACCGTGGCCGTGAAAGGCGATGTGGCCCGCCGTGTGGCCGGGGATGTCGATGACGTCGAAGGCGAGGCCGAGATCGGGCAGTTCGACGCGCGCGCCCCCGGAGACCGCGTGGGTGAGGCCGGTCACCGGTTCGCCGGCCGGTCCCCAGGCCGGGATGTCGAAGGCCTCGCGGAGCGCGGGGATGCCGCCGGAGTGGTCGGGATGGTGATGCGTCAGCAGAATGGCGACGGGCTCAAGGCCCTGGGTCCTGACGGCCTCGATCACCGGGCGCGCATCGCCGGGATCGACGATTGCCACGCGACGCGGGTCGGTCCCGTGAATGAGCCAGATGTAGTTGTCGCGGAAGGCCGATACCGGCGTTACCTTGAGCATCCGGTGATTCTACGGTCGGATGCCGCTCCCGGCCAACCCGCGAAGCCGGAGCGACGTCACAGAAATGGGGATGCGCCCGCTTTTGTTGGACGGGGCGTGTCGCTATTTCCCCCCGGGGCATGTCGGCTTCCTGCAGTTGGGCTATCCTAGCTGCCATGCCGATCTATCCGCCCGAACTGTCCGAATGGCTCCAGTCTCCGACCGGTGCGCGGCTGCTTGCCGCAGAGCGGGCCGTGGCCGCCGAGCCACTGCGGCGCGTGTTCGGCTCGCAATTGCTGCAGATCGGCGCGTGGGGCGGGGCGGAGGAGTTCATCGGCCTCGCCGGCACCGTGCGCCGGGCAGTCTGCGCGGCACAGCCTGGGCCAGGCGTCGGATTCATTGCCGAGGACTGGCAGCTACCGGTGGCGAGCCACTCCGTCGACGCCGTGCTGTTGCCGCACACTCACGAGCGCTCCAGCGAGCCGCACCAGTTGCTGCGCGAGTGCGAGCGCGTGCTGGCTGGCGGCGGCCGGCTGATCGTGCTCGGCTTCAATCCCTGGAGCGTGGTCGGCCTGCGCAGGCTGCTGTCGCGCGGTGGCTGGCCACCGCAGATCGAGCAGCTGTATTCCGAGCGGCGGCTGCGCGACTGGCTGTCGCTGCTGAATTTCGACGTGACCGGCGTGCAGCGGTATTTCCCTGCCTTCGCCGAGGCCGACGGGCGCTTGCGCCGCCGCGCGCGCGGCATGCCGGGCTACTACGGCGGCTACCTGCTGGTGGCGGTCAAGCGCGTGCACGCCGTGACACCGATGCGGCGGTTGTGGCGGCGGCCCGAGCGGGTGCCGACCGGGCTCGCGGAGCCCACCACGCGGAGCCGGTTTTGACGCGAGTCGAGGCGTGGACCGACGGGGCGTGTCGCGGCAATCCCGGTCCGGGCGGCTGGGGAGCGCTGCTGCGCGCGGGCGGCCATGAGCGCGAGCTCAACGGCGCCGAGGCGCTCACCACCAATAACCGCATGGAGCTGACCGCGGCGATCATGGCGCTGGAGTCGCTGAAGCGGCCCTGCACCGTGGACCTGTACACCGATTCGCAGTACGTGCGCGGTGGTATCACCGAGTGGATGGCGGGCTGGAAGAAGAACGGCTGGCGCACCTCGGGGCGGCAACCCGTCAAGAACCAGGACCTTTGGCAGGCGCTCGAAGCAGCGGCGGCGCGTCACGACATCCGCTGGCACTGGGTGAAGGGCCACAGCGGCCATCCCGAGAACGATCGCGCCGATGCCCTGGCCAACGCCGCCATCGACTCCCTTGCGGGCCTGACCGAGGATACGTAAATGAGACAGATCGTCCTCGACACGGAGACCACCGGCCTGGAGCCGGCCGAGGGCCACCGCATCATCGAGATCGGCTGCGTGGAGCTGGTCAACCGGCGCCCGACCGAGCGCACCTTCCACCAGTACCTGAACCCTGATCGCGAGATCGACCGGGCGGCCGAAGACGTGCACGGGCTATCCAACACTTTTCTCGCGGACAAGCCGAGATTCCACGAGGTGGCCGCGGAGTTTCTCGCCTTCATCGAAGGCGCCGAGCTGGTGATCCACAACGCCGCCTTCGACGTGGGTCTCCTCGACGCGGAGCTGGCGCGCCTCGAGCCGCGCGGGCCGACGATCGCGGAGATCTGCGCCGTGCTGGACACGCTGATGCTGGCGCGCCAGGCGAACCCCGGCCAGCGCAACAGCCTCGACGCGCTGTGCAAGCGCTACAGCGTCGACAACTCCGGCCGCGACCTGCATGGCGCGCTGCTGGATGCGCGCCTGCTCGCGGAGGTGTACCTCGCCATGACCGGCGGCCAGGCCGAGCTCGGGCTCGCGGCGGATGCGCGGGGCAGCACGGCAGGCCGCTCCCGGCGGCGCAAGAAGGTCAATCGCAAGGGCCTCACGCTGGTCGTGCAGCGGGCCAGCGCGGAGGAGATCGCCGCGCATGAGTCGGCGCTCGACCGCCTGGACAAGGCTGCCGGCGGGGCCTGCCTGTGGCGCCGGGCGGCGGCGGAGAGCCTCGACGCTTAGAACGCCGATTTCGGGCAGAAATCGCACTTCTAAGGCCGGATTCCGGGGAGAAAACCAGCGTTTTCTCTTTTTTATCAGTGCGTTGCGCGGGTCAGACCCGCGGCAGCCGCGTCAGATGTAGCGGGCGATCATGAAGCCTGCGAGCAGCACGGCCATCCACAGCAGCATGCTGCCGGTCGGCCAGGCGCGGGCCAGCACGCCCTGGGCGCCGTGGTGGCGCATGAGTCCGTCGGAGAAGCGCTTCAGCAGCCCAAGCACCGCCGCGCCGAGCCCGGTCCGGATGCCGTTGAACAAGCGCTCCAGCGCACGGAACAGCCTCACCCACGCCACCCGCCAGAACCAGTCGAGGTCCAGGCTGATGGTGAGCGTGCGCTTCATCATCGGCAGCATCACGAAGAACGCCAGCCCGGCAAACAGCAGCAGCTGCAGCATGGTGATGACGTGCTCGGCCGTGTACGGCACGAATGCCACCGGGTAGGGCAGCATCCAGTACAGCAACCCCGGAAACATGCCGATCACGATGCACAGTACCGACAGCAGCACCATCGCCGCCTGCATGTTCCACGGCGGGTCCTTCGGCCTCAGCCCGGAGTCTTTCTGGAAGAACACGAACCACGGGAACTTGATGCCCGCGTGCAGGAACACGCCGGCTGAGGCTGCGGCCAGCAGGAACCACACCACACCGAGGTGCGCCTCCGCTGCAGCAGCGGTCGTCATTCCCTTGGAGACGAAGCCCGAGGTCAGCGGGAATGACGAGATGGACAGCGCGCCGATGATGCCGCAGACGGTGGTCAGCGGCATGCTCTGGAACAGCCCGCCGAGTTCCGTGCACCTGTTCTTGCCGGTCTGGTAGATGACCGCGCCGGCGCTCATGAACAGCAGCGCCTTGTAGAAGATGTGCGCAAAGGCATGCGCCGCGGCGCCGTTCAGTGCCAGCTCCGTGCCGATGCCGACGGCCACCACCATGAAGCCGACCTGGTTGATGATCGAGTAGGAGAGAATTCGCCGGATGTCGTTCTCGAGCAGCGCGTAGATGATCCCGTAGAAAATCATCCACAGCCCGATCCAGATGAGCAGTTGTTGACCCGGGAACAGCAGGATCAGCGCCAGCACTGCCGTCTTGGTGGTGAACGCCGACAGGAACACCGAGCCGGTGGGCGATGACTCGGGGTAGGCATCCGACAGCCACGCACTGACCGGCGGTGCCGCGGCGTTGATGAGGATGCCGATGAACACCATCCAGGTATCGAAGTTGTTGAGCACCAGCGGCCGGATCTCCACCGAGCCGGTGTGCACCATGATGCCCTCGATGCCGATCTTCAGGATGATGCCGCCAAGCAGGTGCATGATGATGTAGCGGATGCCGGCCCGCTTGGAGCCGAAAGTCCCGCCGGACCACACCACCACCACCGAGAACAGCGCCATCAGCTCCCAGAACACGAACATCACGATCAGGTCGCCGGCGAAGCTGACGCCGATGGCGCCGGAGGCATAGGCCATCGCCGCCGCCAGTTCATACCACTTGGCCTGCTTGAAGGAGAACAGCGCGCCCGCGAAGGCCATGATGGCGAACACCGTGGCGAACATCCGCCGCAGCGGCCCGCCCTCGATGAGCTGCACTTCGTAGCCGAGGAAGGTCGCGCTCAGCAGGATGCCGTCCGGCACCTGCCAGATTGCGTACAGGGTCGCGAGTGGCGCGGCGAGCGCAATCACGGGACGCAGCGCCGGCTGCACCACGGCGACCAGGAAGGCGCCGATCAGCAGGATCAATGCCGGTGGAATGATCAGCTCAAACATCGCGGTCCCTGTAGTAGTTCTCGGGACGCTTGACCAGGAAGCCGAGCAGCTTTGCCACCACCACCATGGCGACGCAGGTCAGGAAGCCATACCAGGCCTGGAAGCCGAAGGTGCCGTCGAGTCCGAAGTAGCCGTGCGGCTCCATGAACAGGCCGGCCGCCACGGTCAGCCCGAGCACCACGCCGAAGATCCGCCACAGCCAGCGGATCGTCGCCGGGCGGACCAGCCAGTGCAGCTCCTTCCCCTTGTGGTCGCCTGTGCTCATCCCGGCCCCTTCAGAATGCCGTACTCGAGGTCCACCACCGGGCCGTTGTAGACGAAGAACAGCAGCACCAGCGCCGCGGTGGTGGTCAGCGCGGCGACCATCGGCCAGGGCGCCTCGCCGTGGTCCTTTTTCGGCGGCACGTTCTCCGTGTCGAAAAAGGCGCGGAAAATGATCGGCAGAAAGTAGGCTGCGTTCAATGCAGTGGCGACGACCAACACCGCGAGCACGAAGTAATTGTCGTTCTGGAACGCGCCGGCGATCATGTACCACTTGGACACGAAGCCCGCGGTCGGCGGCACGCCGACCATCGACAGGCCGCCGATGGCGAATGCGGTCATCGTCCAGGGCATGCGCCGTCCGATGCCGGACAGCTGCGTGATCTCGGTTTTCTTCGAGGCCACGTAGATCGCGCCGGCCGCGAAGAACAACGTGATCTTGCCGAATGCGTGCGCCACGATGTGAACCGCCGCGCCGATCTCCGACAGCGGCGCCAGCACCAGCGCCGCCAGCACGATGTACGACAGCTGGCTGATGGTCGAATATGCCAGCATGCGCTTGAGGTTGTTCTGCCGCAGCGCGACGATCGAGGCCACGATGATGGTGAAGCCGACCAGGTACACCAGCAGGCGCTCCTGGGGCACGTCCACCAGGAAGTCGAGCCCGAAGATGTAGATGATGATCTTGGTGATCGCGAACACGCCCGCTTTCACCACCGCCACGGCATGCAGCAGCGCCGAGACCGGCGTCGGCGCGACCATGGCCGCGGGCAGCCAGCGATGCATCGGCATCACCGCCGCCTTGCCGATGCCGAGCACGAACATCAACAGCAGCACGGTCGCCAGCCCGCCCGTGATGCGGCCTTCGAGCACCCCGCCCGGCGTGAAGTCCAGTGTGCCGGCCACTGACCACGTCCAGATGATGGCCGGCAGCAGCAGCCCGATGGACGTGGCGAGCAGCACGCCGAGGTAAGTGCGCGCGCCACGCTTCGCAGCCTCGTCGCCCTTGTGCGCCACCAGCGGGTAGGTGGAGAGCGTCAGCACCTCGTAGAACACGAACAGCGTCAAGAGGTTCGCCGAGAAAGCCACGCCCATCGCGGCCGACAGGGCGATGGCGAAACAGGCGTAGTAGCGCGTCTGGTGCTGCTCGTTGTTGCCGCGCATGTAGCCGATGGAGTAGACCGAGGTCACCACCCACAGGCCGCTGGCCACGGCGGCGAACAGGATCGACAGCGGCTCGGTATGCAGCGCGATGCTCAGGCCGGGCAGCATCTCGATCAACGTGATCTCGATGATCTCGTCGCGCGTCAGGCTCCACAGGATGCGCAGCACCACGCCGAACAGCGTCACTGCCGTCACCAGCGTGACGGCCTCGCGCAGGTTCGGCCAGCGGCCGGCCAGCACGATCAGCAGGGCGCCGATGAGCGGCACCAGCACGGCGACCTCGAGTGCGGTGGAAGCGCTCAAATTCACGGTGCGCCTCCTGTCAGCATCAGCGCGGCGCGCTCGGCGAGACCCACTGTCAGCCGCGTGTCGACGCCGAACCAGAAGTTGGCCCCGATCAGCACCCAGGTGGGCACCAGCATCGACAACGGCGCCTCGCAGCGCTCAGTGCTCTCGCCCTGCTGGAAGTAGGCCACCTCGACCACCCGCCAGATGTAGATGACCGCCAGCAGCGAGCCGATGATGATGATGCCGACGATCGGCCACCAGCCGAGTTCGATGGCCGCCAGCACCAGGTACCACTTGCTGATGAAACCGACCGTCAGGGGCACGCCGATCAGGCTC
>CBDDRR010000028.1:0-2689 GCA_965233095.1 uncultured bacterium
GTCCGCCGCTCTCACCCGCTCCCATGTCTGATGATATAGTTCGGCGTTGTGAAAAACGCGCCGAAAATAATCGAACCAGGCGGGAAGCTCGGCGTGTTGCTGGTCGGCATGGGCGCCGTCAGCACGACCACGATCGCGGGCGTGCTCGCGATCCGGCGCGGACTGGCGAAGCCGATCGGATCCCTCACGCAGATGGGCACCATCCGCCTCGGCAAGCGGACGGAAGGCCGCTCCCCCCTCATCAAGGACTTCGTTCCGCTCGCCTCGCTCGACGACATCGTGTTCGGCGGCTGGGATATTTTCGAGGACAACTCGTACGAGGCGGCGAAGACGGCAGGCGTCCTCGAGAAGGACCTGCTCGACCAGATCCGGCCGGAGCTGGAGGCCATCAAGCCGATGGCGGCGGTCTTCGATCGCCGGTACGTGAAGCGCCTCGACGGGCCGAACGTCAAGAAGGGCAGGAACAAGAAAGACCTGGCCGATCAGCTGATCGCCGACATGCGCCGCTTCAAGCAGGACAACGGCTGCGATCGCCTCGTCATGGTCTGGTGCGGCAGCACCGAGGTCTACCTCGAGCCGTCCGAAGTGCACGCGTCGCTCGCGGCGTTCGAGAAAGGGCTCGAGGCCGGGGACGACGCGATTCCCTCGAGCATGGTTTACGCCTACGCCGCCATCAAGGAAGGCATTCCGTACGCGAACGCCGCGCCGAACCTGAGCGCCGACGTCCCGGCGCTGCTCGAGCTCGCCAGGGCCACCGGCTCGCCGCTCACGGGCAAGGACCTGAAAACGGGCCAGACGCTGATCAAGACCATCATCGCGCCCGGGCTCAAGGCCCGCCTGCTCGGCGTCGAGGGCTGGTACTCGACCAACATCCTCGGCAACCGCGACGGGGAAGTGCTCGACGATCCCGAGTCCTTCAAGACGAAGGAAGAAAGCAAGAAATCCGTCCTCGACTTCATCCTGCAGCCTGACCTCTATCCCGACCTCTACAAGGACCTCCACCACGTCGTCCGCATCAACTACTACCCGCCGCGCGGCGACAACAAAGAGGGTTGGGACAACATCGACATCTTCGGCTGGCTGAATTACAAGATGCAGCTGAAGATCAACTTTCTCTGCCGCGACAGCATTCTCGCGGCGCCGATCGTCCTGGACGTCGCGCTGCTGCTCGACCTGGCGAAGCGAGCCGGCATGAGCGGCATCCAGGAATGGCTCTCGTTCTATTTCAAGAGCCCGATGCACGCGGCAGGGTTGTATCCGGAGCATGACCTGTTCATCCAGCTGATGAAGCTGAAGAACACGCTGCGGTTCCTCCGCGGGGAGGAGCTCATCACGCATCTCGGACTGGAGTATTACGACTGATGGAATCACGGCTGCAGCCGGCGCTCTTCGGTGGACTGTTCATCGGCGTGTTGTCGGCGCTGCCGTTCGTCAACGCCGCCAACTGCTGCTGCTGCCTGTGGGTGATTGCCGGCGGCGTGCTCGCGGCCTACCTGCGCCAGCAGAACGCCGTCCATGGCATCCCGGCATCCGAAGGGGCGCTGGTCGGCCTGATGGCGGGGTTCATCGGCGGAATCGTGGCCGTGGTGCTGGCGATTCCGATGCAGGCGCTCACCGGTCCGATGCAGGACCAGTTCATCGAGCGGGTGCTCTCGTCCAACCCGGACATGCCTCCCGAGTTCCGCGACATGGTCACCCGCGCCTCGACCGGTGGCGCGGTCCGCGCGGCCGGCATGGTGTTCACGATCATCATCGACACCGTGTTCGGGATGCTCGGCGGCCTGCTCGGCGTGGCGATGTTCAAGAAGAGCGCGCCGCCGCCGCCACCTCCTGGCACCGTCGAAGTCCTTCCGGCCGAATAGCGAGCGTCCGGCCCGCGCCAGCGGCCGGTCTGCGCAATTGTGTGCAGATTTGCCAATTGCTATGTTAAGCTCCTGCGCCGTAAGGACTTAATTGTTGATTGCGCCACGGCTGCACGCATGGCTGACGGGTTCGCTCGCCTTTGCGGCGGGCGCCGTGGTCGTGTTTCTCGCCGGGGACCGATGACTCTCCAGGAGGATCGATTTCCGATGCACGAGGAATACTACGGGTTCACTGAGAAGCCCTTCAGCCTGACGCCGGACCCGAAGTACCTCTACAAGAGTCAGTCGCATGCCAGTGCCTTCGACCTCCTTCAGTACGCCATCCGCCGGCGCGAGGGGTTCGTCGTCGTTACCGGCGACATCGGCACCGGCAAGACGACCTTGTGCCGGGCAGTCCTCGATCATCTCGATCGCAAGACCTTCACCGCGCTGGTGCTGAACCCGTTCCTCTCGGACGTCGATCTGCTGCGGCTGATCCTGCAGGACTTCGGGGTCGTATCGCGCGAGGAGGTCAAGCGCGGGCGGCTCGCGCCGGTCAGCAAACAGCAGTTGATCGACACGCTGAACGACTTCCTGCTGTCGCTCCAGCCGCTCGGCGCCGGCGCGCTGCTCATCATCGACGAGGCGCAGAACCTTCCGCCGCAGGTGCTCGAGCAGATCAGGATCCTGTCGAACCTCGAAACCCACAAGGAAAAGCTGCTGCAGATCGTGCTGGTGGGACAGCTGAACCTGCGCGATCAGCTGCGGTCGCCCGAGCTCCGGCAGCTGGATCAGCGCATCTCGATCCGCAACGAGCTGAAGCCGCTCACGCGCGAAGAGACCGCCGC
>CBDDRR010000029.1:0-5764 GCA_965233095.1 uncultured bacterium
GCCACGCCCACCAGGAAGAGCGCCGAGGCCACCAGATTGAACACCACGTAATGGATGCCGTTACGCAGCCGCTCCGCGCCACCGCCGTGTAGGAGCAAGGCGTAGGAGGCGATCAGGAGCAACTCGAAGAACACGAACAGATTGAACACGTCGCCGGTCAGGAATGCACCGTTGAGTCCGGCAAGCTGAAACTGAAACAAGGCGTGGAAGTTGCGGCCCCGCTCATCGGTGCCCTGCAGCGCGTACCAGAGGCTGAACAGCGCGATGCAGGCGGTCACGGCGAGCATCAGCGCGCTCAGGCCATCGGCCACCAGGTCGATGCCCAGCGGCGCACCCCAGCCGCCGACCGCATAGCGCTGTGCACCCCCGGACGCGACCTGCAGCAGCACCGATATGGCGGCCAACGAAGTCGCCCCCGCGGTGCCCATCCCGACGAGCGCGGCGCGGCGCGGCAGCAGGAAAGCCAGCAAGGCGCCGGCCAGCGGCAACCCGATGGCCCACAACATCCACGGCGCTGCAGCGATCCAGCCTGCCATGACGCTCTACTGCCCCTCCTCTTCCATGAGATCGCGCTCCCGGTCCTCCGGCAGTGCTGGCTTGCCGGTGACGGTGGCGATGCGCAGCACCAGCGCGAGCGCCAGCGCGGTCGCCGATACCGCGACGACAATGCCCGTGATCACCATCGCCTGGGGCACGGGATCGACTGCCCCGCTGCCCTGTGTCCCGCCACCGACCAGCATGAGGAACACCCCGCTGCCCATCACGTTGATCGCCAGGATCTTGCGAATCAGGTGGGCGCGAAGCGCCAGCCCCCACGTACCGATAACCAGCAGGCCGAGTCCCGTGCCGACGAACAGCAGGCCGCTGGTCACGGCTCATCCTCCGGGCGACCACCGATGAACAAACCGGCGAGGATCACCGCGATGGAGACCGTCGCCGTGGCCTCGACGAACAGGATCAGCGTGCCGGCGAGACCTTCGGGATACTCGAGCAACCTGCGGCCGGAGAGCATCACGCCGAAGGCCACGGCGAGAAACCCTCCCAGCCCCACGGCCGCGGCCCAGCGCATCGGCGCGTCCGGCAGGCGAATGCGCGGCCGATGCCCGGTGAGAATGTAGAGCACGCCCGCGGCCGCCAGCACAGAGCCCGCCTGGAAGGCGCCGCCGGGCTGGCTGGCCCCGGCCCAGAGCAGGTAGGCGCAGATCATCGTGGCCAGCGGCAGCAGCACGCTGTTCAGGCCGAGCAGCACGGGGCTGGGCGTGGTCTCCCTGATGCGCGGTGCGGGCCCGAGCGCCCACACGCCTACCAGCGCAATCGTCAGCACGGCGATTTCAAGCAGGGTATCGTAGCCCCGGAAATTCAGCAGCACTGCGGTAATGGGGCTGTCGGTCCCACTGCGAGGGAGCTCGGCCTCGACAGCAGGCCCCAGCCCGGACCACTGCGGCGCGGTGAACAGGACGAGGCTCATGCCCACCGCGACCGCCCCGAGCAGCAGCGCGAGGCCTGCGCGCAGCAGTAGTCCGGGCTCGCCGGGCCTCTTGCTAGTCGCCATCTTCTTTCTCCGGCCCGGGCTCATCGTCGTTCGACTTGCCGTCCTTGCCGGGCAGTCGGCCCCAGGTCGCCAGCAGCAGCGCGCCGGTCAGCCCGGCGCCGATGGCAGCCTCGGCGAGGGCGACATCGGGCGCGCCCAGGCGCGCCCAGGCCATTGACAACACGAGCCCAAAGGCGATGAACAGCACGATGCCGCGAAACAGGTCCTTGCTGGACAGTGCGGTGTAGGCCAGCCACACCAGGATCGCGGCCAGCAGCGCATCGAGTACCAGCCCGGCGCTCATGGCGCCGTCCACGGCTTGATGCCGCGTCGCAGGCTGGAGCGCGCGATCAGGTGCGAGGCGGTCGCGCCGCCCAGCAGCACGAGCATCCAGATGAGCACGAGTTTGCCCACCACCGCCACGGACGGGGCCTGCAGTGCAAGACCGAGCACGGTGAGTCCCAGGCCGACATTGTCGCCCTTGGTCAGGGCGTGCAGGCGGCTGTATACGTCCGGGAAGCGGAGCATGCCGACCGTGCCGGCGAAAAAGTACGCGGCGCCGACCAGTACCAGTGCAGCGCTGAGCAGGTCAATCGCCGTCATTGTTGCCCCCCCTGCTCCACACCCGCTGTACGAAAGCCACCGCGGCGACCGCGGCCAGCAGCGAGAACACCAGTGCGATGTCCCTGAACGATGGCTCGCCCATGCCCTCGGCGAGCAGCAGGAGCACTGCTACCGCGGTCGTGCCGAACAGCTGCGCCGCCAACATGCGGTCGGCCGCCGTCGGTCCACGCATGACACGCCACAGGCCGGCCGCCAGGTTGAGCAGCAGGAAGGCGGCGACGCCGATCAGCAGCGTGCTCACTTGCCTGCCTCCTCGCCCGATGTCGGCGCCAGCGGAAGATTGAACACCGCGGCGATGCGCGGCTCGAGGTCCTCCACCATGGCGTGCAGGTCGTTGCGTGCATCGAGCGCATGGATTACCAGCTCGTCACCCTCGAGGTCCGCGCTCAGCGTGCCGGCCAGCATGCTGACCACGTTGGCGAGCGAGACCCTCGCCACGCCCGGCGGGAGCCGCATGCGATGCCGCACGACGCCGGGATACAGCGGCATGGTCGGCTGCAGGGCACGCTTCGCCACGTCTGTTGCACCAGCCAGCGACTGGTAGGCGAAGAACGGCACAAAACGGGCTACGCCGAGCACGGACAACGGCGGGTCTGCCCACAGCGTACGGCTCAGCCACGCGGCCAGCAGCACCATCGGCGCGCCGATCGCCCAGCTGGCCGCGACGCCGTCCGTGAGGATCCACCAGAGCGCCGCGAACAGCGCGATGCGCCGCACCCAGCCCCGCCAGTCGGACGAACCGACGGCTCGGGCGGTGGCGGGCGTGTTCGCAGGCATCATTTCTCCCTCGGCGACAGGCTCCGTTCAGGCAGGCGGGACGGCTCTTGCCAGGAAACCCGTCAACCCCGAGGGCAGCGCGTGTCCTGCGTAGTCGTCAAGAATCTCCGACCGGAAACCCGCCGCATCGAGGTCGGCCAACAGCTCGTCGGCCGGCAGCAGGTCCAGCTCATGGCACTCGTCGTCACGTCGGAAATAGTCGCCGACGCGGCGAAAACTCGTGATGCAGCGCGTGACCCGGCGCGCCTCAGGATCCTCGACAGCGTTCATCAACAATGCCCAGTCACCGCCGTCAACGTGGGTTTTCAGCGGCTGCGCTCCACCAATGCGGCCGGGACCGGCGGCATCGAACAGCAGCACGCCCGGAGGCGCCAGCGCATCGTGGATGCGGCCGAACAGCGCGCGCAGCTGGTCGCGCGAGGTGCTCTCGTCGAAGCGGTAATTGAAGCACTCGCCTACTGCGACGACAGCGATGCACGGCGGCAGCTCCACCGCCAGCAGCGATTCGCACAGGAAACGCGCCTCCGGCACCCGCCGGCGCGCCATTTCGATCATGGCGGGTGACAGGTCGACGCCGAGCACGTCATAGCCGGCATTCGACACGGCCTCGGCAAGGATGCCGGTGCCGCAGCCGAGATCCACCACCAGCCCCTCACCGGTGCCGTCCGCAGCAAGCGTTCGCAGCAGCAACTCGCCCGCGTTGCGGGCCAGGTCGCCAAACCCCAGATCGTGAATCCAGGACAGGTCTTCCCGGTAGGCATGGCTCATCGCGATGCTCCTTCCCTGGCAGATGCCGGCAGCGCGCACACGGTTCCGGGCCCCGCTGCGCACGGCGAGACTCGGGATACCATAATGGACTGCCGCGCACGCCTGCCGCGTTGGGGTTTTCCGAAGTGCCCCGGCGTTGAGAACGTCTACTAGGTGCGCAAGCCAACAGACCCGCGCGGCCACAGCGGGTACTGTCAATCCTGTCGACGCGGTGATCCGGGTGCTCCTGGCACTGCCATTGCGCGTCGGACACCGCAATTTTCAGGAATTTTCGCAAGGGATCGTCACATGAACAGCAAGTCACTATTAACTGTCGTATTCGCTGCGTGCATGCTCCTGGGCTATGGTCCGGTCGCATTCGCTCAAACCGACGCATCCGCTGAAACCGAGAAGCGCGCCGAGCCGACCGAGGCCGACGACGATCAGGAAATCGAGGGGTCGTGGTTTGAAGGCGAGTCAGCGCCCGAGCCGGATACGGCTAAGGAACAACGTACCCAAGATAAAGTCATGGAAGATCTCGATCCGGTCAAGCCGAGCGAAACAAGCCCTAGCCCCGGTCAAACGCGACAGGAAAATGAAAAAGAGACATTCAGTGCCGCCGACAGGTGCCTGGTGAGCACGATCGAGGCCGTGCTGGATGTGGATCGTGCGGGACGAGGCTCTGAGTTGTCGATCAATGCGAAGGACGGCGTCGTGTCCCTGTCTGGGACTTTGGCGGACCAGTCCATCGAGCAAGTCCGGAGCCGAGTCGCAAGAGTGAAAGGCGTCACCCGGGTGGACACCAGCGGCCTGACGACCTCGGCAACACGACCAGGCAAGGATTCAGGCAAGGAATCCAGCAAGGAACCAGCTAAGGAATAACCAGGGCGCCGACAGCGGTGCGGGTCAAGGACCGAACCACAGCATGGCAACCAGCACGAACATGACCAGGAAAATAGCCGCAATGTTGAGCGCGACGTCGCGCGCATAGCGCTGGATGCCGCGGCGCGTCGATACCACGATCGGCTCAGTGTCGACGGACTCTGATTGCGGCCACGACGACGGGTGCTGGCGCACCTCGGCGATCGCCAGCCGGCCCATGTCTCGCAGCCATGCGCCGCAGGCCTCGCGGCGGCGCCGGGACAGGCGCACCGCCGCGATTGCCGGCAATGCCCCGTCCGGTGGAACGGCGCCGGCGGTCGCGGCGCCGATGGCCTGCGCCTCGCGCTCCAGCACCCGCTGGAGCTGCTGCGAGACCTCGCGTGTGGTGTCCTCGCCCCGGCAGCGCGCAGCCGCCAGGTCCGCCGCCGCTGTGCCGACTGCGTCGCGGGTGGTCGCAAATTCCCGGTGGAGCGCCGCGAAGCCCGCGCGAGCGGCGTCCACTCCCCCGTCGCGCGCACGCTTGCCCAACCATCCCAGGCGGGCGTCGAACACGGCGCCGGCCATCAGTCCGGCGAGCGAGCGGGTCGCGCCGATCCGAGCCTCCTGGAGGCGCCCGTCGAGCGCACCCGGGACACGCCGGGCGCGGGCCAGCGCCGTCCTCACAGTCTCGAGTCGTTCCTGCTCGATCGCCCCCCAGGCCGCATCAAGCAAGGCCTGTTCCGGCGACCCCGGGAGACCTGCCAGCAGGCTCTCCAGCATCCGGCGACGCGCATGGCCCGCATCACCGAGACCGAGCACGAAGCGGCGCCGTCCCGCGCGCAGCAGCCAGGCGAGACGCTGCTGCGCATGCCCGTACAGGCTGGTGACGCCATCGAATCCGGCGAGCAGCAGGCTGCCGAACATGCCGCTGCCGTGCTGCCGCAGTTGCTCATAGCGCTGCGAAATGCCGCCCACGGCGGCGAGAAACTGCCGGGCCGGGCGATCCTGCCGGTCATGCGCGGCGGCGGAATCCTGCGCGCAGATCGCCAGCACGCCCCGGCCCGCGCGGCCGAACCAGTGCAGCGGGCTGAGCCACGCGGGCAGGTGCAGATGGAACAGGCCGAATTTCATGCCCAGGGCGAAGATCACGCCCCCCATCGCGAAGACGAGCAACGCCGACACTATGTCGCCAGTGCCGAGGTAATAGAGCCCCAGGTAGAGGTG
>CBDDRR010000030.1:0-9679 GCA_965233095.1 uncultured bacterium
CGCGCGGCGACGCTGTGGAGCGTAAACACGAGTGAACGGCAGGCGCACCCCGGTGCGCGAGGCCGTGTTTCAAACTGAAACAGGGGGCGTTGCATTCCGCGGCGCGGCGCGCTGCACTGCGGCACCAGCAGGTCGCGGGCAAGGTGCGCAGCGCACGAGTCACCCTCCGGCCGTCGAATTCTTCTGAACCGAGGCGTAGTCCATGCAAGACCAGATCCAGCTCCCCGACTGCACCAAGCTCTTCGTCGGCGGCCAGTGGCAGGCGCCGGCGGTGGAAGCCAGCTTCACCAACGAGAATCCCGCCAATCGGCGCTCGCTGGGCGAGGTGGCCATTGCCGGCCCGGCCGATGTGGACCAGGCGGTCAAGGCCGCGCACGCGGCGCTCGCGAGCAAGGAGTGGGCCGGCATGACGCCCGCCGACCGCGGTCGCCTGCTGTGGAAGGTGGGCCAGGTCATCCGCGAGCGCGGCAAGCAGCTCGCGGCGCTGGATTCGCTGGACGTGGGCAAGCTCTACGTGGAATCGCTGTTCGGCGACATCGAGAACGCCGCCGGTGCCTTCGAGTACTACGGCGGCTGGGCCAACAAGATCACCGGCCAGACGCTGCCGGTGCCGTCGAAGTTCCTCGACTACACGCGCCGCGAGCCGGTAGGCGTGGTCGGCGCGATCATTCCCTGGAACTTCCCGCTGATGGTGGCGGCGATGAAGATCGCCCCGGCACTGGCGATGGGCAACGCGGTGATCCTCAAGCCCGCCGAGCAGTCGCCGCTGACCGCCATCGCACTCGCCCGCATCCTGGAGGAAGCCGGCCTGCCCAGGGGCGTGCTGAGCGTGCTCAACGGCTTCGGCGAGACCGGCGCGGCCATCGTGGCGCACCCCGGCGTGGACAAGATCACCTTCACCGGCTCCACCGCGGTGGGCAAGTCGATCATGCGCGGCGCGGCGGACACCTTGAAGCGCGTGTCGCTGGAACTGGGCGGCAAGTCGCCGAACATCGTGTTCGAGGACGCCGACCTCAAGAAGGCCCTGCGCGGCGTGACCACCGGCATGTACTACAACCAGGGCCAGATGTGCACGGCCGGCTCGCGCGTGCTGGTGCAGGAAAGCATCTACCCGAAGTTCCTCGACGCCTTCCTGGCCGGCGTGCGCGAGATCGAGCCGGGCGATCCCTTCGACAAGGCCTCGCGCATGGGCTCGATGGCGTCCAAGGAGCAGTTTGACCGCGTGTGCAGCTACGTCGACATCGGCC
Organism: uncultured bacterium; assembly: GCA_965233095.1. Classification (GTDB taxonomy): domain Bacteria; phylum Pseudomonadota; class Gammaproteobacteria; order Steroidobacterales; family XN24; genus XN24. The sequence continues at coordinate 1,248 of CBDDRR010000030.1, forward strand.
GCAAGGAGGGTGCCACGCTGGCGCTGGGCGGCGAGCCGGGCAAGGCCGAGGGCTGGTTCTTCCGCCCCACCGTGTTCACCGACGTGCAGCCCACGCACCGCATCGCGCAGGAGGAGATCTTCGGGCCGGTGGTGGCCGTGACCACCTTCAAGACCGAGGAGGAAGCCCTGCAGATCGCCAACAACGTCAGCTACGGCCTCGCCGCCGGCCTGTGGACCAACGACCTGGCCCGCGCGCACCGCGTGGCGCACGCGATCAAGGCCGGCTCGGTCTGGGTCAACACCTACAACGCGATGTGGCGCGAGTCGCCCTTCGGCGGCTACAAGCAGAGCGGCATTGGCCGCGAGGGTGGCCAGGACGGCGCCGAGATCTACACCGAGACCAAGAACATCTGCATCGCGCTCTGACGGGCGTCGTGCCCTTCAGGCACATCCAGCAATCTGCCAAACATTCGTTCGCTGAAGGTTCGTTTCAGGCGACGTCGTCACCGAGGAGATCAGCATGGCCAGCAAGGAATCGCAGTCGCTAGAAAAGCTCTACCGCAGCTGGGCCGCCGACATGGCAGCGCACCCCGACCGCGGCATCGACGACCTGCGCCGCATGTTCGAGCACTGGGGCGACGTCACCGCCGAGCCCGGCGGCGTGGACTACATCGAGGTCGATGCTGGCGGCGTGCCGGCGATGTGGGCCGTGCCCAAGCACGTCAACACCACCAAGGCGCTGCTGTGCTCGCACGGCGGCGGCTACGTGGTGGGCTCGATGTACTCGCACCGCAAGCTGTTCGGGCACATCGCCAAGGCGGTGGGCTGCCGCGCGCTGATCGTGCACTACAACCGCGCGCCGGAAAATGTGCATCCCGGCCCGGTCAACGAGATGGTCAAGGCCTATCGCTGGCTGCTGGAAACCCAGGGCTTGCACGCCAGCGACATCGCCTTCACCGGCGACTCCGCCGGCGGCGCGCTGGCCGTGACCACCATGGCCGCGGCGCGCAAGGCCGGCCTGCCGCTGCCGGCCGCCAGCATGCCGATGTCGCCCTGGGCGGGCGTGGACACCTCCGGCACCAGCTACGAGTACAACGCGCACCGCGACGCCCTGGTCACGCGCGACACCACGGCTGGCCTGGGCCAGCTGTTCATCGGCAACGGTGACCCCTATGACCCGCTGGCCAACCCGCTGTACACCGACTACCGCGGCCTGCCGCCGATCTACATCCAGGTGGGCGAGGCCGAAACCCTGCTGGAAGACAGCCGTCGCATGGCGGCCAGGGCGCGCGAGGCCGGCGTGGACGTGCGCATCGACGAGTTCAAGGACATGCAGCACGTCTTTCATTTCATGGCCGGCGCTGCGCCGGAGGCCGACGAGGCCATCCAGCGCATGGCGCAGTGGGTGCGGCCGAAGCTGGGCCTGCGGTGATCGCGCCTGACACTGCGCGCGGCCGCGGCCCCGAGGACCGAGGATGAATACCGAAGAATTCGACGTGGTGCTGGTCGGTGCAGGCTTCGCCGGCCTCTACCAGCTTTATCAGCTGCGCCGGCGCGGCCTGCGCGTGCGGCTCTACGAGGCCGGCTCCGGCCTGGGCGGCATCTGGTACTGGAACTGCTATCCCGGCGCGCGGGTGGATACCCACGTGCCGATGTACGAATTCGGACTGGAAGAAATCTGGCAGGGCTGGAATTGGAGTGAGCGCTTCCCCGGCTGGGCCGAGCTGCGCGAGTACTTCGCGCACGTGGAGCGCAAGCTCGACCTGCGCCGCGACATCCGGTTCGACACGCGCGTGGACCGCGCACGCTTCGATGAATCGGCCCACCGCTGGCAGGTGTCGGTGAGCAGCGGAGAGACGGTGCGCTGCCAGTTCCTGGTGCTGTGCGTGGGCTTCGGCTCCAAGATATTCGTGCCGAAGATTCCGGGCCTGGATCGCTACAAGGGCCCCTGCCACCACACCGCGCGCTGGCCGCAGGACGGCATCGACATGCGCGGCAAGCGCGTGGCGGTGATCGGCACCGGCGCCAGCGGCGTGCAGGTCGCGCAGGAGGCGGCCAAGGTGGCGGCGCAGCTCACGGTCTACCAGCGCACGCCCTGCCTGGCGCTGCCGATGCAGCAGCGCCGGCTCGATGCCGCGACGCAGTCGCAGTGGAAGACGACCTACCGCGAGCGCTACGCCAACCGCCGCAACACCTTTGGCGGATTCGACTTCAACCTGTTGCAATCCTCGGCACTGGCGGCGAAGCCAGAACAGCGGCAGGCGCAGTACGAGGCGCTCTGGCAGGAGGGCGGCTTCTATTTCTGGATCGGCACCTACATGGACGTGCTGACCGACGAGGCCGCCAACCGCACCGCCTACGACTTCTGGCGCGACAAGATCCGCGCCCGCATCAACAACCCGCGCGTGCGCGACCTGCTCGCGCCGATGGATCCGCCCTACCCCTTCGGCACCAAGCGTCCGTCGCTGGAACAGGGCTACTTCGAGATCTTCGACCAGCCCCACGTCACGCTGGTGGACCTCAACGCCACGCCGATCGAGTCCGTCACCGGGACCGGCATCCGCACGAGCGAGGGCGAGACGCCGTTCGACCTCATCGTGCTGGCCACCGGCTTCGACGCGGTGAGCGGCGGCATCACCGACATCGACATCGTCGGCACCCGCGGCCAGAGCATCAAGGAGCACTGGCGCGGCGGCACGCGCACCTACCTGGGCGTGGCCAGCGCCGGCTTCCCCAACCTGCTCTACCTCTACGGGCCGCAGAGCCCCTCGGGCTTCTGCAACGGCCCGAGCTGCGCGGAGCTGCAGGGCGACTGGATCGTGCACTGCATCGAGGACCTGCGCGCGCGCGGCGTGCAGACCATCGAGGCCAGCAACCTGGCCGAAAGCGTCTGGGGCCAGGTGGTGCAGGCCGCCGCCGACATGACGCTGTTTCCGCGCGCCAACTCCTGGTACATGGGCGCCAACGTGCCGGGCAAGCCGCGCGAGATGCTCAACTACCCGGCCGGGCTCAACACCTACCTGCTGCAGTGCGAGGCGGTGTCGGGCAGGGGTTACGAGGGCTTCGTCCTCGACGGCCAGCCGGTAATGCCGGCGATGCACGAGGGCCAGCCTGCCTTCGAGGTGGTGCGCGTGATGACGGAGCTGCAGGCCGCACACCACGCCGCCGCCTGCCCGGTCAGCGTCAGCCACGCCGAGGCCGGAGCCGCCGCATGAACTACCAGACCCTGCGCGTCCGCCACGACCACGGCATCGACGTCCTCAGCTTGAGCCGGCCGGAGGCGCTCAACGCCTTCAACGTGGTCATGTCGGCGGAGATCGAGCACTACTTCCGCGCTGTCAACGCGCGCGACGAGGTGCGGGCCATCGTCGTCACCGGCGAGGGCCGCGCCTTCTGTGCCGGCGTGGACCTGTCCGCCGGGCTGGACAAGTTCGTCGACGCCGCCAAGGCGGACACCACGCTCGAACAGCTCGACGCCGAATTCGACCAGGAGACTATGCGCGGCGTGCGCGACATCGGCGGCCGCTCCGCGCTGGCAATCTTCGACTGCGTCAAGCCGGTGGTGGCCGCTATCAACGGCGCCTGCGTCGGCATCGGTGCCACGCTGACTCTGCCGATGGACGTGCGCTTCGCCAGCGAGGACGCGCGCATCGGCTTTGTCTTCGGCCGCGTCGGCATCGTGCCCGAAGCCTGCTCGACCTGGTTCCTGCCGCGCATCGTGGGCATGAGCCGCGCGCTGGAATGGTGCTACCGCGCCAGCATCATGAGCGCGCAGGAGGCGCTGGCCGGTGGCCTGCTGCGCGAGATCCTGCCGGCGGAGAAGCTGCTCGACCACGCCGTCACCTTCGCGCGCTCGCTGGTGGCGGTGAGTTCGCCGGTGTCCATCGCGATGACGCGCCAGATGCTGATGCGCAACAGCGCCGCGCCGCATCCGGCCGAGGCGCACAAGGTGGAGTCGCTGACCCTGCTCCACGCACTGCGCCACGACGCCGGAGAAGGCGTTCGCGCCTTCCACGAGAAGCGCGCGCCGCGCTTCACGTCCAGCCCTTCGTGCGACCTGCCGCCATTCTACGCCGACTGGGTCGCCGGCCGCCGCGGACCGACCTGAATCGGACCGCCCCCTATCTGCATCACGAGAATCCGAACCCATGCGCATCACCGCCGCGGTATTGAGAGAGGTGGGCAAGCCCTTCCAGATCGAGGAACTGGAGCTTGCGCCGCCGCGCGAAAACGAAGTGCTGGTCCGCACCGTGGCCAGCGGCATCTGCCACAGCGACTACTCCATCGCCCACGGCGTGCTCAAGACGCCGCTGCCGATCGTGCTCGGCCACGAGGGCGCGGGCGTCGTCGAACAGGTCGGCCCCGGCGTCACTCACCTGAAACCTGGCGACAAGGTCATCGGCTCGCTCTCGCCCGCCTGCGGCACCTGCGTGATGTGCCGCGAGCACAAGCCCTTCATGTGCGCGCACATGAACACGGTGCTCAATCAGTGCGTGTACCTGGACGGCAGCACGCGCCACAAGACACTCGCGGGCGAGGACGTGTACGCGATGTGCGCGCTGGGCTCGTTCGGCTCGCACATGGTCATGCCGGCCGGGTCAGCGATCCGCGTGCCGGACGACACGCCGCTGGAAAGCGCCTGCCTGATCGGCTGCGGCGTCACCACCGGCGCGGGCGCGGTGCTCAACTCGGTGCCAACCAAGCCCGGCGACTCGGTGGCGGTGGTCGGCTGCGGCGGCGTGGGGCTGTCGATCATCCAGGGCGCGCGCATCGCCGGTGCCAGCATCATCATCGCGGTGGACCCGGTGGCCGAGAAGCGCGCGCTTGCGCTGAGACTGGGCGCCACGCACACCGTGGACCCTTCGGCGGAAAAGCCCATCCCCGCGGTGCGCAAGCTCAGCGGTGGCCTGGGCGTGCACTACGCCTTCGAGGCCCTGGGCCGGCTGGAAACCATGCAGCAGTGCTGGGGCATGATCCGGCCCACCGGGCGCGCGGTCATCGTCGGCATTGCCGCGCTCAACCAGTCGGTGCAGCTCCCGGCCGCCGGCCTGCTCGCCGAATACGGCATCCAGGGCAGCTGCTACGGCTCCTGCACGCCCTCGCGCGACATTCCGCGCTTCGTTGAGATGCACAAGCAGGGGCAGCTCCAGCTCGAACCGATGATCACGCAGCGCATCGGCCTGCAGGAGATCAACCGCGCATTCGAGGAAATGGGCCGCGGCCAGGGCGCACGCTCCGTAATCATGTACGGCTGAAGCCGCATCACCCAGACCAGACAAGACACCATGAAGACCAAGGCAGCCGTGCTCTACGCCGTCGGCACTCCGATGCAGATCGAGGAGCTGGAACTCCAGCCCCCCGGCCCCAATGAAATCCTCGTGCGTTGGGTCGCCAGCGGCATCTGCCACAGCGACTACTCGGTGTGGGACGGCACGCTCAAGCTGCCGCTGCCCGCCGTGCTCGGCCACGAGGGCGCGGGCATCGTCGAGCAGACCGGCCCCGGTGTGACCGGGCTGGTCCCGGGCGATCCGATCATCGCCTCGCTGTCGCCGCAGTGCGGCCATTGCGTGTTCTGCAAGGAAGGCAAGCCCTATCTCTGCGCGCTGATGCGCAAGGGCCTCAACGAGGGCGCGCAGCTCGACGGCGGCAAGCGCTTCACCAACGCGCGTGGCGAGGCGGTGGGGCAGCTGCTGAGCCTGGGGACGTTCTCCGAGCGCAGCGTGATCCCGGCCGGCACCGCAGTGAAGGTGGGCAAGGACGTGCCGCTGCGCAGCACCTGCCTGATCGGCTGTGGCGTCACCACCGGCGTCGGCGCAGCGCTCAACTCGGTGAAGATCGAGCGCGGCGACAGCGTGGCGGTGATCGGCTGCGGCGGCGTGGGCCTGTCGATCGTGCAGGGCGCGCGCATCGCGGGCGCCACGACGATCATTGCCATCGACCCCATCCCGGAGAAGCGCGAACTCGCACAGAAGGTGGGCGCCACCCACGCGCTCGATCCCAAGGCCGAGAACGTGGTCAAGGCGGTGCGCAAGCTCAGCGGCATGGGCGTGCACTACGCCTTCGAGGCCCTGGGCCGCAAGGAAACCATCGAGCAGGCCTGGGCGCTGGTGCGGCCCACGGGCACGGCGGTGATCGTCGGCGTGCCGCGCCTGGACACCGTGCTCGACCTGCCCGTGACCGGCTTCTTCACCGAGAAGCGCTTCAAGGGGTCCGCCTACGGCAGCAGCGTGCCCAACCGCGACATCCCGCGTTTCGTCAACCTGTTCATGAAGGGCGAGCTGCACCTGGACGCCATGATCACGCGCCGCATCGCGCTGGAGCAGGCCAACGAGGCCTTCGCTCAGATGGGCCGCGGCGAGGGCGCGCGCTCGGTCATCGAGTACGCGGGGTGAGCGCTCCCCGACACGGGGCCGCGCAGGGCGGGTGCGGGAGGGGAACGCGACGCTCGCGGATGATCCTGGCCACGGCTTTCCGCGGAAGGGCGCGCCCGTGAGCGTCCGGCTGGAGCGCAGCGGCGCGGTGGCGCGCGTGGTGCTGGCGCGTCCCGAGCGCCTGAATGCATTCAGCGACGCGATGAAGGACGGGCTGCACGCCATCGGCCATGAACTGCAGCGCGACCGCGAGGTGCGGGTCGTGCTGCTGTGCGCCGAGGGCCGCGCCTTCTGCGCCGGCGGCGACATCGACACCATGGGCGAACCGAGCGTGGACGGCGGCCGCGCGCGGGTGCTGCAGGCGCAGCGCGCCATCCGCGCGCTCGCCGACCTGGACAAGCCGGTGATCGCGGCGGTGCGCGGCCCGGCGCTCGGCGTGGGCTTCAGCCTGGCCCTGTCCAGCGACCTGATGATCTGCTCCACCACTGCGCGCTTCGGCGTGGTTTTCCGCAAGGTCGGCCTTGCCCCCGACGGCGGCCTGCCCTACTGGCTGGCGCGCAGCATCGGCGCGCGGCGCGCCAAGGAACTGATGTTGTCCGCGCGCCTGTTCGACGCCGAGGAGGCGCAGCGCTTGGGCCTGGCCGCGGAAGTCGTGGACGACGACGCGCTCGACGCCCGCGCCCTGGCCGTGGCCGAAGAACTCACGACCTCCGCCACCTTCGCCCTGGCCATGGGCAAGCGCATGTTCCACGCCGCCGGACCGGCGAGCCTGTACGACGTGCTGGAACTCGAATCCCACGCCCAGAACCTGGCCGCGCAGTCGCAGGACCACCGCGAGGGTGCGGCCGCCTTCCGCGAGAAGCGAGCCCCGGTGTTCAAGGGCTATTGATGTTCACGATCCCGGAGATCCCATGTTCCAGCTCGACCCCGACCTCGAATCCTTCCGCCAGGAAATCCGCAAGACCGCCGAGCGCGCCTTTGCGCCCAAGGCGGCGTACTGGGACGAAGAGGAGGTCTACCCCACGGAAAACCTCGAGCTCCTCGCCGAGCTCGGCTACCTGGGCCTGGTCGTGCCCGAAGAATACGGCGGCTCCGGCGCACCCATCATCCAGGGCACCATCCTGCTCGAGGAAATCGCGCGCGTGTGCTTCAACACCGCGCTGATCGCGCAGATGGGCATCAACGGCCCCTCGCGTGCGATCACGGTGCTGGGCAACGAGGAACAGAAGCGCCGCTGGCTGCCCGGCTGCGTGAGCGGCAAGAACATTTTCGGCATCGGCATCAGCGAGCCGGGCGCCGGCTCGGCCATGACCGACATGATCACCTCGGCCACCGACGACGGCGACCACATCATTCTCAACGGCCAGAAGTGCTTCTGCACCGGCGGCCACAAGGCGACGCACATCTTCGTGTTCGCGCGCTGGGGCAAGACCGAAGGGCCGCGCGGCATCGGCGCGCTGGTGGTGGAGAAGGGCACGCCGGGCTTCGAGATCGGCCATCCCGGCGCGAAGATGGGCGGCCGCGGCGTGGCCGAGGTGGAGCTGTACTTCGACCACTGCCGGGTGCCCAGGAAAAACCTGATCATGGCCGGCGATCCGGATTCCACGCGCAGCTTCAAGCGCCTGATGTCCTCCTTCGGCCCCGAGCGCGTCGGCAACGCCGCCATGTGCCTGGGCGTGGCCCAGGGCGCCTACGAACTGGCCCGCAGCTACTCGCTGGAGCGCAAGCAGTTCGGGCGCCCCATCTGCGAATTCCAGGGCATCCAGTGGAAGATCGCCGACATGGCCACGCAGATCCACGCCTCCAGGCTGATGATCTACCGCGCGGCGACCCACCTGGTCGACGGCTTCCCCGACCCGCTCGAAGCCGCCTACGCCAAGCTCTACGCCAACGAGATGGTCCAGCGCGTCACCAACGAGGCGCTGCAGATCCACGGCCACTACGGCTTTACCCGCGAGTTCCCGCTCGAACGCATGGTGCGCGACTCGCGCGGCTTCGCCCTGGGCGGCGGCACCACCGAAATCCTGCGCAACACCATCGCCGCCATGGTCTACGGACGCGCCTTCGACCAGAGAAAAGG
>CBDDRR010000031.1:0-3071 GCA_965233095.1 uncultured bacterium
CTCAGTCGGCAGAGCAGCTGATTCGTAATCAGCAGGTCGGTGGTTCGAATCCACTCTCCGGCACCATCAAATCAATCCGCCCGGGCGCAACGCGCCGGGCACGACCGGCGCGCCGCCTCGCGCCGTTCCCCGAACCGGCTATTTGCCTTTCTTGGCGCGCTTTTCGGCGCGCTTTTCCTCCGGCGTCTTGGCCGGTTTCTTCTTGGCTTCCTTCTTCCGATCCATGCCCTTGCTCATGTCCCTTCCCCTGTTTGGCGATCGAGCGTCGATCGCGTGATGCCGGCCGTGCAACCCGGCTGACCCATCGCTGATTCTAGAGCCGCTGCAGGTATGCCACCAGCGCCTCGAGCTCGGCTTCGTCGAGCTGCCAGCGAGGCATGTAATCGATGAGCTCGCGGCCATGCGGATCAACCCCGGTAATCAGCGCCCGGCGGAAAGTCGCCTCGTCGTAGCCGCGTTCCGTGAGCGCCTTCCAGGTGATCGCCGGGGCTGCACCGGTCACGCCGCTGGCCTGCACCGTCAGTCCCTGGCCGCGTTCGCCGTGGCAGACCAGGCAGCCTGGTCCGGCGAAGCGCAGCCAGTCCGGTCCCTTGGTGTATGCGACACGGCCCGAGGTGCCCACGCCGTCCCGATAGATCTGCTCGCCGAGCGAGGCGCCCCCCGGTTCGCAGCCGGCGCACAGCGCCAGTGCCAGCAGCAGGGGCGCGGTCCATGCCGGTCCGCGATCGCGCAGACCGTTGGCGCGCAGCCTGCCGGCGCCGTGCCGGTCAGTGGTGATGGTCGGGCTGCTCATCGGCCTCGGCCTCGGCCGCGGCTTCGGCGAAGGCCGGGAACTTGCCCTGGGCGTGCCGGGAATGGCAGGCGACGCAGGTCTCGGTCATGGCACCGAGGTAGTAGCCCACGAGTTCCGGTTTCTCGGCCTCGGCCACGTGACTGAGCATGCCGGCGAGGTAGTGGAAGCGCGCATCCAGCTCGAGGAAGGAGGCGGGCAGGGCGTCGTGAAGCTCCTGCAGCTGCTCCGCTGTCAGTGCCTGCTTCATGATGTAGCTGTCGCGCATCTGGCCACCGATCCGTGCGACTTCTTCCCAGTGGCCCGCGACCGTGGCCGGAATCACTGCCATCAGGCCGCCCTGGAGCGCGACCATCTCCGCGCTGAGCGCCTCGCGCAGGGGTGTGGACAAGGCTTCGACGCCCGCCGGCGCCACCGCATCATGCGGATCCTCGCCCGCCTGGGCGGGCAGGCAGCAGGCCAGCATCGCCGCCAGCACAAACATGGAATCGCGGGCTTGCATGGGCGTCTCGCAAAGCTGGTTGAGAGTCTGAGTCAACCATAGCAGAGCATCGGACAGGTATCATTCGGCGATGGATTACGACCCGCGACTAGCCTGGACGGTGCGCATCGTCATGTCGCTGATGCTGTTCACGCTGGGCGGGTTCCTGCTTGGGCTGGCCACCGGCCTGGTGGCGCCCGCCGCGGACGCGGTGAACACGCCGGGCTGGATGGTCGGCGTGGGCGGCGCAGTGTTCCTGGTGTCCGGCGTGGCCGTGCTCATGCAGCACCGTCCCGCTGCGGGCTGGTTCGCGGCCATGGTCATACTCGCGTGCGGCGCGGCGGCAGGCCTGTATGTCGGCCTGTTCGCCGACCCGGCCAACATCGAGGGCGGCATACCCTTCGTCTCGCGCGACGCCAACGAGCGCATCGGCCGAGCGGTCTTCGCGCTGAGCGGCACCATCTGCCTGGCGCTGCTCGCCTGGGGCCTCTGGCTGGGGCCTGACCGGCAGCGCCGGCAGTGAACGCGGGAACCGGGCGCGCGCCGCCCGGTCGGATTTAGCTGGCCCCGCCCCACTGTGATACCTTCCCGCAGCCGAATCTCCATGACACCGAGCCTGATGACCCGTTGCCGATGGATCGCTCCCCTCCTGCTCACCATGTCGCTCGCCGCCGGCTGCGGCGATCCGGCTTCGCGCGCCGATCGGGCAGCGCAGGGCCGTATCGGGGGTGAGTCAGGCACTGAGCTGGCAGAGCGCCAGGTCCTGCATCGCGGCAACGGCGCCGAGCCCCAGTCGCTCGATCCGCACAAGAGCGAGGGCGTACCCGAGTCGAACCTGCAGCGCGACCTTTACGAGGGGCTCACCAACGATTCGGCGGACGGGATCGTGCCGGGCGCCGCGCGCGCCTGGGAGATCAGCGAGGACGGGCTGACTTACATCTTCCACCTGAGAGAGGACGGCCGCTGGTCGAACGGCGACCTGGTGACCGCGCACGATTTCGAGTATGGGCTGCGGCGCTCGGTGGATCCGCAGACGCTGTCGAACTACAGCATCATGCTCAGGCCGATTCTGAACGCGGAGCAGATCATTGCCGGTGAGCTGCCGCCGGAAGCGCTCGGCGTGCGCGCGCTTGACGACCTGACCCTGGAAATCCGCCTCAGCGGCCCGACGCCGTACTTCCTTGGCGTGCTGACCCACTCGGCGAGCTACCCGGTGCACCGGGCCACGGTGGAGCGCTACGGCGACCGCTGGGCGCGCCCCGGGCGGCTGGTCTCGAACGGCGCCTTCCGGCTGCGCGACTGGGTGATGCAGTCGCACATCGTGCTGGAGCGCAACGAGCACTACTGGGACGCCGCCAACGTCACGCTCGACGAGGTCTGGTACTACCCCATCGAGAACCAGTCGACGGAGCTGCAGCGCTATCGCGCCGATGCGCTGGATTACACCTATGACCTGCCGTTCCGGCAGCTCGCCTGGATCCGGGCGAACCTGCCGGACGAGCTGCAGATCCACGAGTACCTCGGGATCTACTATTTCGGCCTGAACGTGACCCAGCCGCCGTTCAAGGACAATCCCGAGCTGCGTCGCGCGCTTTACCTCGCCATCGACCGGGACATCGTCACCAGCCAGGTCACGACGGCGGGCGAGATCCCCGCTTACGGCTGGGTGCCCAACGCGGCGAACTACACCCAGTACGTGCCGGAGTGGGCGAACTGGACCCAGGAAGAGCGCGTCGCGGAAGCCCGCCGCCTGTACAAGGCGACCGGCTACTCGCGCGACCGGCCCCTGCGGCTGCAGAT
>CBDDRR010000032.1:0-13306 GCA_965233095.1 uncultured bacterium
GCTGGTCGGGGTGCCAGAGGGTGATGTACGCAGCCGCATCCAGGCCGACGATGGCGACCTCGGTGCACAGCGCCGCGAGCGCGGCGGAAATTGCCGCATCGACCGCGTTGCCACCAGCCTCGACCGCCGTGGCGCCCGCGCGCACGGCAAGCTCCGACGGCCCGGCGATCCCGACCGCCCGGCTCATTCCTCCCGGATCCCGAAGCGCTCGATCAGCATCGCGCGCAGTGCAGGCCGCGCCTCACCGTCCATGAGGTTCAACGCCGGCACGTCCGCCAGGCGCCGCACCAGGGCCACGGCTGCGGTGGTATTGGCCGCCGGGCCAGACACCACATCCGGCCGTAGCCCGAACGCGGACTGCACGCCGACGACGGCATAGGGATCAGAGGCGCAAAGCACGGTCATGCGGGTATCGGCGTGAATTCTCTCCAGGGCCAGGGCACCATTGTAAGGCTCCAGCGGCGACGCGCCCGCCTCGATCACCACGACATCGGCGCCGCTGGCCGAGATGCGCGCCAGCATGCGCTCGAGGGCGGGCGCGAACGTCTCACCGGCGCAGATGGTGGACGGCAGGCCCTCGTCGACGAAGTCGAACACCTCGCAAGCGCCGGCGTCGCGGAAGCTGAGGATGTCGCGAAAACGTGCCGCGCCCGTCACCTTGGCCGCGGCCACGCGCAGGCCGAGTGCGCGCAGCTCGCGGATGATGACGCGCGCGCTGGAAGTCTTGCCCGCCGACATCGACGTGCCGATGACCAGCACGATCGGCACCGCCGGCCCGGGCGACGGCGCCGGCTTGACGAAATCGCCCATGCCGAGCGCGCGGCCGCCGCGCTGCACGTGGCCGAGATAGCGCAGCCGCATGAACGACGGCAGCAGGAGCGAAGTGGAAGTGGCGCGACCGAGCAGGCCGGCGCCGGTGAGCGCCACCATCTCGCCGTCGTCGCCCACGGCCCGCCAGCTGCCGACGCCTTCGAGGGTCGCGGCGCGCTCCCCGAGCGCCCCGATGATCCGGTCGCCGGTCAGCAGCTCCGCCATTCGGCCGGTCTTGGTCTCGCAGCGGTACAGGGCATTGGGTCTGCCGATGACCTCCGCAGCCACAAAGTCCGCGGTCCGCCAGCGCTCGCGCGGCAGCACCCCGATCTCGAAAGGGCGCAACCAGAGATCGCTGCAGCGCGTGACCGAGGTGTAGAAATGGAACGGCGCCTGCATCAGGCCTCCAGCGACTCGGCCAGGGCTGGCGCTTCGGCCTCGGCCATGTCCGGCGCCGCGAGCAGCAACGCAAGCAAAGCTGCCCGCTGCAAGGTCGCACCGAGGAACAGGCATTCGTCTGCGGCATGCGCCCCGGCGCCCACCGGGCCCAGGCCGTCGAGCGTTGCGGTGTACAGGCTGGTCGTGCTGCCGTCAGAGCCGCCGCCGGCCAGCCCCTCCTCGAGTTGCAGGCCGAGGCGTGCGGCAGCGGCGCTCGCCAGACGCCAGAGTGCCCGGTTGCGCCGGGTGCGCTCCATCGGCGGCCGACCGAAGCCGCCGCTGATTTCCAGGCGGGTGCCGGGCGTTGCGGCGGTCAGCCCGCGGATCGCCTGCTCGATCTGTCTCGCGTCTGCCTCGGAGCAAACCCGCACGTCCGCCACCGCCCGGCTCTCGGGCGCGACCACGTTCGGCCGGAGCCCGCCATCGACCGTGCCCACGTTGACCGTCACCCCGCGGCACGGATCGTTCAGTCCGAACAGGCTGCGGATGACGTGCGAAAGCTCAAGGATGGCGCTGGCGCCCGCCTCCGGATCGAGGCCCGCATGCGCCGCCCGGCCGAACACCCGGACGGTGAAGCGGCCGACCCCCTTGCGCGCCGTCTTCAGGCTGCCGTCGGGTCCGAGGGCGGGCTCCAGCACCCAGGTGCGGCGCACCCGGCGAGCGAGCCTGACGATGTGCGCCCGCGATTCATGGCTGCCGATCTCTTCATCACTGTTGACGAATATCACCGGCGTCAGCGGCGGGTCCACTCCGCATCGGCGCAGCGCGCCCAGCGCCAGCAGCATCATCGCCAGGCCGCCTTTCATATCGAACACGCCCGGCCCGCGCACCGTGTCGCCGTCCACCACGAAGGGCATCTCGGCCAGCGTGCCCACCGGCCAGACAGTGTCGAGGTGCCCCAGCAGCAGCTGCAGCGGCCGACCGCGAACGCGGCGCGCAGGGCGGGCCCAGACCTGGCCGCTGCCGCTGCCGCTGCGCCCGCGCAGCCGCTGTACGCGAAAGCCAAGCGCAGCCAGCTCCGCCTCCAGGACGCAGGCCGCTCCGTCATGCGTCTCCGGCGCCAGCGACGGCGATTCGGCCAGGGTCATGCGGCGCAGCAGCTCGATCATTTCCTCGCGGCGGCCAAGCAAGTCCTCGAGGAGCGCGTAGGGCTCCGGGCAATTGCTCATGGGCCTAGCGCCGCGTACCGGCCGAAAAGGGGAACGCGCATGAATCCGAGATTTCCGCGAACCGTCCCGGGTGGAGGTAAGCCAGCAGCGGCGCGGCGCGCAACAAGTCCTGGTCGTCACGATCCGGCGCGCGCAGGCTGCGCTCGTCAACCGAGGCAGCCACGATCCGGCCGATGACAAGGCTGTTCTCGCCGAGATCGTCAACTACCCGATCGAGGACGCACTCCATGTGCAGCCAGGCCCCGGCCAGCAGCTCGCCGGTCACGACCCGGGCCGGCACCCGCTCGAGCACGTCCAGCGCGGGCTTGCCCTCGGCCGGGTAGCGCGGCGCGGCCGCCAGGCTGGTCTCGAGCAACTGCGCCGGTGTCGGCCAGGAGACCGTGAAAACACCGTCTCGCACCGCGTTGGAATAGGTATGGTGTCGTGGTGTGCAGACGAAGCCGAACCAGTTCTCCCAACTCATCGGCCCGGCCATGTGCTTGGGCGCCAGGTCGCAACCCCCGTCCGGCTCGCGGGTGCCGATGAGCACCAGCGGCGACACGATGAAGAACCGGTCCCAGATGGGGTGCTGCACGTCGAGGCTGATCCTTTGCCCGCTCATCGCGCTTCTCCATTGCCGCCTGCCTTAAATCTAGCTCAGCAGGCGAAACACTGCCCATGCGCCGAAGGCCAGCGCCGCGGCAGCGATGGCAAGCAGGCCCAGCAGGGACAACGCCAGTGCCAGCGCCAGGCGCCGCTGGCGTGTCTCAACGGCGGCCGGGCGTTGCGCCCAGTCAGCGAGCATCTGCGCATTGCGGTGGTGCGCCTTGAAGGCGACGTCGAAAATCGTCCCGGCCACCGGCACGGCGCCGACGATGGCATCCACCGCGATGTTCGCCAGCATCCGGCCTATGACGAGCCACGGCGCGCCCGCGCGCACCGCGGCCCACACGATGTAGCCGCCGATGAGCGCGGCGATGGCGTCTCCCAGCCCGGGCACGATGCCCAGCAGTGCGTCCAGGCCGAACCGGATGCGCGTGCCGGGGATCGTCAAGGCGGTATCCAGCACGCGAGCCAGCTGCCTGACGCCGCCAAGCCCGGCCCTTGTTTCGGGATTTGCCGCCATGCCGGCGCCGCCAGGGCTAATCGGACAATCCGCCGGCGAGGTATTCCATGCAGCCGGACAGCGTCCGCAGCTCAGGGCGATCCTCAGCCGGGATATCCAGGCCGGTCTCGCGCGCCAGCGCGCTGAAGAAACGCTCTTCGTCCAGCGTGAACTGCGCCGCCAGCGGCCGTTCCGGTTCTATCGGCCGATCACCAACTTCCCCCGCGGCATGCTCCAGCGCCCGGAGCACTGCCGCCTCTAGATCGCGCTCGTTCATCGGGTCATCCCCTCTGGTTGCCGCCGGCCAACGACTTGCGCCCGCGCCCCAAACCACGCCGCATACCCAGATTGCCATCCTGAAGTTTACCCTCCCTTGATGCAGGTCAAGGCCGACGGCCGCGCCGGGAGCCATGTTTAATACAGCCGGCGGACTTGCATATTAGGTTTTCCTAATTTAATATCGTCAGCCATAGGAACTCGATTCCCCGGCACGGCGCACCGCCGGCGGGCCCATGAGGGAGGCACGGACTTGAAAGAGGCATTGCTGGAGTTTGCGCTGCGCCGCCCGCGAACGGTCTACCTGTTCGCGCTGCTGCTGACATTGCTGCTCGGACTGCAGATCCCGCGCATCCAGATCGACACCGACCCGGAGAACATGCTGCCGGCCGACCAGGCCGACCGCGTGTTTCACAACCAGGTCAAGGATGAGATGGCGCTGCACGACGCCATCGTCGTCGGGCTGGTCGAGCCGGATCACGTGGACGGCATCTACAACCCCGCCTCACTGGGCGCACTGCATCGTGCGACCGAGCGTATCCTCGAGCTCGAGGGCGTGGTGGCGCAGGACCTGATGGCACTGTCGGTCGCCGACAACATCGACCAGGCCGGGCCCGGCACGGTGCGCTTCGAATGGCTCATGCCCGAGCCGCCTGAAACTCCCGAGGCGGCGCTTGCCATCCGCGGCCACGTCGAGCGCCTGCCGCTGCTGAAGGATACGCTGGCGTCCGGCGACGGCCGCGCCGCGGCAATCTACGTGCCGATTCTCGACAAGAACCAGAGCCATCGCCTGTCGCAGGAGATCCGGCAGATTACCTCAGATGCCTCCGCCGAGTTCGGCGCCACCGGCGAATGGCATATCACCGGCCTGCCAGTCGCGGAGGACACCTTCGGCTACGAGATGTTCGTGCAGATGGGCATCTCCGCGCCCCTGGCCGGCCTGGCGATATTCCTGCTGCTGCTGATGTTCTTCCGCAGCCTGCCGCTGATCATCGCACCGATGATGGTGGCGATGGTGACGGTAATCTCGACCATGGGCCTCCTCATCGGCATGGGCTTCACCGTGCACATCATGAGCTCGATGATCCCGATTTTCCTGATGCCGATCGCGGTGGTGGACTCAGTGCACATCATGTCGGAGTTCGCCGATCGCTATCGTCCCGGCAGGGGCCAGAGGGAAACCATGCGCGAGGTGGTCAGGCACCTGTTCCGCCCGATGCTGTTCACCTCGGTGACCTCCACGGTCGGCTTCGCCTCGCTGGCGCTGACGCCGATCCCGCCGGTGCAGGTGTTCGGCGCCTTCGTGGCCTTCGGCATCATGCTCGCCTTCCTGCTGACCATTGTGTTCGTCCCGGCCTGGGTGTCGCGCATGCAGCCGGCCAGCCTGGAGAAGATGCAGGCGGTCCTGCACAAGCGCGAAGGTGACTCGCCGCTGGCGAAGATCCTGCGCGGCACGGGCGCGTTCTCGCTGGCGCGCAGCCACTTGCTGCTGCTGGGCTTTGCGGCGGTGTTCGTATTCAGCGTGCTGGGCATCGCCCAGATCCAGATCAATGACAACCCGATCCGCTGGTTCAAGTCCGACCACCGCATCCGCGTGGCCGACCAGGTGCTGAATGATCATTTCGCCGGCACCTACGACGCCTGGCTGGTGCTGGACCGTACTGCCGAGACGCTCACCGCCGAGGAATACAACGAGCAGATCTCTGCGCTCGAAGACCGCCTGTTCGAAGCCGAGGGCGACGAGCTGGACGAACTCGAGGCCAGGATCACCGAGCTGGAGGAAGCGGCCAGCAAGGCGCGTTACTTCCAGCAGCCCGACGTCCTGCGCTGGATCGCAACGCTGCAGGCAGACCTGGAAGAGAGCGGGCTGGTCGGCAAGAGCAACGCCCTGCCCGACCTGGTGAAGACAGTGTACCGGGAGCTGGCGGGCGGCGACCCGGCCGACTTCCGCATCCCGGACAGCGTGCCCGGCGTGGCCCAGGCACTGCTGCAGTTCCAGTCCTCGCACCGTCCGCAGGATCTCTGGCACATGGTGACGCCCGACTTCCGGCGAGCCGTGGTCTGGCTGCAGCTGACCAGCGGTGACAACCAGGACATGACGGCCGTAATCCAGCACGTGCAAGCATACCTGGAGTCGAACCCGGCGCCGGAGGGCATGGCCGTCCAGTGGGCGGGCAAGACCTACCTCAACGTCGTCTGGCAAGACGCCATGGTCAAGGGCATGGTCGGCAGCCTCGCCGGCGCTTTCATCGCAGTGCTGGCGATGATGATCGTGCTGTTCCGCTCCTTCGGCTACGGGCTGCTGGCGATGCTGCCGCTGACCATCACCATCACCTTCATCTACGGGCTGATCGGCTGGACCGGCAAGGACTACGACATGCCGATCGCGGTGCTGTCGGCGCTCACGCTGGGGCTGTCGATCGACTTTGCCATCCACTTCATCGAGCGCTTCCGCGAGTCGCTCGCCCAGCGCGGCGGCTTCCGCGCAGCCATCGAAGAGATGTTCGAGGAGCCCGGACGCGCCATCAGCCGTAACGCCATCGTGATCGCGGTGGGCTTCACCCCGTTGCTGCTGGCGCCGCTGGTGCCCTACATCACGGTCGGCATCTTCCTGGCGACCATCATGGCGGTATCCGCCATCGTGACCCTGGTGCTGCTGCCGGCCGTCATGCAACCCATTCTCGGCCGCGCGTCACAGTCGACGGCCTGAAACAGGAGACCGGAGAAATGAACAAATTCATGCTGATTCCGCTGGCCGTCATCGGCCTGGTGCTGCCCGCTGCCGTCCAGGCCGAGGCGCTGACCGATGTCGGCGAGGTCATCGACCGCGCGAACCTCGCCTCCTACTACGCCGGCGACGACGGCCGCAGCGAGGCACGCATGGCGATCGAAGATGCCCAGGGGCGAACCCAGCTGAGGCAATTCACGGTGCTGCGGAAGGACCGCGCCGAGGGTGGCGACCAGGACTTCATGGTGTTCTTCTCGCGGCCGTCCGACGTGCGCGGCACAGTATTCCTGGTCGCCAAGAAAGTCGACCGGGACGACGACCGCTGGCTGTACCTGCCCGGCCTCGACCTCGTGCGTCGCATCAGTGCCGGCGACAAGCGCACCAGCTTCGTCGGCTCGCACTTCTTTTATGAAGACGTTTCCGGGCGCCATCCGCAGGCCGACGAACATGAGCTCGCGGAGACCACCGACGAGCACTATGTCATCGAGAGCAAGCCGAAAGATTCGGGCGCGGTCGAGTTCGCACGCTATGTCACGCGCATTGACCGGGATACGTTCCTGCCGATGAAGACCGAGTACTTCGACGGCCGTGACCGCGTGTACCGCATCATGGAAGTGCTCGACGTCGAGGAGATCGGCGGTCATCCCACCGTCACGCGATCGCAGATCAGCGACCCGGTGAATGGTGGCCGCACGCTGATGGAGTTCCGCTACACGGAGTACGACGTCGGCCTGCCGGACGAGATTTTCTCGGAGCGTTACCTCCGCACGCCGCCGGTCGACTGGCTGCGCCGCGGCGGGGAATAGCGTGATGCGCACCGGTCTCACCCTCGCGCTCCTGCTTGGTCTGCTCGCGGCGCCAGGCGCCACGCCGCCCGCGTGGGCGCAGGAAGACCCGTGGGGTGAGAACGGTGACGACCCGTTCGCGGAATTCGAAGAGGACGATGACTGGGAGGACCCCTGGGAGACCGGCGGCGGCGGGCTGCGCTGGACTGGCTTTTTCGAGGGCGGCCTGGGCGCCCGTTGGGACAGCGTAGATAACCTCGACAGGCTGACGCTGGGCGAGCTGCGGTGGCGCGCCGAGACGAGCTACGATCACGGCAGCTTCCGCGTGGATTTCAAGGGCGACCTCGCGTGGGACCAGGTCGTCGAGGATCTCGACGCGCAGCTGCGCGAACTGGCGGTCACCTTCCGGCCAGGCGGCAGCGTGGATGCCAAGGTCGGGCGCCAGGTCCTCACCTGGGGCACGGGTGACCTGCTGTTCCTCAACGACCTGTTCCCGAAGGACTTCGTGTCCTTCTTCGCCGGGCGCGACGAGGAGTACCTGAAGGCGCCTTCCGACACCGTGCGCGTCAGCGTGTTCAACCCGCTGGTGAACGTCGACCTGGCTTACACGCCGCGCTTCACGCCGGACGAGTACCTCACCGGCGAGCGCTTCGTGTTCTGGAACCCGGTGCTCGGCGAGGCCGCGGCGCCGGCCCGGCCGATGAAGGCAGAAGAGCCGACGAGCGGCGAGCTGGCGTTGCGGCTGTTTCGCACCGTCGGCGCAACGGAATTTGCCCTGTACGGCTACGTCGGCCGCTGGAAGCAGCCGAACGGCGTGGATGACAGCGGCAACCCGCGCTTCCCCCGGCTGCGGAGCTGGGGCGCCAGCGTGCGGACACCATTCCACAAGGGCCTGTTGAACGCGGAAACGGCGTATTACGACTCGCACGACGACCGCGACGGCGACGACCCGGCCACGCCGAATTCCGAGCTCAGGTTGCTGCTGGGTTACGAGCAGGAACTGGTGCGAAATTTCACCGCAGGCACCCAGCTTTACGCGGAGCGCATCATGCATCGCGACCGGCTGGTGGCGAACTCGCCCGACCCGGCACGCGAGCGTGACCAGTGGCGCACCGTCGCCACCCTTCGGCTCACCCACCGGGCCATGCAGGACAAGCTCACCAGCTCGCTGTTCCTGTTTGTCTCGCCGAGCGACGAGGACTTTTACATGCGGCCGTCCGTTGCCTGGCGACGCGACGACCACTGGCTGCTCGCCGCCGGGTTCAACGTGTTTGGCGGCAGCGAGCAGCACACCTTTTTCGGCCAGCTGGAAGACAACAGCAATGGCTGGCTGCGACTGCGTTATCACTACTGATGAAATGAGGAGAATTCAATGACCGTCGAGAGATCCGTCACCGCGTTCGCGGGCTTCATGGTGTTGCTCAGTCTCACCCTGTGGTGGCTTGTCCACCCGGGCTTCATCTGGCTGACGGTATTCGTAGGGTTCAACCTGCTGCAGTCGTCGTTCACCGGATTCTGCCCGGCGGCCATCGTGTTCCGGAAGCTCGGCATCAGGACCGAGGCAGAGGTGGCGCGCGGCGCAACCGGTGGCCGGGGCATCGGCGCGGCGGCCTGACGGCGCGATGTCGGGGTCGCGGCCGGAGATGATCGAGGCCCTGTCTGAGCCGGGGGCGTACCCGCCCCCGGTGGACAGGGTCGAGCGCGTCGAGACCCATATCTCATGGGTCTTCCTGGCGGGCGACTATGCCTACAAGTTCAAGAAACCGCTGGACCTCGGCTTCCTGGATTTCAGGGAGCGGGACCGGCGGCTGCATTTCTGCCGCGAGGAGCTGCGCCTGAATGGACGCCTCGCGCCGGAAATCTATCTCGACATCGTAGGCGCGGCCCGCACGCGGGACGGCTGGCGGGTGGGCCCGCTCACCGCGCAAGGCGAGCCCGCGGTGCGCATGCGGCGGTTTCCGGACGACGCACGCCTCGACCGCGTGCTGGCTGCCGGCAAGCTGGACGGCGAGCTCCTGGCGGCGTTTGCCGGGACGCTGGCCGGCTTCCAGCGCACGCTGCCGCCGGCGCATCCCGGCGACGGCTTCGGGGACGCGGCCACCGTCGCCCGGCCGGCGCTTGAGAACTTCCGGGCGTTGCCTCGCGCACAACTCGACGACGCAACCTGCCGGTGCCTGGATGAACTCCAGGGTTGGACCCAGGCGCAGGCAACGGCGCTCGCGGACCGCTTTGCCTCGCGCCTCGCGGGCGGCTTCATTCGCGAAGGACACGGTGACCTGCACCTCGGCAACCTGGTCATGCTGGATGGACGCGTGGCCGCGTTCGACGGCATCGAGTTCGACCCGGCGCTGCGCTGGATCGACATCCAGAGTGAGGTCGCATTCCTGCTGATGGACCTCGAATCGCGCGGGCACGGCACACTCGGGTGGAGCTTCTACAACGCCTGGCTGGCGGCTCTCGGCGACCATGACGGCATCGGCCTGCTCAACTGGTACCTGGTGTACCGGCACATGGTGCGCGCCAAGATCGACGGCATCCGGCTGTCCCAGGGCGAGCTGTCGCCTCGGGAGACGGCGCGCCTCAGGTCGCGCCAGGCGGCCCACATCGAGCTCGCCGCCGGCCATGCCAATCCCCCGAAGCCCTTGATGGTGCTCATGCACGGTCTTTCCGGCTCCGGCAAAAGCCGGCTCGCGAGGCGACTCGCGCCGCGCCTGCCGGCTGCCTGGGTGCGCTCGGACCAGGAACGCAAGCGCCTCCATGGGCTGGCTCCCGACTCGGCCGCGCCCGCAGCGGTCGGCGGCGGGCTCTATTCGGCGGACGCGACCGAGCGCACCTACGCGCGGCTGGCGGAAATCGCGCGCGGCGCACTGAGCGGTGGCGTCAGCATCGTGGTGGATGCGGCGTTCCTCGAGAGCGAGCGACGCGAACAGTTCATCGATCTCGCCACGGAATGCGGCGGACAGCCGGTCGTGCTGTCCTGCGAAGCCCCGGAAGACCTGCTGAGACAACGAGTGACGACACGACGTGGCGACCCCTCGGACGCTGGCGTCGCGGTGCTGGAGTCGCAGCTCGCGCAGCCCACCGGGATCGGACCGCGAGAGGAACCCTATCGGCTCACGGTCGACACCAGCTCGGATCCCGACATCGATGCCCTGCTGGAAAGGCTGCAGCAGACCTGACCCTGGCGATGCACACGCGGTACCCACGGCGCGCCGCCGGTACGCTAGATCCGTGTTTCCAGCCGATAGCCGGCGCGACTCCATGCGATCGCGGTGAGCGCGAAGTAGCCGTGCATCAGCAAGGCGAAGTTCCAGGCGATGCTGTTGTCGATCTGCAGCTCAGGGAAATAATTGGCCAGTGGAATATTGGCCAGGCCCAGCAGCAGCATCACCGCGCCGAAGCCCGTCTTGGCGCGAATGACGCCACGCCCCACGTGGAGCTGCGCCTCCACGGGCAACCGGCTGAGCCGAGCCGCCAGCACCAGCTGCGCGAGCGCGGTGAACGAGAAGTACACCGTCACGCCGTAGCGGCGCATGAGTTCATAGGCGCGGCCGTCGGTGCCCAGGAACACCACGTACAGCACCATGAACAGCGCGCCGACGAGCCCCAGCGCCGTGATCCAGTTCCGCGCGCGGCCGGTCTCGCCGAGATGTCCCAGCCAGGCGCGCACTAGCAGCCAGTAGGCCGCTATCAACGTCGCGGTCGGCAGCATCATGGCGCGGAAGATGTGTATCGAGGGATCTTGCCGCGCGGCGCCGCTGATCGACGTGCAGCCCTCGAGGAACGGGAAACAGGCCGGCGCCTGCCCGCGCGACGCGGAGACCGCGTAGGTGATCAGCACGGCCGTGGTCGGCAGCAGCCAGCAAGCGAGTGCGATCGGTGCGGCGCGCATCAGCTCTCGGCGTAGCGTCGACCCGCGGTGGTCAGCATCCATGCGCTGCCCTGCAGCCTGGGGTCGCAGGCGCTCTCCGCAGGACAGCCGGCACACACCGTGCCGCATTCACCGGCCCGTTGCAGCAGGCCGCGCCGCTCGAGTTCGGCAACCATCGCCTCCACCATGGCCGGCGAGACGTCGATGGTGGCCGCCAGCTCGACCGTGTTGCCGACTTCTCCCGATGCCACCGCGTTCAACAAGCGCTTAAACACCCCGCACCCCGAGTCCGAGCATCACTGCAGCGTGGTAGACCAGCGTACCGAAGAAGAGCGCGCTGGCAAGCATCAGGCCGGTGCTGGCTGCAGTCCAGCCCCAGCTGCGCGTTTCCTGCCGTACCGCGGCAACAGTGGCTACGCAGGGAACGAACAGCATGTTGACGACGAGAAAGGCGAGCGCCGAGGCGGGCGTCACCAGTGCCGCCAGCGTGGCGCCCAGGACCTCGCCATCGGTGCCGAAAATGATGCCCAGCGCAGCGATGGAATTCTCCTTGGCGACGAAGGCCGACAGCGTTGCGACAATCAGGCGCCAGTCGAGTCCCATCAGCGCGCCCACCGGCTCCAGCGCCTGGCCGAACAGCGCCAGGTAACTGTCGTTGACGTGCTCGCCCGGATAGCTCACCAGCAGCCAGATGATCATCGAGACGAGCACGATAATGGTCGCCGCCCGCTTCACGAACGTCCAGACGTTGGTCGCCGCGAACACCAGGATCGTGCGCGGGTTCGGCACGTGGTAGAGCGGCATTTCCATCACGAAGGCCAGCCGCTCCCGTCGGAAGGCAAAGCGGTCCAGCAGCACGCCGATCAGCACCAGCACCGCGAGGTTGCCTACCACCAGTCCCCATGCCACCAGCGCCGGGTATACCGGAAAGAACAGCGGCACGAGAAAGGCCAGCACCAGCAGGCGGGCGCTGCAGGGCACGAACGGCGTCAGCATGATGGTGAGCAGGCGCGCCGGGCGCGACTCGATCACGCGGCTGCCCATGACAGCCGGCACGTTGCAACCGAAACCGAGGAACAGCGGCAGGAAACTCTTGCCGTGCAGGCCGATGCGATGCATGAAGCGGTCCATGACGTAGGCCATGCGGCTCTGGTAGCCGGTATCTTCCAGGAAGCCGAGCGCGATGAAGAATACGAACAGGATCGGCACGAAAGTCAGCACGATCCCGGCGCCGGCGAGCATGCCGTCCACCAGGATGCCTGACAGCCAGGCCGGGGCGCCGGCCAACGCGCCGGCCAGCGCCGTCGAGACCCTGGCGACGACCGCTTCCTCTAGCCACCCCTGCACCGGCCCTGCCAATGAGAAAGTCAGCCAGAACACGAGGCCGAACACCGACAGCAGCAGGGCGAGGCCCCAGCCGGGATGCGTCGCGATCCGGTCGAAGCGATCGGTGAAGCTCACCTGGCCGAGGCGCGGCCGCCGCACTGCGGCGCGCACCATGCGGCCGATCCACTCGTAGCGCGCGCCGGCCACGTCGAGCACTGCGTCCTCGTGCTGGCGCAACAGCTCGTGCACCTCGTGCCAGCGTTCCGCCGGCAACCACTGCTGTGCCGTCGCGGTGATCTCACGATCGCCCTCGAGCAGCTTGAGCGCCGCCCAGTCCGGCGGCATGCCCTCGGGCGTCGCGGGGGCCACCAGCGCGAGGACCTGCTCGTAGACATCGCGGTGCGCAGCTGCAATTTCGGGACGATCCGGAACGAAAGCCTGCTTGCCGTCCGCCACGGCCGCAGCGGCAGCAAGCAACTCGGCGACGCCTTCGTTGCGGCTGGCCACCATCGGCACCACCGGCAGGCCGAGCGCCGCCTCGAGCACGTGTGCGTCGAACTCGATGCCCTCGCGGCGTGCCACGTCGACCATGTTGACGCCGAGCACCACCGGGATGGGCAGCAATAGCAATTCCGCAAGCAAGTAGAGGTTGCGCTCCAGCGCGGCAGCGTCTGCGAGCATGACGATCACGTCCGGCCGCTCCCGCAGGATGAACTCGCGGGCGATGCGCTCCTCCTCGGAGTTGGAGGTCAGGCTGTAGGTGCCAGGCAGGTCGACGACATGGAACTCGCGGCCGCCGATGCGGGCGGACCCTTCGCG
>CBDDRR010000033.1:0-5260 GCA_965233095.1 uncultured bacterium
CCGGTGTCGGCACTCGAGGCAATGGCAGAGGACTACCGCCACCTCCATGCCAATGGGCATCGAGGCCTTTACCAGCTCAGCCAGCGCGCCACGGACGCCTCCGTGGGCGCACGCGAAAAAGTGCGCCGCTTTGTCAACGCGACCTCGGTCAAGGAGATCATCTTCACGCGCGGCACCACCGAGGCCATCAACCTGGTGGCACAGAGCTGGGGCCGCGCCAACCTCCGCCGTGGCGACGAGATTCTCGTCACCCAGATGGAGCACCACGCCAACATCGTGCCCTGGCAAATGGTGTGCGAGCAGACCGGCGCCGTGCTCAAGGTCATTCCCATGACGCCGGTCGGCGAACTCGACCTTGATGCGGCGCGCGGCCTGGTCGGGCCGCGCACGCGGTTGCTCGCCTGCGGCCACGTCTCCAACGCACTCGGCACCATCCACCCGGTGGCGGAGCTGGTGGCGCTTGCCAGGTCGGTGGGTGCGCTGGTGCTGCTCGACGGCGCCCAGGGCGTGCCGCACATGCGCGTGGACGTCCGGGCGCTGGATTGCGATTTCTATGCCTTTTCGGCCCACAAGATGTTCGGGCCCACCGGGATCGGCGTGCTGTGGGGCCGGGAGGAGCTGCTCGCCGCCATGCCGCCGTGGCAAGGCGGCGGCGACATGATCCTCGCGGTCAGCTTCGAGAAGACCACCTACAACGAGCTGCCGTGGAAGTTCGAGGCCGGCACGCCGCATATCGCCGGTGGCGTCGGGCTCGGCGCTGCAATCGACTATCTCGAGCGCCTCGATATCGATCGCGCGGCCGCATGGGAGCAGGAATTGCTCGAGTACGGCACCGCCGCACTCAGCGAGATCGAAGGTCTCAGGATCATCGGCACGGCGCCACACAAGGCCGCGGTGATTTCCTTCGTCCTGGACGGGGTCCATCCGCACGACATCGGCACCATCGTCGACCATGCCGGCGTAGCGATCCGCACCGGCCATCACTGCGCCATGCCCGTCATGGAGTACTACGGTGTTCCCGCAACGGCACGCGCTTCGTTCGCCTTCTACAACACCAGGGCGGAGATCGACCGGCTGGCCGCAGCGCTGCGGCATGCACGCGAGGTGTTCGCCGGATGAACCTCGCCGACCTGTACCGCGACGTGATCATCGATCACAACCGCAACCCGCGGAACTTTCGCAAGATTCCGCCGCCCTGCAGCCATGCCGAGGGGCTCAATCCGCTTTGCGGCGACAAGTTGCAGGTCTATCTCAAGCTGGGGGCCGATGATCGCATCGAGGACGTGGCCTTCGAGGGGTCCGGCTGCGCGATTTCAGTCGCTTCGGCCTCGTTGATGACCGAGGCGCTGCGCGGCAAGACGCGCGCCGAGGCCGAGGCCATGTTCGCACGCATCCACGGCATGCTCACCGGTGCCGAGGAGCCCGACCTCGGCGCCATCGGCAAGCTGGCGGCGCTCGCCGGCGTCCGTGAATACCCCAGCCGCGTCAAGTGCGCCAGCTTGTGCTGGCACACCGTGCACTCCGCCCTCGACCAGGGCGGCACAGTCAGTACCGAATAGAAGGCAGTCATGTACGGACAAGACAGCGAACCCGTTACCCTGGCGCGCGACTGCACGGCCATTATCGTGCCGGCCGGCGACCAGGTCATCCTCCGCAAGGGCGCCCGCGGGCTGATCACGCAGGCGCTCGGCGGCAGCTTCACGGTCTATCTCGACGGCAACCTGTTCCGCATCGCCGGCGAGGACGCCGACGCACTCGGCAAGGATCCGGTGCTGCCGCCTCAACTGGCGCCGGACGCGGCCGACGAGGATGTCGAGGACCTCGTCTGGGAGCAGCTGCGCACCTGCTTCGATCCGGAAATCCCGATCAACGTCGTCGACCTCGGCCTGATCTACCAGTGCAAGCTCAAGCCCGCCGAGAGCGGTGAGCGCGACGTGGAAGTCACGATGACCCTGACGGCGCCTGGCTGCGGCATGGGCGAGGTGCTGGTCATGGACGTGAAAGACAAGCTCGAGATCATCCCGACCATCCGCGAGGCACGCGTGGAGCTGACCTTTGATCCGCCGTGGAACAGGGACATGATGTCGGAAGCGGCACGACTGCAGACGGGAATGTTTTGATGGGCAAGTGGCACGACGTGACGGCGGCGGACGACATCGAGCCGGGCGGCTTCGCGCTGCTGGAGACCGACGACCTTACCGCCGCGGTGTTCAACGTGGACGGTACGCTTTACGCGATCGAAGACGTCTGTACGCATGACGGCGCAGAGCTCGCCGGCGGGCCGATCGTCGGCGACCAGGTGGTGTGCCCGCGGCACGGCGCCCGCTTCTGCCTGCGCACCGGCCGAGCGCTGACGCCGCCGGCGTACGAAGCCGTGCAGACCTTCCCGGTGCGCGTCAGCGATGGCCGGGTCGAGGTTGAGCTGCCGGACTGAGCGCCTGGACATGCCGATGTTACGACTGATTCTGCTGCGGCACGGAAAATCGGACTGGGACGATCCGCGACTGGACGACTTCCATCGCCCCCTCGCGCCGCGTGGACTGCGTGACGTGCCGGAGATGGGTCGCCGCCTGGCGCGCCGCGGCCAGGCCCCCGACCTGATCATTTCCAGCACTGCCGTGCGCGCGATCAGCACGGCGCGCGCCGTCGCCCGTGAGCTCGGTTACCGTGAGGACCGGATCGTCGAGGAAGCGCAGCTGTACCACGCCGCGCCGGGCACCATGCTGACGATCATCGGCCGCGCACCGGCCGCGGCGGCCACGCTGATGGTGGTCGGTCACAACCCCGGCATGACCGAGCTCGCCAACATGCTGGACGACGTGCGCATCGACAATATGCCGACCGCCGGGATGCTTTGCGTCGAATTCGACGCAGCCGAATGGTCCGCCATCGAGCCCGCCGAGGCCCGCTCCGCCTGGTTCGACTATCCGAAAAAGCGGTCGGCCTGAATCAGCGCAGCTGCGAGCGCTGCGCGCTCTCCGCCTTCTCCAGGAACCCGTCGAGCACTTCAAGGTAGCGCTGCGGCTCCTCGAGGTGGGGCACGTGGGCACTGTGCTCGAACACGACCCAGTCTGAACTGGGAATGCCCTGGTAAAGGGCGGCGGCCATCGGCGGCGTAACCAGGTCGTGCCGCCCGGAGACCACCAGTGTCGGGCACTGGACCTCGCCCAGCCGCGCGGTGACTTCCCAGTCTGCCAGCACTCCGGCAGGCTCCAGCTCGCTCGGCCCGAGCATGGCGATGCGCGCCTCGGGATGTTTGCGCGCCTCCTGGTGGCTGCGCTCGAGACGGTCCGGCCAGGGCGTCAGCCGGCACAGGTTGCGTCGCAGTACTGCGTCGATGACGCAGCAACAGTCTGTCGAGGCGGTCGTGCCCGCGGCGCTGTGCCGATACAGCGGCAGGCGAATTTCTTCGGGCAATGCCGCCACCAGCAGGGCGAGCTCACGCCGCCACTGCGGCACGCTGGGAAACCCGCTCGAGAGGACCAGGCTGCTGACCCCCGCGGGCTCGCGCAGCGTGTGCTCCAAGGCAAGGATTCCCCCCCAGCCGTGCCCGAGCACGTGACATTCGTCCAGCCTGGCGGCATTGCGCACCGCGTCCAGTTCCTCGAGAAACAGCTCGAGCGACCAGTCGATTGCCGCGCCAGGATGGTCGGAACCCGCACAGCCGAGCTGGTCGTAGAGCACGACTTGTCGCCCGGTGGTGTGCATTTCCTCCAGCGGCTGGAGATAGTCCATGCCGAAGCCCGGGCCGCCATGAATGCAGAGCAGCGGTCGGCGCGAACCGCTCCGCCCGACGATCCGGTAGCGGGTATGGAACCCACGAAAAGACGCCATGCCCTCCGTGGCTGAATCTAGCTCCGGCATGCGGACCGCACCCCGTCCTGTCCATGGGTGTGCACTGAGCTCAGCTTAGGTCGCGGCCCGATGACCGCCATCAGGAGAGATACCGACAGGGATTGCCGCAGGGAGCAGCCGAGTGGCCGCGGCCGCCGGACGGCCTCAACCGGCCGCGTAGTGCATTACCGCGACGAAGTGGCAGGCGGTGCCGCCCAGCACGAAAAGGTGCCAGATGAAGTGACAGTAGCGGTAACGGTCCAGCGCGTAGAACAGCACGCCGCCGGTGTAAGACAACCCGCCGGCAACCAGCCAGGCCAGGCCCGCCGGCGGCATCCGCTCGACCAGCGGCACGATGGCAACTACGATCAGCCAGCCCATGCCGAGATAAACAGCCATCGACAGCTTGTGAAACCGCACGCCGCCGAGCGATTTCATGATCACGCCGGCCAGCACCAGCGTCCAGACCATGCCGAACAGCGTCCAGCCCCAGCCGCCGCGCAACACGCCGAGCGTGAACGGCGTGTAGGTTCCAGCGATCAGCAGGAAAATGGAGCTGTGGTCGATGGCCCGCAGCACGGCCTTGGCGCGCGGCCAGGGGACGGCGTGATACAAGGTCGAGGCCAGGTAGGCGAGCAGCACGGTCGCGACAAAGACCGCGGCGCCGACGAGATCGGCCACCCCGCCATTGCGCGCCACCTCGCCCAGCAGGAACGGGGTGCCGACGGCCGCGAGCAGGAGTCCGGCGCCGTGGCTGGCGCTGTTGGCGATTTCCTCGCCCGCCGACTGCATACGCTTGCGCGCCCGGCGGAGGTCGTCGGTGACTTCCGAAACTGGATTGTGCATCGCGTCAATGTAGCGTCCGCGCGGGCGGATGGTCAATCGCGCCGGGTAGAATAACGACAAGCCCCGCCGGGGTTCCGCCCCGCCCCGCAGAGAGGAACTTTCCATGCCGGACACCAAGCTTGCCCGCACCTCCCTCCCGGTCCACGACCTCATCGCGCGCCGCTGGAGCGCCCGCGCCATCGATCCGGGCCGACGCGTGGCGCGCGACCACCTCGTGGTCCTGCTCGAGGCCGCCCGCTGGGCGCCCTCCTGCAACGGCGATGAGCCCTGGCGCTACCTCGCCTGGGATCGTTTCGACAACCCCACCGGCTGGCAGCGAGCCTGGGAATGTCTCAGCCCCGGCAACCAGTACTGGGTGAAGAACGCGCCTGTGCTGCTGGCATCGTTCGCCGCCGCCGAATTCCGCAACGGCAAGACGAACCGCTGGGGTCAGCACGACACGGGCGCGGCCTCGGAAAACCTGTGCCTGCAGGGAACCGCGCTGGGGCTGGTGGTGCACCAGATGGGCGGCTATGACAAGGCGAAGCTCGCCGAGGCATTCGAGGTGCCGGAGCGCTTCACCCCAATGGCGATGATTGCC
>CBDDRR010000034.1:0-5889 GCA_965233095.1 uncultured bacterium
TGCTCGCCCGCGCTCTCCAGCACGACCCGGACCTCGTCGCCGGGTCGCGTATAGCGCAGCGCGTTGTCGAGCAGGTTGCGCAACGCAATGCGCAGCAATTCCGCTTCGCCCCGCACCACGACAACGCGCTCCGGCAACGTCACGGAGATCTGTCGGCCCGCCTGGCCGGGCGCGGCCCTGACGACGGAGATGGCCTCATTGACCAGGCCCGGCAGCGAAACCGCCTCGGGGTTCTCCAGCCGCTGCTGCGGGTCCAGCCGCGCCAGCCGCAGCATCTGCTCCACCAGGTGGGCGGCACGGTCTGCACCGCTGTTGATCTGCTGCAGTGCGTTGTCACGCATCGCCGTGTCCCGGCTGCGCAGGGCGACCTGCGCCTGGACCTTGAGCGCCGCCAGCGGCGTGCGCAGCTCGTGCGCGGCGTCGGCCGTGAAGCGCCGCTCGTTCTCGAGCGCCCGGTCGACCCGTGCGAACAGCCGGTTGAGCGCGGCGACCAGCGGCCGTGCCTCGGTGGGCACTTGCCTGCCCGACAGCGGCGCAAGGTTCTCCGGGCTGCGCGCCGCCACATCGCCCGCCAGCCGGTCCAGCGGCCGCAGGCCGCCGCGCACCGAGAAGTACACCAGCACGATCAGCAGCGGCACGATCACGAGCAGGGGCAGAACCGTCTGGCCGGCCACCTCCAGCGCGGCACGATCGCGCAGGCTGATGTCCTGCGACACCTGCACGCGGTAGCGCCCGTCGGCGGAAGCCAGGTTGAGCACCCGCCACGACTCGTGGTGGCGGATGATGTCGCTGTAGCCCGCGACGCCGAGAATCGGCAGCTCGGGCGCGTCGAGCGAGCGCGCGAGGATCACGCCGTCGGCGCGCCCCACCTGGAACTCCAGTGGCGGCTCGTAGATGCTGTCCCGGTCGCCGCGCGCGCCGGCCAGGCGACGCGCCAGGTCGGCCAGCTGCGCCTCGTTGTCCTGCATCACTGCCAGCAACAGGTGGCCGACCTGGGCCAGACCGCCGTCCATCAGCTCCTCGGCCTCGTGCCGCGCCTTGCTGTAGCTGACCAGGCCAGTGACCACCCAGGTCAGCAACATCGCGACGGTCAGCACCACGATGAGCCGCCAGCGCAGCGAGCGCACCCGGTCGGCGCCCGACAACCCTCTCATGACCCGCCGTCGCCGAGCCGGTAACCACGCCCGCGCAGCGTCTCGATGAGGGCGGCGCCGAGTTTCCTGCGCAGGTGGTGGATGTAGACCTCGATGGTGTTGCTGCCCGCCTCCTCGCCCCAGGCATACAGGCTCTCCTCGAGCTGGCGGCGGGTGCGGATGTGCCGCGGATGGGTCATGAAATCCAGCAGCAGCGCATACTCACGCCCGGAGAGCTGCACCTCCTCGCCGTCGCGGCTGACCCGCTGGGTGACCGGGTCGAGGGTGACGCCGCCGTGCTCGAGCACGGGTGACACCATGCCCTTGGCGCGCCGGATCAGCGCGCGCAGCCGCGCCAGCAACTCATCGAGCTCGAACGGCTTGGTGAGGTAGTCATCCGCGCCGCTGTCGAGTCCCGCGATCTTGTCCTGGCGGGTATCCCGCGCCGTGAGCACGAGCACAGGCGTCTGCCCGCCCCGCCGGCGCAGCTCGCGCAGCACCGCAAGGCCGTCCTTGCCCGGCAGGCCGAGATCGAGGACGCAGGCGTCGTAGGCCTGGCCGGACAATGCATAAAGCGCCGTCTCGCCGTCTTTCACCCAGTCGACTGCGAAGGCCGACAGCACCAGCCCGCTGCGGATGCCGTCGCCGAGCAACGCATCGTCTTCGACCAGCAGTATTTTCAATGGTCAGGTTTCGCCGGCGATCTTCTTCAACAATGCCTCGGCCTCCTGGCGGCGGCCGGTGTCGGCCAGCTCGCGCCCCGGCCGGGGCGGCGCCGCGAGGGCTTTCTCGAGGTGGGCGCGGCCTTCGGCCACGCGGCCCCGATCGAGCAGATACTCGCCGTAAAAGAAGTTCGGATCAATGCCGTCCGGATTGATCGCCAGCGACTTCTGGAACAGCTCCTCCGCGCGGCGCTTGTTGCCAAAGCCGATCGGCCGGCGCGGCACCTTGGCGTACAGCGTGCCCAGGCTCGTGTAGGCCGAGCCGTTCATGGCCGCCTCGTCCAGCTTGAGGCTCTCTTCGAGCAGCCTGCGCGCCTGTTTGGCGAGCGACAGCGCACCGAGGCCGCCGCGTGCGCCCGCCTCGCTGGACACGATGATGCCCTCCCAGATCAGCACCGAGGCCTCGTTGGGATGCGCCTCGCTGAGCCGGTGGGCCTCCTCGGCCAGCAGGTGATATTCCGCGGCCTGCTGCTTGTCGGGGACCTGGTACCTGATCTCGGCCCAGCGCGCCTGCAGCGGTCCGACCAGGTCCTCTGCCGTCGCGGCCGCGGCGCCCGCCGCAAGCAACCAGACCAGCACGAATGTGAACATGAATTTCTGCAACATGGGTGTTCTCCGGGAAAATCGGGTCAATCAGGTGTCAGTTCGCAGCGTGCTGCTTGATGGCCGCGAGCTTGCCGCGCACGCCGCGGTCCACCAGCGCGGGGGCGACGCCGTTCAGCCAGGCGAAAAATCGCTCCGGGAAGCCGATGAGCGCGTCCGCCGTGTCCTGCTGCAGCATGCGCACGATGCGCGCTGCCACCACGTCGGGGGAATCGCAGGCGTTGCCGAGCGACCTGTTGAGCGCGACCACCGCCGGCGAGTTGAGCGGCGTGTCGATGGCGCGTGGCGCGACGTGGATGACGCGCACGGTCGAGTCGGCCAGCTCCCGACGAAGCGCCTGCGAGAAGCCGTGCAGCCCGGTCTTGGCGGCCGAGTAGGCGGCGAAGCCGGCGAACGGAATGGCGCCGAAGGCGGAGCCGACGTTGACCACCGCCGCGGCTGGCTGCGCGGACAAGGTCGGCAGCAGCGCGCGGGTGAGCTGGATCGGCGCCACCAGGTTGGTCGCCAGGATGCGGTCCACATCCGCTGCCGACTGCTGCGCAAGCAGGCCGAAGCCGCCAACGCCCGCGTTGTTGATGAGGATGTTCGCGCCACAGTCGCGCCCGGCCTGTGCCACGGCCTCGATGCCGTCCGGCGTGGTGAGGTCCGCCGGCAGGGCGCGACAGCCGGCGCCGCCGGATTCCCTGGCCCGCTCAAGCTGCTCCGGGTTGCGACCCGTAATGAGCAGCACGGCCCCGGCCGCGGCGAGCCGCCTGGCCAGCGCCGCGCCGAGCCCGCCGCTGGCGCCGGTCAGCACGATGCGCGCGCGGTTCAGTTCCATGTCGACCTCCCCGCGGGCAGCGCGCGGAAGATGTCACCGTAAAGCTTGTAGAACACCCGCGCAGCGCGCTCGACGTCCGCCTGGTCCTCGGGCTCCATGCGCTCGAGCAGCTGTTCCAGGTGCCTGGTGTGCTCCTGGTCGAGCAGGCCGTGCGAGCGCAGGTAGGTGAGCGCCGCCGCCGGCAGGCCGAGGGCCGCCTGTATTTGTTCAGCCGCAGTCAGTGCGAAGGCGGCGCTGCTGCCCTCCAGCACGAACACCATACCGAAGAAGGCCGCGGGGTTGCGGCGGTTCACGATGTCGTAGGCGTAGCCGACCATCACGTCCGCGGGCAGGTCGGGGCGGCTGGTGCGCACCGCCTCGGCGTCACCGCCGGCCGCGGCGATGTCGTTGAGGATCCACTCTTCGTGGCCGATCTCTTCCTCGATGTACTCGGCCACTGCCGGCCGCAGCCAGCCGAGGCGCTCGGGCAGGCGGCCGCCGAGCGACATCAGGAGCGGCGTCGTGTGCCGCACGTGGTGGTAGGCCTGGCCGAGAAAGGCCAGGTAGTCCTCGCGGGCGACGCGGCCCTGCAGGCAGTCGGCAACCACCGGCGCGGTCAGCAGGTGGCGGCGCGCGTCCTCGGTGGCGGATTTCAGGTGCTCATAGAACGACATCGGGGGAGACCTCGACCGGGTGAAGCGCCGCCAACGCAGCGGAGTGACAGACGTGGACCTGGCCGCGGCGCGGACGGCCGTTGCCGGTCGCCATGCCGTTTGCGACCGTGAACGGTTCGCTGACCAGGTGGTGCGCCAGCCGTGCGTAATCCGGCAGCACGGCGTTGATGCGCTCGATGACGGCGCGCACCGCCTCGGCTGGCGTGCCGGGCGCGGGCACCACCACCGCGCCGAGTGCGGCCTGGCCGTCACCGAGCACCACGGCCTGCAGGATGCGCGGGTCGGCCAGCAGCATGGCCTCGATCCACTCGGGCGAGATGTTGCGCCCGTAGGAAGTGATCAGCAGGTTGCTGCGCCGGCCCGCCAGGTGCAGGTGACCACGGCCGTCGATTGCGGCGAGATCGCCGGTCGGGAAGCTGTCCGAAGCCGGCGGGAGCGCGCCGACGTAGCCGAGGAACGCCCGCGTGGCGACGTGCAGTTCACCGTTCTCCACCGACAGCCTGGCGTGGCCGAGCGGCCGGCCCACGCCGTGGCCCTCGTCGCCCGGCCGGTTCAACGCCACCACGGAACCGCATTCGGTGAGGCCGTAACCCTGGTAGGCCGGTATGCCGACGGCGCGGGCCGCACGCAGCAGCTCGGGCGCGACGCGCGCGCCGCCGACGGCGACGAACTGCAATGTCTCGGGCGCCGCAGCACCGGTGCGGACAAGCCATGTCGTCCATGCCTTGAGCAGTTCGGGCACCAGCACCACGCTTCCGGCGGCAGCTTCGCGCACCGCGCGGTCGAGGCGCGCTGGATCGAAGCCCGCCATGCCCTGCCAGCCGAGCTCACCGAGCGGCGGCAAATGTATCGGCAGGCCGCGCAACAGGGGCGCATAAACGCCGGCGACGTTCTCCAGCAGCAGCGCCAGCGGCAGCACCGCGAGGTGGCCGCCCAGCCGCAGGTCGCCGAGCCGCGCGCGCACGGCCTCGGCAGTGTCCAGCAGCCCGGCGGCCCCCAGGCACACACCCTTGGGCGCGCCGGTGCTGCCGGAGGTGAAGGAAACCTTGGCCGTGCCGGACGGCAACAGCACCGGCTTGGCTGCGCGTTGCAGCCAGCTGAGCCCCTGCCATTGCCCGGTGACGCCGAAATCGAGATCCAGCGCGCCCATCCGCTCGGGCCGGTCGGTGATGACCGTGTCCGCGCCGCTTTGCTCGAGGGCATGGCGCAGCTGCGTCGCGCTGAAGAAATCCGGCAGCGGCAGGTGCACCACGCCGGCGGCCTGGCACGCGAGGTCCGCGATGACCCACGCCGGACCGTTGTCGGCCAGCACGGCAACCACCCGCGCATTCGCCAGCCGCGCCTGCAGCGCGGTGACCTCGGCGAGTACCTCGCCGGCGCACCAGTTCCGCGCGCCCGAGACCAGCAGCACGTCGCGCGGGTCATGCGAGGCCAGCAGGTCCGGCCAGGACGTCTCAGTCACGGGGCGCCGCTCGCTCCAGCGCCAGCCGGATCCGGCCGGCGACCACCACGGGCCGGCTGTCGTAATAGCGGCCCCAGTCATTGGCCCGGGCGCCGAGCCGGCGCGGGTCGGCCACTGCAATAGCCAGCGGCGGCAGCGCCAGGCGCCGGAAGATGGAGATCAGCTCGTCGGTGGCGGTGAACACCACCCATTCGAAGCCGAGCCGGTCGAGATGGCTCGCCAGCGCCAGGATTACGGCCACCGTGCCGCCTGGCGCATCCGAGGCGAGATGACCCACTTCGACGATGCGCTCGCGGGCCACCGCATGGCCCGCCGCGCGGCTGACCGCCACCTCCACGGGTGCATCCAGGTAGCTCTCGAGAAACAGCGGCGCCTCTGCGGCCGCGCGCCAGCCGGCCGCCGCCGCGATGCGTCCGCTGCGTTCCAGCAGCACCAGGTTGGGCGCGAAGCTGCGCAGCTCCGCACCGTGGCGCCGGCGGAAAATCTCTGCGATGAA
>CBDDRR010000035.1:0-8009 GCA_965233095.1 uncultured bacterium
CAGCTCGCCACGGTGCGGCTGGAGGTCCTGTCGGGCGGCGCCGGCGCGGCCGGCCTGTCGGCGGACGCCTTTCCGCTGGAGTTGTCGTTGCGCGACGACGGCGGATGGAAGGTTACGCGGGCCGAGTGGCGGCGCCGATCCGGCCGCGGCATTTGACCTCGGTGGCCGAGTCTGCATTATAGTCTGTGTTGCACTGCGCACAAAACTCGCTTGTGCATAAGTGATCGAATAAAAACAAACACTTGCAAGTACCGGTCCGTTTTCCGGGCCGGATCGTGGATATCCAGGGCAACCCGGATCGGGTCGGCCGAGGGCCGGAGGGAGTCTTGACTGTGTCTGCCGAGCAGGGCCTCTATCGACCGGCTTTCGAGCGCGACAGCTGCGGCTTCGGGCTGATCGCCAGCCTGGCGGGTCGCGACAGCCACTGGCTGGTCGCCACCGCCGTGTCGGCGCTGGCCCGGCTGACCCACCGCGGCGCGGTGGCCGCCGACGGCAAGACCGGCGACGGCTGCGGCATCCTGCTGTCCGCGCCCGAGTCTTTCCTGCGCTCCGTGGCCGAGGGGGCTGGCCTGGCGCCCGGCGCGCACTTCGCGGCCGGGATGGTCTTCATGGACCATGACCCGGCCCGCGCCGCGGCCGCACGCAACACCATTCGCGCCTGCGTGGCGGCCGAAGGGCTGCGGCTGGATGGCTGGCGCACCGTGCCGGTCAATCCGGAGGCGTGCGGTGAACAGGCGCTGAAGACGCTGCCGCTGATCCAGCAGGTATTCGTCACCGCGCCGGAGGCAATGCCGACCGACACTTTCCGTCGCCGGCTGTTCGTGGCGCGCCGGCGCGCCGAGCAGAAGCTCGGGAGCAGCGACCCGGTGTTCTACATCGCCAGCCTGTCGCCCGACACGGTCGCCTACAAGGCGATGGTGATGCCGGCGCAGCTGCCGGTGTTCTACCCGGACCTTGCCGACGAGCGGCTCGCGGCGCGCGTCTGCGTGTTCCACCAGCGTTTTTCGACCAATACCCTGCCGCAGTGGCGCCTGGCCCAGCCATTCCGCTACCTGGCGCACAACGGCGAGATCAACACGATCCAGGGCAACCGCAACTGGGCGATCGCCCGCGCGCCGAAGTTCCGCTCCCAGGCCTTGCCGGAGCTGCAGCAGCTCACGCCGCTGGTGTCGCTGAGCGGCTCCGACTCGTCCAGCCTCGACAACATGCTGGAGGTGCTGGTGGCCGGCGGCATGGACATGATGCAGGCGGCCCGCCTGCTGATCCCGCCGGCGTGGCAGACCGTGGACGACATCGACTCCGACACGCGTGCCTTCTATGAGTACTACGGCATGCACCTCGAGCCGTGGGACGGCCCGGCGGGCATCGTCATGACCGACGGGCGCAACGCCGCCTGCATTCTCGACCGCAACGGCCTGCGCCCGGCGCGCTGGGTGGTCACCGACGACGATCACCTGACCATCGCCTCCGAGGTCGGCGTGTGGGACTACCGCCCCGAGCAGGTGATCGCCAAGGGGCGGCTCGGGCCCGGCGAAATGATCATCGCGGATACGGCCACCGGCAAGCTGATGGAATGGCGCGAGATCGACGAGACGCTCGCCAGTCGGGCGCCCTTCAAGGACTGGCTGCGCCGCGGCGTACGCTACCTGGAGACCTCGCTGGTGGACCCGCAGCTGCTCGCCGAGCCGATGCAGCGCGAGGAGCTGGCGCGCTACGAGAAGATGTTCGGCGTCACCCGCGAGGAGCGCGAAGAAGTGCTGCGGCCGCTGTGCGAGGCCGAAGCCGAGGCCGTCGGCTCGATGGGCGACGACACGCCGTTGCCGTTCATGTCGCGGCGCGTCCGCTCCCTGTACGACTACTTCCGCCAGCAGTTCGCACAGGTCACGAACCCGCCGATCGACTCGCTGCGCGAGCGCGTGGTGATGTCGCTGGAGACGCAGATCGGCCGGGAGCACAACCTGTTCGAGCCGCGGCCCGAGTACGCCCGGCGCATCGTCATCAACTCGCCCGTCTTGTCGCAGCGCAAGTTCCGCCAGCTGCTCGCGGACCAGGAACAGGACAACGGCTACCAACTGCTGGACCTGAACCGGCCCGAGGCCGAGCCCCTGCAGGACGGTCTCGACCGGCTGTGCGCCGACGCCGAGGCGGCCGTGCGCGCCGGCAAGCTGATCATCGTGCTCAGCGACCGCCAGTTGCGTCAGGGATCAGTGCCGATCCATGCGCTGCTTGCGACCGGCGCCGTGCATCATCACCTGGTGCGCGCAGGGCTGCGCTGCGACTGCAACCTGCTGGTGGAGACCGGCACGGTGCGCGACCCGCACCAGTTCGCCTGCCTGGTCGGCTACGGTGCGACGGCGATCTATCCCTACCTGGCCTACGAGTGCCTCAACGACCTGGCCCGCAGCGGGCGGCTCAAGGGCGGGCGCGAGAGCGGCCGGCAGCTGGGCCGCAGCTATCGCCGCGGCGTCCGCAAGGGCCTGTTCAAGATCATGTCGAAGATGGGCATCTCGACCATCGCGAGCTATCGCGGCGCCGCGCTGTTCGAGATCGTCGGGCTGCACGACGAGGTCGTGGCGCGCTGTTTCCCGGGGAGCGTGTCGCGCATCCAGGGCGCCGATTTCACCGATCTCCGCTCCGACGCCATGGCCCTCGCGCAGCGCGCCTGGAACGCGCGCAGCGACGTCGAGCAGGGCGGCCTGCTGCGCTACGTGCACGGCGGCGAGTACCACGCCTACAACCCGGATGTCATCGCGACCCTGCAGGCCGCCGTGCAGAGCGGCGACTACACCGTCTACCAGGAGTACGCGCGGCTGGTGAACGAGCGGCCCGCGATGGTGATTCGCGACCTGCTCGAGGTGAAGCCGCTGGGGCCGCCGGTCCCCCTGGACGAGGTCGAGCCCGAGGAGGCGCTCTACAAGCGCTTCGATTCGGCCGGCATGAGCCTCGGCGCGCTGTCGCCGGAAGCGCACGAGGCGCTTGCCATCGCCATGAATCGCCTCGGCGGGCGCTCGAACTCCGGCGAGGGCGGCGAGGACAAGGCGCGCTACGGCACGGAGAAGCTCTCCAAGATCAAGCAGGTCGCTTCCGGGCGCTTCGGCGTCACCGCCGAGTACCTGGTCAATGCCGAGGTGTTGCAGATCAAGATCGCGCAGGGCGCCAAGCCCGGCGAGGGCGGCCAGCTGCCGGGCCACAAGGTCAACGAGATGATCGCGAAGCTGCGCTATGCGCGGCCGGGCGTCGGCCTGATCTCGCCGCCGCCGCATCACGACATCTATTCCATCGAGGACCTGGCGCAGCTGATCTTCGACCTGAAGCAGGTCAACCCGCAGGCGCTGGTGTCGGTGAAGCTGGTGGCGCAGGCCGGTGTCGGCACGGTGGCGGCCGGCGTCACCAAGGCCTATGCGGATCTCATCACCATCTCCGGCTACGACGGCGGCACTGGCGCGAGTCCGCTGACCTCGACGAAGTACGCTGGCTCGCCCTGGGAGCTGGGGCTCGCGGAGACCCACCAGGTGCTGGTGCAGAACGGCCTCAGGCATCGAGTGCGCCTGCAGACCGACGGCGGCCTGAAGACCGGCGCGGACGTCATCAAGGCGGCGGTGCTGGGCGCCGAGAGCTTCGGTTTCGGCACCGCACCGATGGTGGCGCTGGGCTGCAAGTACCTGCGCATCTGCCACCTGAACAACTGCGCCACCGGCGTGGCAACGCAGCACCCGGTACTGCGCGAGCGGCACTTCATCGGCCTGCCCGAGATGGTGATGAACTACTTCCGCTTCGTGGCACGCGAGACCCGCGAGCTGCTCGCCGCGCTCGGCGCGCGCAGCATCGAGGAGCTGATCGGGCGCGCCGACCTGGCGGCACCGCTGCCGGGTGAGACACCGCGCCAGCGGCGCCTCGACCTGAAGCCGCTGCACAGCGCCGGCGGGCTGTCAGCCGGCGAGGCGCGCTTCTGCACCGAGGCGCGCAACCCGCCGTTCGACGAGGGCCTGCTCAACGAGCGCATGGTCGCCGACTGCGGCCAGGCCATCGAGGAGCGACGCGGCGGCACTTTCTTCTACGAGGTGAAGAACTTCCATCGCTCCATCGGGGCGCGGCTGTCGGGCGAGATTGCGCGCCGTTACGGCAATCTCGGCCTCGAGGCGGACCCGGTCGTGATCCGCATGAAGGGCTCCGCCGGCCAGAGCTTCGGCGTCTGGAACGTCGGCGGCTTGCACCTCTATCTCGAGGGTGACGCCAACGATTACGTGGGCAAGGGCATGTCGGGAGGCCGGCTGGTGATCTACCCGCCGACCGGCAGCCGTTTCGAGGCGCGGAGCGCGCCGATCATCGGCAACACCTGCCTGTATGGCGCGACCGGCGGGCACCTGTTCGCCGCCGGCACCGCCGGCGAGCGCTTCGCGGTGCGCAACTCGGGCGCGGTCGCGGTGGTCGAGGGCTGCGGCGACCACGGCTGCGAGTACATGACGGGCGGCGTGGCGGTGGTGCTGGGCCGCACCGGCGTGAATTTCGGCGCCGGCCTGACCGGCGGCTTCGCCTACGTGCTCGACATCGATCGCGACTTCGTCGACCGCTACAACCACGAGCTCATCGACATCCATCGCATCACGCCGGAGACCATGGAGGCGCACCTGCATCACCTGCGTGGCTTGCTGGAGGCGCACGCGCGCGAGACAGGCAGCGCATGGGGGCGCGAGATTCTCGACGACTTCCGCTCCTACCTGCCGAAGTTCTGGCTGGTGAAGCCGAAGGCGGCGGACCTCGAGAGCCTCATCGATTCGCTGCGGCGCGCGGCGTGAGACAGCCATGAGCCAGGAAAAGCCGCTTCGCTTTCTCGAGATCCCGCGCAAGGATCCGCGCAAGGTGCCGCCCAAGGACCGCGTGCGCGATTACCGGGAGATCTATGGCCAGTACGACGCGGAAAGCGCGCACAAGCAGGCCGGCCGATGCCTCGACTGTGGCAATCCGTACTGCGAGTGGAAGTGTCCCGTACACAACTACATCCCCAACTGGCTCAAGCTGGTCGAGGAAGGCAACCTGTTCGAGGCGGCCGAGCTGTCCCATCGGACCAACTCGCTGCCCGAGATCTGCGGCCGGGTGTGTCCACAAGACCGGCTGTGCGAGGGCGCCTGCACGCTGAACGACGGCTTCGGCGCGGTCACCATCGGCAGCATCGAGAAGTACATCACCGACGCGGCCGTGCGCCAGGGCTGGCGCCCTGACCTGTCCG
The DNA here is from genome assembly GCA_965233095.1 of uncultured bacterium. Taxonomy (GTDB): domain Bacteria; phylum Pseudomonadota; class Gammaproteobacteria; order Steroidobacterales; family XN24; genus XN24. The sequence continues at coordinate 5,228 of CBDDRR010000035.1, forward strand.
GCGTCAAGACGTCCGGGCGCGAGGTGGCGATCATCGGCGCAGGCCCGGCCGGGCTCGCTGCCGCCGACGTGCTGGCGCGCCATGGCGTGCGGCCCGTCGTGTACGACCGCTACCCGCGCATCGGCGGCTTGCTGACGTTCGGCATCCCGCCCTTCAAGCTGGAGAAAGAGGTCGTCGAGACCCGGCGCATGCTGCTGGAAGGCATGGGCGTCGAGTTCGTGCTCAACTGCGAGATCGGCCGCGACATCACGCTCGACCAGCTGCTGTCCGACTACGACGCGGTGTTCGCCGGCACCGGCGCCTATCGCTACGTGAAGGGCGGTTTGCCGGGCGAAGACCTGCCGGGCGTGTACGAGGCTTTGCCCTACCTGGTCGCCAATGCGCGGCGGGAGCTTGGCCTGATGGCGGATGGCGAGGAGTTCCTTTCCATGGCCGGCAAGCGCGTGGTGGTGCTCGGCGGCGGCGACACCGGCATGGACTGCAACCGCACCGCGATCCGCCAGGGTGCGGTCGGCGTCACCTGCGCATATCGCCGCGACGAGAGGAACATGCCGGGCTCGCGCCGCGAGGTGAAGAACAGCCGCGAGGAAGGCGTCGAGTTCCTTTTCAACCGCCAGCCCATCGAGATCGTCGGCAGCAGCGCGGCGGAAGGCGTGAAGGTGGTGCGCACCCGGCTCGGCGACAAGGGCCCCGGCGGTCGCCGACGGCCCGAGCCAGTTCCCGGCACCGAGGAAATCCTCCCCGCGGACGCAGTGATCATTGCCTTCGGCTTCCGCCCCGACCCGCCGGCCTGGCTGACGGGCGCCGGCGTCGAGACCTGGCCGGACGGGCGGCTACGCGTCGACGCCGCGGGCCGCTACCCCTTCCAGACCACGCATCCGAAGATCTTCGCCGGCGGCGACAACGTGCGCGGCTCCGACCTGGTGGTGACCGCCGTGTTCGAGGGCCGCGAGGCCGCAAGGGGCATCCTCGCCTACCTCGGCGTGTGACGGACGGCTGAGGTAAGCTCCGCGGACTGCCTGAGCTGCCGGAGACCCTGATGCGCCGCGGAACCACGTTGTTGCTGTTGATGCTTGGACTGGCCGGCACGAGCCCGACTATGGCGATCGACCAGGCGACGATCGCCGGCCGCGCCGCCTCTCTCGAGCAGAAGCTGATCGAGTGGCGCCGCGACATCCACGCCAATCCCGAGCTGTCGAACCGCGAGTTCCGCACCGCGGCACTAGTGGCCGAGCACCTGCGCGGGCTGGGCCTCGAGGTGCGTACCGGGATCGCCCACACGGGCGTGGCGGCCTACCTGGAGGGCGGCCGCCCGGGTCCCATGGTCGCGCTGCGCGCCGACATGGACGCTTTGCCGGTAACGGAACAGACTGGCCTGCCGTTCGCGTCAGAGGTTGTCGCCGAGTACAACGGCAGCCGCACGGGCGTGATGCACGCCTGCGGCCACGACGCCCACACCGCGATCCTGATGGCCGCGGCGGAGCTGCTGGCCGGGATGCGCGACCAGCTGCCCGGGTCCGTGCTGTTCATTTTCCAGCCGGCCGAGGAGGGCGCGCCCGAGGGAGAGGAAGGCGGCGCCGAGCTGATGCTGAAAGAGGGCTTGTTCGCCTGGAAGCGTCCGGACGCGGTGTTCGGATTGCACGTGCTGTCCAACTTCAACGCGCGACATATCGGCTATCGGCCCGGTCCCGCAATGGCGGCCGCCGACCGCTTCGAGATCACGGTCAAGGGCGCACAAACGCACGGCTCGATGCCGTGGCTGGGTGTCGATCCCTTCGTGCCGGCGGCGCAGATCGTGCTGGGCCTGCAGACGATCACCAGCCGGCAGGTGAACATTTCGAACGTGCCGGCGGTGATATCCGTCGGCCAGATCGAGGGCGGCATCCGCAACAACATCATTCCCGACGACGTCTACCTGCAGGGCACCATCCGGACCTTCGACGAGGGCATTCGCGAAGACATTCACGCGCGTGTCCGGCAGACCGCGACCAGTCTCGCCGCGGCCTCGGGCGCGGCGGCCGAGGTGCATGTGCATCGCGGTTACCCGGTCACCGTCAACGACCCCGAGCTGGTGGCCGCAACCTTGCCGAGCCTGTACCGTGCCGCCGGCGAGGACCGTGTGTTCGAAGTCCCGCGGCTGATGCCCGCCGAGGATTTCAGCTACTTCGCCAACGAGGTGCCCGGCTTCTACTTCTACCTCGGCGCGACGCCCGAGGGCACGGATCCCGCCACGGCGCCCACGAATCACTCGCCGCGCTTCGACGTCGACGAGAGCACGCTTCGCGTCGGCCTGGAAGCGTTGACCACGGTGGCCGTCGACTTCCTGCAGCGTGGTGCGGGGGAAATGCGCTGAGCTGATCGCGCCGGTCAACGCGGCCGGCTGCCAGCGGCGGGAAAGTGCAGCCGGAACGCGGGAATGCGCAGTCCCAGGGCAACCCGCGCGGCAGAGAAATCGTCCAGCAGCTCGGCATCGGCATCGATTCTGCCGACACGCGCCAGTGACGCGCGGCCTCGCGCGCTGGGCGTGAATTCGAAGCGCTGGGCGCCGTGATACTGGACCAGGCGGCGCAGCGCGCCGGGCAGCAGGCCGGCATGCACCGGCAGCGCCGGGCCGCGGGCTTCGAGCCCCAGGGCGGCCACACGCCGGTCCGCTATCGAGACGTCGATGCGCTCGCCGCGCCCGGTCGGGCGGCGCTCGAACGTCGCATGATCCTTCGGAATTCCCCAGTTCAGCCGGCCGTTGACCACGCTGGCCCACGTGCTGACAAAGATCCGCGTCACC
>CBDDRR010000036.1:0-4269 GCA_965233095.1 uncultured bacterium
TGCAGGCGTTTCTGGTGTCGCCGCAGTTGCCGCTGCCGTTCGTCAACATGCTGCTGCCGGTCGGCGCGGCGCTGCTGGTGCTGGCCTCGGCGCTCGCCGGCTACGTGATGGTGAAGTTCTACGGGGTGATCTTTCTGAGCCGCATGCGCGAGCCCCGGCTCGAACAGGCCCACGACGCCGGACGCTTCGAACGCACCGCCCTGGTCGCGCTGGCCGCGGCCTGTGTCGGCCTGGGGTTGCTGCCGGGTGTGCTGCTGGCGCGCCTCGATGCCACCGTCAGCCTGCTGGTCGGGCCGACCACCACGGCCTGGGGCGAGCTCGGCTGGTTGCGCGCGGGCGGAGTCAGCCACGCCAGTTTCAGCCCGCTGCTGTTCGCGGTCGGCATCGCGGCGGTGATGCTGGGCAGCTTTCTGGCGATCCGCCGCGTCTATCACGGCCGGGTGGCGCGCGGCCCGGCCTGGGACTGCGGCTATCCCTGGCAGGACGCCCGCATGCAGGACACCGCCGAGGGTTTCGGGCAGCCGATCCGCCAGCTGTTCGAGCCGTTCTTTCGCATGCAGCGGCATTTGCCGTCGCCCTTCGATGATGCACCGCGCTACCAGGTGACGGTGGAAGACCGCTTCTGGTACCTGTTCTACCAGCCGGTGGTGCGCTGGGTGGAGGCCGCGGCGCGGGTGATCGGCCGGCTCCAGCAGGGGCGCATCGCGATCTACCTGCTGTACGGCTTCGCCACGCTGGTGGCGCTGCTGGTGGTGGTGCTGTGACCTGGTCGGCGCTGCTGACCCAGGCCGCCGCCATCGCCGTCGCCGGGGCGCTGGCGCCGCTGCTGGTGGGCTGGGTCAACCAGTGCCGGGCCTGGCTGCAGAACCGCAGCGCCCCGCCGCTGCTGCTGCCCTATCACCTGCTGCGCAAGCTGCTGCACAAGGACGCGGTGCTGGCCGAGTCCGCCTCGCCGCTGTTTCGCGCCGTGCCCTATGTGGTGTTCGGCTGCATGCTGGTGGCCGCCGCCATCATCCCGTCGCTGGGCACGGATCTGCCGGCCGGCCGCGTCGCCGATGCCATCGCGCTGGTCGGCCTGTTCGCGACCGCGCGCATGTTCATCGCGCTGGGCGCCATGGATGTCGGCACCGCCTTCGGTTCGCTCGGCGCGCGCCGCGAGATGCTGATCGGCTTTCTGGCCGAGCCCGCGCTGCTGATGGTGCTGTTCAATCTCGCGCTGATCGGCGGCAGCACGGCGGTGCCGGTGCTCGCCGACCGCATGCTCGCGCAGGGTTTCACCATCAACCCCAGCCTGGCCTTCGCGGCGCTCGCCTTCGTCATGGTGGCGGTGGCGGAAAATGCCCGCCTGCCCATCGACAACCCGACCACACACCTCGAACTGACCATGATCCACGAGGCCATGGTGCTGGAGTATTCGGCCCGCCACCTGGCGCTGATCGAGTGGGCGGCGGCGCTCAAGCTGTTCAACTACGCCTGCCTGGGCCTGGCCTTTTTTCTGCCCTTCGGCCTGGCGGGCGAGGACACCGGGCCGACCGCGCTGCTGCTGAGCATGGTCTGGCTGGTGGCCAAGCTGGCGGTCGCCGGCGCGGCCCTGGCGCTGTTCGAGACGCTGAGCGCCAAGCTGCGGGTGTTCCGCGCGCCCGAATTCCTGGCCATGGCCTTCATGCTGGCGGTGGTCGGCCTGCTGACCCGCCTGCTGTTCTCCGGGGGTGTGGCGTGACCGGCGTGCCACTGGCCATGCAGTGGGTCGAACTGCTCGCCTCGCTGCTGTTGCTGCTGTCGTTCGCGATGCTGGCGCAGCGGCGCATTGTCTCGCTGGTCAACCTGTTCGCGGTCCAGGGCGCCGTGCTCGCCGCCTCGACGGTGGCGGTGGCGACCAGCGCCGGCCTGCATCACCTCTATTATTCGGCCGCCCTCACGCTGGTGCTCAAGGTGGTGCTGCTGCCCTGGTTCCTGCGCCGCCTGATCGCGCGGCTGGGCCTGCAGTGGGACACCGAGACGCTGGTCGCCATCCCGTTGCAGATGCTGGCCGGTCTGGCGCTGGTGATCTTCGCCTTCGGTCTCGCCCAGCCGATCTCCCAGTTCGGCCACGAGATCACCCGCGAGACGCTCGGCATCGCCATCGCGATGGTGCTGCTGTCGCTGTTGATGATGATCGGCCGACGCAAGGCGGTGTCGCAGGTGGTGGGGTTTCTGGCGCTCGAAAACGGCATGGTGTTCGCCGCCACCACCGCGACCCGGGGCATGCCGATGGTGGTCGAGTTCGGCATCGCGCTGGATGTGCTGGTCGGGACGGTGATCCTCGGCGTGTTCTTTTTCCAGATTCGCGAGCAGTTCGACAGCCTGGAACTGCGCCATCTCGAGACCCTGAAGGAGGAGTGAACCGGTGACGGTGACGGGGTGGTTGTGGAGTTGATCGCGCTGCTCGGCCTGCCGCTGCTGGGCGGGGCGGTGCTCGCGGTGTGGGGTGAGCGCGCCCGCGCCGCGGAGCTGAACGCGCTGTTCAGCCTGGCCACTTTCGTGGCCGGCGGCGCGCTGACCGCGCGGGTGATGCTGGGCGGGCCACTGGTGATCGGCAACGAGCAGTTTTTCATCGATGCCTTCAACGTCTTTCTGGTCGCGCTGACCAGCCTGGTCGGCTTCACCACGGCGCTGTTCTCGCGCCCCTACATGCGCATCGAGACCGACCGCGGCCACCTTACGCCCGGCCGCCTGCGGCTCTACCACAGCATGTACCAGCTGTTCATGTTCACGATGCTGCTGGCGCTGACCACCAACAACATGGGCAACCTGTGGGCCGCGCTGGAGGCGGCCACGCTGACCACGGTGCTGCTGGTGTCGCTGTACCGCACCGCCGCCTCGCTGGAGGCGGCCTGGAAGTACTTCATCCTGTGCGGCGTCGGCATTGCCCAGGCGCTGTTTGGCACCATCCTGCTGTACTTCGCCGCCGAGCGCGTGCTGGGCGCCAGCGCCGGCGGGCTGCTGTGGACCCATCTGGATGCGGTCAAGGGCCAGCTCGAACCCACGGTGCTGGCGATCGCGTTCGTGTTTCTGCTGGTCGGCTACGGCACCAAGGTGGGCCTGGTGCCGCTGCACAACTGGCTGCCCGACGCCCACGCCGAAGGCCCGACGCCGGTGTCGGCGGTGCTGTCCGGGCTGCTGCTGAATGTCGCCCTGTACGCGGTGGTGCGCTGCAAGATCCTGGTGGCCGGCGCGCTGCACAGCGATCTGCCGGGGCGCATGCTGATGGGCTTCGGCCTGCTGGCGGTGCTGGTGGCGGCGTTTTTCCTGTGGCGCCAGCGCGACGTGAAGCGGCTGTTCGCGTACTCGTCGATCGAGCACATGGGCATCATCACCTTTGCCTTCGGCATGGGCGGGCCGGTGGCCAATTTCGCGGCGCTGTTGCACATGACCGTGCATTCGCTGACCAAGAGCGCCATTTTCTTTGCCGTCGGCCACGCCACCCAGCTCGCCCGCACCCAGCGCATGGAGGACATCCGCGGCCTGCTGCTGCGCTCGCCCACCATCGGCTGGGGCCTGATGGTGGGCACGCTGGCGATCCTGGGCATGCCGCCGTTCGGCGTGTTTGCCAGCGAATTCCTGATCCTGACCACGGCCATGCGCGAGCAGCCCTGGGCGACGCCGATCCTGCTGCTGGCGCTCGGCGTCGCCTTCGGCGCCATCTTCCGGCGCGTGCAGCCGATGGTGTTCGGCGAGCCCCACTCGCTGCCGTTGCCGCACTCGCCGGCGCTGCTGCCGGTGTTCGCGCACCTGCTGCTGGTGCTGCTGCTGGGGCTCTACATTCCGGGCCAGCTCGCGGCCTGGTTCCGCCTCGCCGCGCGGCTGATCGGGTGAGCGCCATGGACCTGGAGATGGCACCGGTACCGGGTTTCACGGCCGTACGACGCCAGCGGCTCAGTGCCGATGCCTGGCTCGACCAGATTGTGCAGGCGCGCGCCGCCGGGGCGCGCCTGGGCGCCCTGTGGGCAAGCGACGCGCACGCCACCGAGGGCGCGTACCGCGTCTGCGTGGTATTGCAGCAAGGCCGCGCGCTGGACTGGCTGGAACTGGCGCTGCCGGCCGAGGGCGCGCTCGACTACCCGGACCTCAGCGGGCTGTTCCCCGCCGCCGGGCGGATGCAGCGCGCCGCCTACGTCCTGCTCGGCGTGCGCGCAACGGCCGCCGATCAGCGGCCCTGGCTGCGCCACGCCTGGCCCGAAGGGCTGTTCCCGCTGCGCGCCGCCGCCCCTGAAGCTACCGCCGACAAGG
>CBDDRR010000037.1:0-3579 GCA_965233095.1 uncultured bacterium
CGACCTCGCGCGCGTGCGCGCTGCGCAGGCCCAGCTCAGCAACGTGCAGCAGCCGCTGGGGCGCGAGTCCGAGCGCAAGGCGGCGCAAAGCGAGGTCGCCGCGGCGCGCGCGGCGCTCGCGCAGGCGGCCTGGAAGCTCGAGCAGAAGAGCGTCGCCGCACCGGCGGGCGGACGGGTGCAGGACACCTATTTCGCCGAAGGCGAATGGGTGCCCGCGGGCCGCCCGGTGGTCGCGCTGCTGCCGCCGGGCAACGTCCAGGTGCGCTTCTATGTTCCCGAGACGGTGCTCGGCGCCATTGCCGCGGAACACCCGGTGGAGATCCGCTGCGACGGCTGCCCGGCGCCCGTGGCGGGCAAGGTGAGCTTCGTCTCCACCCAGGCCGAATACACCCCGCCGGTGCTCTACAGCAAGGAATCGCGCAGCAAGCTCGTGTACCTGGTCGAGGCGCGGCCCGAGGGCGGCAGCCTGCGCCCGGGGCAGCCGGTGGACGTGACGCTGAAGTGAACCCCGACCTGGTGATCGACGTGTCCGGGCTGAACAAGTCCTTCGGCAAGAAGCACGTCGTCAAAGATTTCTCCCTGCAGGTGCGCCGCGGCGAGATCTACGGCTTCCTGGGACCCAACGGCAGCGGCAAGACCACCTCCATCCGCATGCTGTGCGGCCTGCTCAAGCCCGATTCGGGCCGCGGCACCTGCCTGGGCTACGACGTAGTGCGGGACACCGCTTCGATCAAGCGCGAAGTCGGCTACATGACCCAGCGCTTCTCGCTGTGGGAGGACCTCACCATCCGCGAGAACCTGGAGTTCGTCGCCCGCATGTATGGCATGCGCGGGCGCAGGACGGCGGTGTCGAGCGCCCTGCGCGAGCTGAGCCTCGAGCGGCGCCAGGACCAGCTCGCCGGCACGCTCTCCGGCGGCTGGAAGCAGCGCCTTGCGCTCGCCGCCTGCATGCTGCACCGGCCGAAGCTGCTGCTGCTCGATGAGCCCACCGCCGGCGTCGACCCGCAGGCGCGGCGCGATTTCTGGGAGGAGATCCACGCGCTCGCCGCGCAGGGCATCTCGGTGCTGGTATCGACGCACTACATGGACGAGGCCGAGCGCTGCCACCGCCTGGCCTACATCGCCTACGGCAGGCTGCTCGCGACGGGCACGCCGCAGGAAGTGCTGCATCTATTCCGCCTGTCCACCTGGGAGGTGAGCGGGGCGTCGGAGCGGCTGAGCGCCCTCAACGCGCGCCTCAAGGGGCTTGCCGGGATATCCCATGTCACGGCGTTCGGCAATACGCTGCATGTCACGGGCGAGGACGCGAGCGCGCTCGAAAGCGCCATCCTGCCCTTCCGCGCGGAGCCCGGCCTCGCTTGGAAGCCATCGCAATCCGGCCTCGAGGATGTGTTCATCCACCTCATGCAGGACCTGCAGGGACTTGAGGACGAGCTGCGGTGAGGCTCTCCTGGTCGCGCTGGGTGGGCATCATCGTCAAGGAGTTCATCCAGCTCAGGCGCGACCGGCTCACCTTCGGCATGATCATCGGCATCCCGGTGCTGCAGCTCATCCTGTTCGGCTACGCCATCAACGCCGATCCCAAGCGCCTGCCCACTGCGGTGCTCGCCGCCGATTCCGGGTCTTACGCGCGCAGCCTGGTCTCGGCGCTGGAGACCAGCGGCTACTACCGGATCGACCACCTGGCGGCGAACGAGGCCGAGCTGGACGAGCTGCTCGCGCACGGCAGCGTGCAGTTCGCGGTCACCATCCCGGAGAATTTCAGCCGCAAGCTGGTGCGCGGCGAGCGCCCGGTCCTGCTGGTCGAGGCGGACGCCTCGGATCCCGCGGCCACGGGCAACGCGATCGCGGCACTGTCGCAGATTTCACTGAACGCGCTCACGCGCGACCTGCGCGGCCCGCTCGCCGAGCTTGCCGCCACGCCGGCGCCGATCGACATCCGCGTGCACCGGCGCTACAACCCCGAAGGGGTCACCGCCTACAACATCGTGCCGGGGCTGATCGGCACCATCCTCACCATGACCATGGTGCTGATGACCGGCCTTGCCATGACGCGGGAGCGCGAGCGCGGCACTTTCGAGAACCTGCTGTCCACGCCCGCGCTGCCGATCGAGGTGATGACCGGCAAGATCGTGCCCTACATCATGATCGGGCTGATCCAGGTGACGCTGATCATCGCCGCCGCACTGGCGCTGTTCGACGTGCCGATGCGGGGCGACCCGCTGCTGCTCTACTTCGTGGTGCTGATATTCATCGCCGCCAACCTGACGCTGGGCATCACCTTCTCGTCGATCGCGCGCAACCAGCTGCAGGCGATGCAGATGACGTTCTTCTTCTTCCTGCCGTCGATCCTGCTGTCCGGCTTCATGTTCCCGTTTCGCGGCATGCCGGAATGGGCGCAGTGGATCGGCTCGCTGCTGCCCCTCACGCATTTCCTGGTGCTGGTGCGCGGCATCATGCTCAAGGGCAACGCGCTGCACGAGCTGTGGCCGCAGATCTGGCCGATCCTCGCTTTCATGCTCGTGGTGATCGCCATGGGCCTGCGCTTCTACAAGCGCACCCTCGACTAGAAAATGGGGTACGTCCCTATTTCTTGGGGTCTTCCACTTTGCCGATTTTCTGCAGCGCCGCCGCCAGGCGCTTGGCGTCGCGATCCCAGTACTTCTGAAACTCCGGCGCATCGAGGTAGCTGACCGGCGTCGAGACTTTTTCCATGGCGCTGCGGAAATCGGCGGACATGGCCGCCTCGCGCACGGCTTCGCGCAGCCGCCCGAGCACCGGCGCGGGCGTGGCGGCGGGCGCGAACACGCCCGACCAGATGTAGAACTCGGCGTCGTAGCCGAGCTCCTTGAAGGTCGGGATGTCGGGCAGCAGCTTCAGCCGCTCGGTGCCCCAGCTCGCCAGCGCGCGCATCTTGCCGCCGCGGATCTGGCCGATGGCCGCCGCCGGGCCCTGAGCCGAAGCCTCCACCTGTGCGCCGAGCAGCGCGGTCACCGCCGGGCCGCCGCCCTGGTAGGGCACATGGAACAGCTGGATGCCGGCGGCATGGGCGAAAATTTCCATCGCCACGTGCAGCGTGCCGTACACGCCCGAGGACGAATAGTTGATCTTGCCCGGGTTGGCCTTCGCGTACTCGACGAAGTCCTTGAGCGTCTTGAAGCGGCCGTCGGCGCGCACCACGAGCACCGTCGGGTCCGCGGTGACGAGGGCGATCGGCGCAAAGTCTTTCAGCTCGTAGGGCGGCGTCTTGCCCATGATCCGATCCGACACTGGGAAAATCGAGATCGAGGACAGCCCCATGAGGATGGTGTAGCCGTCGGGCGCCGCCTTGGCCGCCGCCGCCATGCCCACCGCGCCGCCGGCGCCCGTGCGGTTGACGATCACCACCGGCTGCCGCAGCGTTTTCTCCATGGTGGCGGCGAGCGGCCGTCCGACGATGTCGGCCACCCCGCCCGGCGGGAACGGCACGATCATGGTGATCGGCTTGGTGGGGTAGGCGTCCTGCGCGATGCCTAAGACCGAAAAGCAGCTCAGAACCCCGAGTACCGCAATGCGTGACATAGGCCTCCTCCTGTCGGC
>CBDDRR010000038.1:0-7803 GCA_965233095.1 uncultured bacterium
TCGAGCTCCGATTGCAGGACCACGCCCTCGTCGACCAGCGCGACGATCCGATCCAGCAGGACCCCGGAATCGCTCAGCGGCTCCGCCGCGAGCGCGCCGCGAATCCCGGCCAGGGCGCCGGCAAGCAACAGGAGAACCAGCAGGAATTGTCTTGTAATCAGGCGCATGGATGTCAAGTCAGTCGTAAACGGAATAGCCTAGGATATCACTCTCGAAGCGTTCCCTCGCGCCGGCGCCGCCGAGGCCCTTGAACTCCACCTGGAGCCGCAGGGCCGTGTCGGTGCTGCCGTCGCGCCCGCTGACCTGCTCGGACGCCGAAAAGCGCAGGGCCCAGCAACAGGTTTCGTACTGCAGGCCGACAAGCTGGTCGACAGTCGTATTGTCCCGCAGCGAGTACTGCAGCGCGCTGACGATGCTCCAGCGGCGTGCCAGCGGCCAGCCAAAGGAAAACGCCACGTCCTCCAACAACTCAGGCCGGTATCGGTAGGAAAGGTTCACCACTTTGTTGGCCGCCGGCTGGTACTGCACCCGGTACTGTGCCAGGCGCGTCTGCTCGGTGTTGTTGTCCCACTGGTAGATCAGGTCGGCATTCCAGTTGTTGAACAGGCCAAGGCCGAGCTCCAGCACGATGGGCGAACTCGCCGTGATATTGGGAGATTCGCCGGGCAGCATGACCTCGGGGTCCTCGAAGTACCATGCCTTGCCCAGCGAGGCGGTGAGGAATTCCCGCCCGGAAGCGGTCTCCAGCAAGCGGCTCGTCAGCCCGAAGCTGAGCTGGTTGGTGTCGCCCAGTCGGTCGACGCCAACATAGCGGTTGGCCCGAAACAGCTGGACATAGTTGAAATCCGGCCGCGCGCTGTCGAAGAGCGGCAGGGCCGCCTGGTCGCGAAACGGAATGTAGGCGTACAACGCGCGCGGCTCGAGTGTCTGGACGAACCTGCCGCCCGACAACTCGCGCTCGAACAACAGCCCGGAGTCAATGCTGATGATCGGCGCGGCGTAGCCTGGCGCCCGCTCCTGGTCGGGCAGTGGGGTGGAAAGCTGGTACTGCACGACCCGCACGCTGGCGCTCGGCGTCAGGAAAAAGCCGGGCGCTTCCAGGGGCAGGCTCACGCCCGGCTCCAGCACTGCCCGCACACCCTCTGGCCCGACGTCACGGGTGAAGCTGCCGGCCTCGGTGCGCAGCCGCCAGTCGAGGCCCAGCAGGCCGTCGGGCAACTGTGCGCTGGCGATCACCTGCGGCAATCGGGCATAGGGCCGCTCGTCCTCGGGGATGCCGAGGTCGAGCGTGCGGAAATTCTGCATGCGACCGGTGATGCGCCAGACTTCGCCGGCGTAGTCCGCCTGCAACAGGCGCTCGATGTGCGTCCGGCTCGTGACCTGGGGCGAGTTGCCGAGATCCAGGAAGTAGTCCGTGTCCGACACGTCCTCGAGCTGCGCCGCGAGGCGCCAGCCGCTGTCGAAGCGCGTCAGGTGCGTGAGGTTCATCCAGGCGCGCGCGTCATTGGCGGGCTGAGTGTCGTCGCGGGGCAGGTAGTCGAGGCCGAGGTCGCCGACGCTGCGCGTGGTCAGGTAACGATACTCGTTCTTGAGCTGCAGTCCGCGGCTCGACAGGAAGGTCGGCGTCACCAGGTAGTCCTGATTTGGCGCCAGGTTCCAGTAGTAGGGCAGCGCGAACTCGAAGCCGCTGCGCGTCGACTGGCCGAACTTCGGCACCAGGAATCCGCTCTTGCGACGGTCGGAGAGCGGAAAGGACAGGTAGGGCCAGTAAATCAGGGGCGTGTCGAACAAGCGCAGCGTGACCTGTCGCGCCTCGCCGACCTCCCGGTCGATGTCCAGCTTCAACCGATCGATTTTCAGCAGCCAGTCGGGGTCATCCCCGGGGCAGGTCGTGTAGGTCACGCCGTCCATCGTGATGCGCCCGCTGTCGCTCGCCTCGATGCGCTCGGCGCCGCCGCTGGCCGGCTGTGCCGGCAGGCGATAGCGGGTGCCGGTGAGAATCGCCGCACCCTCGGCGGGACGGAACTCGAGCACGTCGGCTTCGACGCTGAAGCCGGGCTGGAGGTAGCGGGCTCCATGCAGGGCTGTCACTCGCCCCTCGTCGCGGTCCCAGGTGGCGGATTCCGTCTCCAGCCGCTGTGCACCGCGCTGCACGACCACGCCGCCCGAGAACTCGGAATCTCCCTCGGCCGCGATATCCGCCTCGCGCGCCGATACCTCGATGCGGCCGCTATCGTCGATCGGCCCGAAGTCGATTTCCTCCGGCGCCGGGCACACCGCAAACTCGCGGGCAATCGCGCCGGTGCTCAGCATCATCAGGGCAAATGACAGGGCGAGAAAGCGAGGCATCAGGCTTCCCGGCGGCCGATGGTTAACATGGCATACTTTGCCGCCAACCATCAATCGCGGCCCGCAGCGGCTTCGGACAGGAGAAACCAGTGAAAGCCATGGTCCTGGCGGCAGGCCGCGGTGAACGCATGCGCCCCTTGACGGACCGCGTACCCAAGCCGCTTCTTCCCGTCGGCGGCAAGCCGCTGGTGGCGCACCATTTGCAGGCGCTGGCCGCGGCCGGCTGCCGGGAAGTCATCATGAATTGTTCGTGGCTTGCGGACACGCTGCGCGAAGCGCTCGGCGACGGCCATGCATGGGGTGTGGCGATAGAGTATTCCCCTGAACCCTGGCCGCCGCTGGACACCGGCGGCGGCATCTTCGCGGCCCTGCCCTTGTTGGGCCCGGGTCCGTTCCTGCTGTTGAACGGGGATGTGTGGTGCGATCTCTCGCCGGCGTCGCTCGAGCTCCCCGCCGGGATGCTCGCCCACCTGGTGCTCGTGCCGAACCCGGCGCACCATCCACAGGGCGATTTCGGGCTGGTGGACGGACGGATAGATCCCGGGGCGACGCCGCGCTACACGTACGGCGGCATGGCGATCCTGACGCCAGAGCTGTTCGCCGGGTGTCGACCGGGGCGTTTTCCGCTGGCGCCGATCCTGGTGTCGGCCGCGCGTCAGGGCAGGGTCAGCGGCATGCTGCACGGTGGCACCTGGTTCGATGTGGGAACGCCCGAGCGGCTCTACGCGCTGCAGGCAAAGCTGGGCGAGGCCTGAGCCAGCTCGGCCAGCAGCGCCGACTCGAGATCAATCACGACGCGATCCATGGGCTGGTTTGCGCCGAGGTCTGCGAGTTGTGTGACCTCGAGTCCCTGGAAGCCGCAGGGGTTAATCCTCCGAAATGGTTCGAGGTCCATGTCCACATTGAGCGCCAGGCCGTGGTAACAGCAGTTGCGGCGAATCCTCAGGCCGATGCTCGCCAGCTTGCGTCCGTCCACGTAGACACCCGGCGCCGCGCGGTCGCCGACCGCGTCGATGCCGTAGCCCGCCACGCAGCGGATGACGGCCCGCTCCAGCGCGCACACCAGTTCGCGCACGCCCAGCCCGCAGCGGCCGAGGTCCAGCAAGGGGTAAACCACCAGCTGGCCGGGACCGTGATACGTCACCTGGCCGCCGCGATCCACTTGCACGACCGGAATTTCGCCCGGCGCCAGCAGGTGCTCGCGGCGCCCGTTCAGGCCGAGGGTGAACACCGGCGGATGCTCGAGGAACCAGAGTTCGTCCGGCTGGTCCGCGCCGCGCGTGTCCGTGACGGCCTGCATTCTTCGCCAGGTCGGCTCGTACTCGACGCGGCCGAGGCGCCGGATGACGGGTGCCTGCGTCACAGCACCATCAGGACCTGGTCGTGGCCTGACAACGACGTGTAGATGGCGTCGAGCTGTGCCTGGCTTTCGGTGTGCACGACCAGGGTCAGGGACACGAAGTTGCCGTCGCGACTCTCGCGCAGCTGCACGCGCTCTGCGTCAATCGGCCCCGCATGGGCCTCGACCAGCGCTACCACGACCTGGCGGAAGTCGGCCTCCTTGCGGCCCATCACCTTGATGGGGAAATCGCAGGGAAATTCCAGCAGGCTGTCGCTCATTCGAACCACAGCAGCACGGAATGGATGGCGCGCCGGACGAAGCCCGCCTCCTGCGCCACTTGCAGCGGGTGCAGGCTGCGATCCGCCAGCTCGCGGCCTTCGAGGCTGATCCGCAGCCGCCCGACGACGTCGTCGGTCGTGACCGGGGCCATCAATGGCGTTTGCAGCTCCATCGCCGCCTGCATGATGTCGTAGCGACCACGCGGCACGGTGACCCAGAGGTCCTCGCGCAGGCCCAGCGGCATTTCCTCCGACTCGCCCATCCACAGCCGCGAAGTGGTCACCGGCTCGCCGGCCGCGTACAGCCGGTGACTCTCGTAGAAACGGAAGCCCCAGTTCAGCAGGGCCTGGGTGGCGTCCGCGCGGGCCTTGGCGCTGGCCGTCCCGAGCAGCACCGAGACTAGGCGCATCCCGTCGCGCTGTGCCGAAGACACGAGACAGTAACCGGCGGCGTCCGTCATGCCGGTCTTCATGCCGTCCACCGACGGGTCGCGCCACAGCATCTGGTTGCGGTTGCGCTGGGTGATATCGTTGTAGGTGAACTCGCGCTCGGAGTAGAACTGGTAGAACTCCGGGTACTCTCTAATGATGGCGCTGGCCAGGATGGCGATGTCGCGCGCGCTGCTGTAGTGGTCCTCGGCCGGCAGGCCGGTGGCATTGCGGAACCGGGTGTTCACCATGCCGAGGCGCAGGGCGTATTCGGTCATCAGCTCCGCGAACGCCGCTTCGGTACCCGCGGTGTGCTCCGCCAGCGCTACCGAGGCGTCGTTGCCGGACTGGATGATCATGCCGCGGATCAGGTCCGCCACGCTGACCCGGGTGCCGACCTCGATGAACATTCTCGAGCCGCCGGTCCGCCAGGCGCGCTCGCTGACGGTCACCATGTCGTCGAGCGTCATTTGGCCCTTGCGCAGTTCGCTGAACACCGCGTAGGCCGTCATGAGCTTGGTGATGCTCGCCGGGTCCATCGGCACGTCCGCATCCTTCTCCGCCAGGACCTCGCCGGAATTGAAGTCCAGCAGGATGTAGCCGCGGGCCGGGACAGCAGGGGCGGCGGGTACCGGCGGAAGCGCCGCTGCGGGCTGCTGCGCCATGGACGCAGGTGGCGCCGACAAGAGGGCAAGAGCAAGAAAAAGAAAGAGTTTTAGGCGCATGGCTCCCTGGGTCGGCGCAATGCCGTCGGCTCGGGGGTGGGTCAACCGCGAATGGTACACGCTCGGTCGACGAGCGTCAGTCCATCGCGAGGTGGGCGTCCCTGATTCCCAGTTCGCGCACGCGCTCCAGCATGCGCTCGACGTCCTCCACTGCGCTCAATGGTCCTATCCTGACACGGTAAACCGCATGCCGGGCGCGTTGCTCGGCCGACAGGACCACGTCGTCGATGCCCTTCCGGGTCAGCTGTTCTTTCAGGCGTGCTGCGTTGGCCTCGTCCGAGAAGGCGCCCACCTGCAGCCAAACGGTCTCGGCCCGGGCCGGCGGCAGCTCCGGGGCGACGCTGGCGACAACCGGACCCGTTGTGGCTGGTTCAATGAGCTCTACATCCACCAGGGCCGTGCCCTCGTTGTGCATGCCGAGGCGCACCGCGGCGGCGTAGGACAGGTCGATGATGCGGTCGCCGACAAAGGGGCCGCGGTCGTTGACGCGGACAATGATGCTGCGGCCGTTGCCGCGATGCGTGACTCGCACGTAGCTCGGCAGCGGCAACGTCTTGTGCGCGGCCGTCATGGCATACATGTCGTAGGGCTCGCCGCTGGAGGTCGTACGGCCGTGGAACTTGGTGCCGTACCAGCTTGCAATCCCCCGCTCGCGATAGCCGGCGGACTCCTTCATCACGTAGTAGCGGCGGCCCATGACCTCGTAGAAGGGCGGGTTGCCACGTGCGCTGCGCGGCTCGACGCGCGGCACCGGGTCGGGGATTTGCGTGACATCGGGCGGCCGGACGGGCGCGCCGTCGATATCGCCGGCGGGTGGGCCGTCCCTTGAAGGCGTGCAGCCCGCCGCCACGGCGAACGCCATCAGCAACGCCGGCAGGGTGCTGCGCATGCGCCGCTCAGCTCGCATCGTCAGACTCCGCCATGCGCGCCGCGATCGCCTCGCCGAGCTGATGCACCGCCAGCGCGTACATCAGGCTGCGGTTGTAGCGGGTGATGACGTACAGGTTGTGAAAGCCCGCCCAGTAACGCGGCCCTTCCTCGTGTTCGAGTACGAACAGTCCGGCAACGGCAGCCCGGTCGCGCGGCGCCGGGCCGGCGAGCCCGATCCCGGCGTCCCACAGCGTACCGACCGTGAGATTCGCGCTGAGTCCCTGCTGGGCAAGGTCGGACGGATCGCGTGCGCCGGCCACCGCCGGGGCGACGACCGGCTCGCCGGGGCGCCAGCCATGCGCCTTGAAGTAGCTGGCGACGCTCGCGAGGATGTCGTCGATGCTGTTCCACAGGTCGATACGGCCGTCGCCATCGCCGTCCACCGCGTAGGCGCGATAACTGGACGGGATGAACTGCGGCAGCCCCATCGCGCCGGCGTAGGATCCGAGCGGCGTCTCGATCTCGAGGCCCTGCTCGCGGGCCAGCACCAGGAACTGCTCGAGCTCGCGCGCAAAGAAAGTGCTGCGCGGCGGATATTCGAAGGCCAGCGTGGCGAGCGCGTCGAGTACCCGATAGCGGCCGGTGATCCGGCCGTAGAAAGTCTCCACGCCGATGATGCCGACCAGAATCTCCGGCGGCACGCCGGTTTCCGCCGCTACCTGCTCGATGCGCTCGCTGTGGGTCGCCCAGAAGTCGGCACCGGCGGTGATCCGTTCCTCGGTCATGAAGATCTTGCGGTACTCGTGCCAGGGCCTGACACGCTCGGCCGGCCGGCTGATGGCCTCGATGATCTGCGGCTGGATGCGTGCAAGACCAAGAATCGAGCGCACCGTTTCGGCATCGAGCTGCTGCTCGTTCGCCACGCGCTCGACAAAGTCGCGCACGTCGGCGCGCTCGAGATCCAGTTCACGGGCCACGGCCGTCGCCGCACTCGTGAATTGAGCGGCAGCCAGGATGGCGCAGCAGAGCAGGGGGTTGAAGCGCTTCACCTGGTGAGTAGGTTTCGATGGCCGTTGATGGCCATGAGGATACCGAAACCCGCCATGAGGGTCACCATCGACGTGCCACCGTAGCTGATCAGCGGCAGCGGCACGCCGACGACGGGCAACAGTCCCGAGACCATGCCGGTATTGACGAACACATACACGAAGAAGGTGAGGCTTATGCTGCCGGCCAGCAGGCGCGTGTAGGTGTCCTGGGCCTGCAGGGCAATGTACATGCCGCGCCCCACCACGAACAGGTAGGCCGCCATCAGGAACACCAGCCCGAGCAGCCCGAACTCTTCGCCCAGCACCGCGAAGATGAAGTCGGTCGAGCGCTCGGGAAGGAATTCCAGTTGGGCCTGGGAGCCGTTGCCCCAACCCTTGCCGAACAGGCCGCCGGAGCCGATGGCGATCTTCGACTGGATAATGTGGTAACCGGCGCCCAGCGGGTCGGATTCCGGGTTGAACAGCGTCAGCACGCGGCGCCGCTGGTAGTCGTGCATGAAATGCCACAGCACCGGCGCGAGCGCGGCGGCGGCCGCGGCAAGCAGCACCATGAGCCGAAGCCTGAGCCCGCCGAGCAGCACCACCAGGAGTCCGGCGCTGCCCACCAGCAGCGCCGTGCCGAGGTCCGGTTGCCGCGCGATGAGCAGCGAGGGCGTCACCACCAGCGCCAGCACCACCAGCAGTTCCGGCAGCCGCGGCGGCAATGGGCGGTCGTGCAGGTACCATGCCGCCATCATCGGCACCGCCAGCTTCATGATCTC
>CBDDRR010000039.1:0-4892 GCA_965233095.1 uncultured bacterium
CAGTAGTCTTCTATGACGCGCCTGATGCGCGCACCGCGCGGGTGCCAGAACACCAGGCCGCCGCCGGCGCCCTCCTGGATGCTGAACAGGTCGAGGTCCTTGCCGATGCGCCGGTGGTCACGCTTCTCGGCCTCTTCCAGCCGCGTCAGGTAGGCCTTGAGGGACTTCATGTCCGGCCACGCCGTACCGTAGATGCGCTGCAGCTGCTCGTTCTTTGCATCGCCTCGCCAGTAGGCGCCCGCGACCTTGGTGAGCTTGAAGGCCTTGAGCAGGCCCGTGCGCGGCACGTGGGGGCCCCGGCACAGGTCCTTGAAGTCGCCCTGGCCGTAGAGGCTGATGTCCTCGTTCGCCGGAATGGCTTCGATGATGCGCGCCTTGTATTCCTCGCCGATGCCGCGGAAAAACTCCACGGCGTCGTCGCGCGCCATGACCTCGCGGTGCACCGGCTGATCGGCTTCGGCCAGCTCCGCCATGCGTTTCTCGATGGCCTCGAGATCCTCGGGCGTGAAGGCGCGCTCGAAGGCGAAATCGTAGTAGAAGCCGTCCTCGATGACCGGGCCGATGGTGACCTGGGCGCTGGGGAAAAGCTGCTTCACGGCCTGGGCAAGCAGGTGCGCCGTGGAGTGGCGGATGACCTCCAGGCCGTCCGCGTCGCGCCCGGTCACGATGGCTACTTCGGCGCCGGTCTCGATCCGGTGCGAGGTATCCACCAGGCGACCGTCCACGCGGCCGGCCACCGCGGCCTTGGCCAGGCCGGGGCCGATGTCCGCAGCGAGCTCGGCGACCGTGACAGGCTGCTCGAAGCTGCGCTGACTGCCGTCAGGAAGCGTAATTAGGGGCATGGGATTTGCTGCTCAGAATCGGACGCCACGCACCGGCAAGGACCGCAATGCCGGGCCGCACCGGGGCGTGGCTGTCTCGGATTTGGTAGGCGCGGGCGGGTTTGAACCGCCGACCCCTACGATGTCAACGTAGTGCTCTACCACTGAGCTACGCGCCTGATTCAAGGGCGGGAAGGATACCGGCGAAGCCCCCGCCGGGCAAGCCTCGAGTGCCGGTCATCCGGCCAGGTCCGAGGGCAAGCCGAGGCCCTCGTGCCGGAGCCGCTCGATCTCGTCGCGCACCTCGGCGGCTTTTTCGAACTCGAGCTCGCGGGCATGGCGGTACATTTCGCCTTCCAGCTTGCGGATGCGCTTCATCACCTCCTCGGGGCTGAGGCTCGCGTAGGCCAGGCGCGGCTCGGCTACCTTGCGTCTTGGCGCCTCGCCCCGGCCGCGGGCGCCGCCCTCCTCCCGGGCGCCCTCCATTACGTCCGCGACCCGCTTGATGATGGTCTGCGGCGTGATGCCGTGCGCCACATTGAACTCGACCTGCTTCGCGCGGCGCCGGTTGGTCTCGTCGATCGCGCGGCGCATCGAGCCGGTCACCTGGTCCGCATACAGGATCGCCTTGCCGTGCACGTTGCGCGCGGCCCGACCGATGGTCTGGATCAGCGAGCCCTCCGAGCGCAGGAAACCTTCCTTGTCGGCGTCCAGGATCGCAACCAGTGACACCTCGGGCATGTCGAGCCCCTCGCGCAGCAGGTTGATGCCGACCAGCACGTCGAACTCGCCCCGGCGCAGGTCGCGAATGATCTCGGTGCGCTCCACCGTCTCGATGTCGGAGTGCAGGTAGCGAACCCTCACGTTGTGCTCCGCCAGGTAGTCGGTGAGATCTTCCGCCATGCGCTTGGTCAGCGTGGTGATCAGCACGCGTTCGTTGCCCGCCACCCGGGCGCCGATCTCCGACAGGACGTCGTCCACCTGGTGGGTCACCGGCCGCACCTCGACCTCGGGGTCGACCAGCCCGGTGGGGCGCACGACCTGCTCGATCACCTGGCCCGAGCGCTCCAGCTCGTACTGGCGCGGTGTGGCGGACACGTAGATCGTCTGCGGCGACAGCGCCTCGAACTCGTCGAACCGCAGCGGCCGGTTGTCCAGCGCCGACGGCAGCCGGAAGCCGAACTCGACCAGCGTTTCCTTGCGGCTGCGGTCGCCCTTGTACATGCCGCCGAGCTGCGGAATGGTGACGTGTGACTCGTCCACCACCAGCAGTGCTTCCCTGGGCAGGTAGTCGAACAGGCAGGGTGGCGGCTCGCCCGTCTCGCGTCCCGACAGGTAGCGCGAGTAGTTCTCGATGCCCTGGCAGTAGCCGAGCTCCTGGATCATCTCGAGGTCGAACATGGTGCGCTGCTCGAGCCGTTGCGCCTCGACCAGCTTGTCGGCCGCGCGCAGCACCTGCAGGCGCTCACGCAGTTCGGCCTTGATTTCGTCGATCGCCGCGAGCAGCCGCTCGCGCGGCGTAACGTAATGTGTCTTGGGGAAGATGGTCGCGCGCGGCACGTTGCGCAGCACCTCGCCGGTCAAGGGGTCGAACCAGGACAGGCCCTCGATCTCCTCGTCGAACAGCTGGACGCGAATCGCTTCGCGCTCCGACTCGGCCGGGAAAATATCGATCACGTCGCCGCGCACCCGGTAGGTGCCCTGGCGCAGGTCGACCTCGTTGCGCGCGTACTGCATGTCGGCCAGCCGCCGCAGCAGGGTGCGCTGGCCGATCCGGTCGCCGCGGTCCAGGTGCAACACCATGCGCAGGTAGGCTGCCGGGTCGCCGAGGCCGTAAATCGCGGAGACCGTCGCGACGATGATGCTGTCCGGCCGCGACAGCAGCGCCTTGGTGGCCGACAGCCGCATCTGCTCGATGTGCTCGTTGATCGAGGCGTCCTTCTCGATGTAGGTGTCGGAGGACGGTACGTAGGCTTCGGGCTGGTAGTAATCGTAATAGGAGACGAAGTACTCGACCGCGTTGCCCGGGAAATACTCGCGGAACTCGCCGTAGAGCTGCGCGGCCAGCGTCTTGTTGTGGGCCAGCACCAGCGTCGGCCGCTGCAGCGCCTGGATGACGTTGGCGATCGTGTAAGTCTTGCCGGAGCCGGTGACCCCGAGGAGCGTCTGTGCGGCCAGGCCGGCCTCGAGGCCGCTCAAGAGCCCGTTGATCGCTTCGGGCTGGTCGCCCGCGGGCGCGTACTCCGAGACGAGCTCGAAGGGCCTGGGAGCGGATTCGGCGAACGGGAGCTCGGACATATCGCGACAATACCTACTGGACTGTGACGGGCTTTCATTTCAACATGGCCGGCGAGTTTGCCCGTACCCGGTCGGTCCCGAGGGCGCTCACTTGCCAGCCCATCATTATGCACCAGGGGGATTCAGTGGACTTTCGCCTCTCCGAGCGGGTCGCCCGCATCAAGCCCTCGCCCACCATGGCCGTTACCGCCAAGGCGGCGGAGCTCAAGCGCGCCGGGCGCGACGTCATCGGCCTGGGGGCCGGTGAGCCGGATTTCGACACGCCGGAGCACATCAAGGCGGCGGCCATCGAGGCCATCCGGGCGGGCCGGACCAAGTACACGGCGGTCGAAGGCATCCTCGAGCTGCGCGAAGCGATCTGCGAGAAGTTCCGTCGCGACAATGCCATCGAGTACCAGCCTGACCAGGTGCTGGTGTCCTGCGGCGCCAAGCAGAGCATCTACAACCTGGCCGCCGCCCTGCTCGGTCCCGGCGACGAGGTGATCATCCCGGCGCCCTACTGGGTGTCCTATCCCGACATCGTGCTGCTGGCCGACGCCACGCCCGTGATTGTATCCGCGGGGGCAAGCCAGAACTTCAAGATCACCCCGGCGCAGCTCGAGGCGGCGATCACGCCGCGCACCCGCCTGCTGATCATCAACAGCCCCAGCAACCCGACCGGCGTGGCCTACAGCCGGGCCGAGCTGGAAGGGCTCGCGGAGGTGCTGCGCGCGCACCCCCAGGTCATCACGGCAACGGACGACATCTACGAGCACATTTTCTGGGGCGAGGAACCGTTCTGCAGCCTGTTGACGGCCGCCCCCGACCTGCACGAGCGGGTGGTGACCATCAACGGCGTGTCCAAGGTGTATGCCATGACCGGCTGGCGCATCGGCTATGCCGCCGGCCCGCGAAAGCTGATCGGCGCCATGAAGAAAATCCAGGGTCAGAGCACCTCCAATCCCGCCTCGATCGCCCAGTACGCTTCGCTGGCAGCGCTGACCGGCGACCAGTCGTGCATCGCCACGATGAACACGGCGTTCCGCGAGCGCCACGACTGGCTGCTGGAGGCGCTCAACGCATTGCCCGGGGTCCGCTGCCTGCCCTCCGATGGGGCGTTCTACGCATTCCCGGACGTCAGCGGCGCGATTGCGGCCGCCGAGGGGGTGGATGACGACGCCGGCTTCGCCGAGTTGCTGCTGGAGAATGCAGGCGTGGCAGTGGTGCCGGGCACGGCCTTCGGCGCGCCGGGGCACGTGCGCCTCTCCTATGCGTGCTCACTGGACACGCTGAAGGCGGCGATCGACCGGATTGCCGGGGCGCTTTCTTGACACCATCCGCCGGCTTGCCGGAAAATTGTGGGCTTGGGCGGAACTGACCCGCCACCGATTTTTCCCCGGTAGCTCAGTTGGTAGAGCGACGGACTGTTAATCCGTTGGTCGCTGGTTCGAGTCCGGCCCGGGGAGCCAAACAAGAAAAAGGGCTGCGACTGGTGCGCAGCCCTTTTCTTTTGTGCGCTCGGCCCGGAGCCGCGCCCGTGTCGAAACAGCATCGGGTAGGATGAGCGCCACCACGGCATCTGCCGGAATCGTTGAGGAACTGCTGAATGGCTGATGAGCAACAGCCGGCGCGGGATGATGCAACCGGTCTCGCCGCCGGGACCGATCTGATGCGGTTGCGCGACCGGACGGACGAGATCGAGCTGATCATATCCGGCCTGACCACGGTTGCCTTGTTCACGCTGCCCGGGTGGTTGTTCGAACGCATCGCTGAACACCACACGCACCTTTCGCT
>CBDDRR010000040.1:0-22970 GCA_965233095.1 uncultured bacterium
GCCGTGCTTGCGAACGCGCCGGCGCAATCCATCGAAATATTTCGCATCAGCCGCGAGCGCCGGTGGTGACCCGGCCCCGGCAAGCAACAGTTCGCGCAGGTGTCGCTGCTCCTGGTCACGCCGGATCAGTTCTCGCACGTACTCGCTGCTGGTCGCGAAGCCGCGTTGCGCAACCTGCTCGTCGACGTATTCCTTCAGTGCGTCTGGCAAGGAAATGTTCATGGTGCCCATCCTCGGAAGCTAGCGATATTGGCAAAATTTGGCAAGATTTTGCAGGCGTGCCCGCTCACTCCGGCATCCCCCGGCACGCCAGCGCCTCGGCCAGGTGCTTCACCTCGATGCTCTCCGCGCCGGCGGCGTCCGCGATGGTGCGCGCCACCCGGCGCACGCGCGTCTGGGCCCGCGCGGACAATCCCAGCCGGTCCGCGGAGCGCGCCAATAGCGCCCGCTCCGCCGGGCCGAGCGGCGCATGCCGGTCCATTGCCTTGCCCTCCAGCCGGGCATTCACACAACCCTGGCGCCGCCGGCTCGCCTCGCGCACCGCGAGCACACGCGCGCGAACCGCCGCCGAGCTCTCCCCCGGCGGACCCAGCAGCTCGGCAGGCGCCGGGCGCGGCAGCTCGACCACGAGATCGACGCGGTCGAGCAGCGGCCCCGAGATCCTGGCGCGATAGCGCCTGACCGCCTCGGCGCTGCAGCGGCAGTTGCCACGCGGGTCGCCGAGATGGCCGCAATGACAGGGATTCATGGCGGCCACCAGCATGAAGCGCGCCGGGAAGGTGCGTTGGATAGCGGCGCGGCTGATGGTGAGCTCACCGTCCTCCAGCGGCTGGCGCAGGGACTCGAGCGCATCGCGGCGGAATTCCGGCAGCTCGTCGAGGAACAGCACGCCGTGGTGCGCCAGGGTCACTTCGCCGGGGCGCGGAATGGACCCCCCGCCGGTCAGGGCCACCGAGGAGGCCGAGTGGTGCGGCGCGCGAAACGGCCGGCGCCCCCAGTCGTCGGGCCGGAACGGCTTGCCGGCAGCCGACGCGATCGAGGCGACCCTGAGCGCAGTGCGCGCGTCCAGCGGCGGCAGCAGGCCCGGCAGTCGCCGCGCCAGCATGGTCTTGCCGGTGCCGGGCGGGCCGACGAAGAGCAGGTTGTGACCGCCGGCCGCTGCCAGCTCCAGCAGGCGACGGCCGCGCTGCTGGCCGCGCACCTCCGACAGGTCGGGGCCGCGATGGATCCCGGCCATCACCCGGGGCGGTGACACCGTCACCGGCAAGGGCTGCCGGCCCTGCACGTGCGCTGCGACCGCCAGCAGGTTGGCCGCGGCGCGCACCTCGCCCTCCCCGGCCGCGGCGGCCTCAGCAGCGGAGGCCGCCGGCACCACCAGGGTGCGGCCGTCCCGCGCGGCGGCAATGGCTGCACACAGCGCCGCATGCACCGGCCGGAGATCGCCGTTGAGCGACAGCTCGCCTAGAAACTCCGTGACCTTGAGCCCCTTGCGCGGCACCTGGCCCGAGGCGGCAAGCACGCCGAGCGCAATCGGCAGGTCGAAGCGCCCGCCTTCCTTCGGCAGGTCGGCCGGGGCGAGATTGACGATCACCCGGCCGTCCGGGAACTTGAAACCACAGGTCAGCAGCGCGGCCCGCACCCGGTCGCGGCTCTCACGCACCGCCGTCGCCGGCAGGCCCACCAGCGAGAAGCCCGGCAGGCCGCCGCCGACGTAGGCCTCGACCGACACGGGCAGGGCGTCGAGGCCGCATTGCGCGCGGCTGAGCACGGTCGCCATCGCCATGCAGGATCTCCCCCGGGACTCCCGCCAGCCTGGACGGCACCGGCGGCTGCGGGAACGGCGGGTTTCAGGAGACTTTGACGGGATTGGCGCGCGGGGTGGGCGCGGGCGGGCCGCGCCGTCATTCCCCGCGCTGAGGCGCCGGGACGCCGCGATGTCGCGCCCGCGGCAAGCGCGATGGCTACTCCGGTGCGCGCTCCGGCGCGTTTTCCAGCGCCGCCAGCCGCGCCTCGAGCGCAGCGAGCTTCTCACGGGTGCGCTTCAGCACGGCGGCCTGCACGTCGAATTCATCGCGGGTGACCAGGTCGAGCCGCGACAGGCCGGCTTGCAGCACGGCGCGGAAGTTCTGCTCGGCATCGGCCTGCAGCGCCATAAGGCCGCTCGGCAGGGCATCCGCCAGGCGGCGGGCCAGCTCGTCGATGTTCAGCGTCTTGGTATCCATCGCAATCCCTCGCGCCCCGCCCTGGGGCAGCACGCCACCCGGCCTTGCACCATGACGGTGCGAACGTTTCCTCCCGGCCGGCCAGAAATCACGCAAGTCGCTGTTATTTCAAGGCTGGCACGCATTGTGCTTTGCACAACCCAACCGCGGCTCCACGGCCCGGGTCATGCAACTCACTCGGAGGATACAACTATGGGTCGTTCCCGTTACCTGCTCGTCGCGCTGGCACTGGGCACCGCGCAACCCGCTCTGGGATCAGATTTTAGCGCGAACATCGGCATGATGTCCGACTACGTTTTCCGCGGCATCAAGCAGAACGACGCCGCCGCGTTCGCGGGCCTGGACTACGAGAATTCCGGCTTCTACGTCGGCACCTGGGCGGCCGAGGTCGGCCAGGGGCTCGAGTACGACCTGTACGGGGGCTACGGCGGCAGCGTCGGCGACTTCAGCTATGGCATCGGCTACACCGGCTACTTCTACACCGACGACTTCGACGACACCTACCACGAGATCAACCTGACGGCCGGCTACGGACTGTTCAGCGTCGAGTACTCGCTGGGCCGCTACGACAACTTCGACGGCCCGACGCTCGATTACGGCTTCATCGCCGGCACCGTCGAATACGAGGGGTTCTACGCCACCTACGGCACGTTCACCCAGGACTTCGAGGGTGACTACGTGGAAGCGGGCTACGGCGCGGAAGTGTCGGGCTTCGATCTCGGCGTGGGCCTGGTGGTCAGCGACAGCGACCTGTCGGGGACCGGCTCGAGCGAGAGCACGCTGATGTTCAGCATCGGCAAGACCTTCGACCTGCGGTGA
Source organism: uncultured bacterium (assembly GCA_965233095.1). Classification (GTDB taxonomy): domain Bacteria; phylum Pseudomonadota; class Gammaproteobacteria; order Steroidobacterales; family XN24; genus XN24. The sequence goes on from CBDDRR010000040.1 coordinate 3,042, forward strand.
ACGGCATGAAACTCGTCACTGCAATCATCAAGCCGTTCAAGCTCGACGACGTCAGGCAAGCGCTGGCGGACGTCGGCGTCAAGGGCGTCACCGTCACCGAGGTGAAGGGCTTCGGCCGCCAGCGCGGCCACACAGAGCTCTACCGCGGCGCCGAGTATGTCGTGGACTTCCTGCCCAAGATGAAGGTGGAGGTGGCGATCGACGACGACCTGCTCGAGCAGGTCATCGAGGTCATCAGCAACACCGCCCGCACCGGGAAGATCGGCGACGGCAAGATCTTCATCATGCCGCTGGAACAGGTGATCCGGATTCGCACTGGCGAAACCGGCCCTGAAGCCGTCTGAGCAAGGGAGGCAGAACGTGGAACAGATAACACAACTCAGCTACGCGCTGGACACCTTCTACTTCCTGATGTCAGGCGCGCTGGTCATGTGGATGGCCGCCGGCTTCACCATGCTCGAGGCCGGCCTGGTCCGCGCCAAGAACACGGCGGAGATCCTGACCAAGAACGTCGGCCTCTATTCGATCGCCTGCCTGATGTACATGCTGTGCGGCTACGGCATCATGTACGGCGACGGCAGCGGCATCATTCCCGGCTTCGGCATGCTCGGCAATGCCGACAACGCGGTCGCGGAAGTTGTCGCCGGCGGCGAGGACGCGCCTTACTACTCGAACCTCTCGGACTTCTTCTTCCAGGTGGTGTTCGTGGCCACGGCCATGTCCATCGTCTCGGGCGCGGTCGCTGAGCGGATGAAGCTGTGGTCCTTCTTCGCCTTCGCCGTGGTGATGACCGCGGTCATCTACCCGGTGCAGGGCTACTGGACCTGGGGCGGGGGCTTCCTCGGCGAGACCTTCGGCTACTCCGACTACGCGGGCTCGGGCATCGTCCACCTGGCAGGCGCGGCCGCCGCGCTGGCCGGCGTGCTGGTGCTCGGCGCGCGCAAGGGCAAGTACGGCTCGAAGGGGCAGGTCAACGCCATTCCCGGGTCCAACCTGCCGCTGGCCACGCTCGGCACCTTCATCCTGTGGATGGGCTGGTTCGGCTTCAACGGCGGCTCCGAGCTGAAAGTCTCCGACGTCGAGTCGGCCAACAACGTCGCGCTGGTGTTCACCAACACCAACCTGGCGGCGGCGGCCGGCCTGGTGGCGGCGCTGCTGCTGGCCCGGGCGTGGTTCGGCAAGGCCGACCTGACCATGGCGCTGAACGGCGCGCTGGCCGGGCTGGTGTCGATCACCGCCGACCCGCTCTCGCCGACGCCCTTGCTGGCGATGATCATCGGCGCCGTCGGCGGCCTGCTGGTGGTGGGCTCGATCGTCCTGCTCGACCGCAAGTTCCGCATCGACGACCCGGTCGGCGCCATCTCGGTGCACGGCACGGCCGGCATCTGGGGCGTGCTCGCGGTGCTGCTCTCCAACGGTGAGGCAACCGCCTCCGGCCAGCTCATCGGCCTGGCGGTTATCTTCGCCTGGGTGTTCCTCGCCAGCCTGCTGGTCTGGTTCGTCCTGAAGAAGACGGTCGGCGTGCGCGTCACCGAGCAACAGGAGTACGAGGGCGTGGACCTGCACGAGTGCGGCCTGGAGGCCTACCCGGAGTTCACCAAGGCCGGCGACTGACACCGGCACCCACCCGGCGCATCGCGCGCCAACCCCGGCCGGGGGCGGATTTTCCGCCCCCGGCCTTTGTTTATCCGGCCTCTACATGCCCGGCAGGGCAATGCTAGACTGCCGCGAGACGCGCAAATCGCGGCGGAACGGGCGCGGCCGTGCCCGGACGCTGCGCCGCTCGCTTGGCAGGAACTCGGAGAACTGAGATGAAAATGGTCTGCGCCATCATCAAGCCCTTCAAGCTGGACGACGTCCGCGAGGCGCTCGCCGACCTCGGCGTGCAGGGCATTACTGTGACGGAGGTCAAGGGTTTCGGACGCCAGAAGGGCCACACTGAACTATATCGAGGCGCCGAGTACGTGGTGGATTTCCTGCCCAAGGTGAAGCTCGAGCTGGCGGTGCCCGACGATTCGCTGGAGCGGGTCATCGAGTCCATCGTCAACACGGCCCGGACCGGCAAGATCGGCGACGGCAAGATTTTTGTATACGACCTCGAGCAGGCGATCCGGATCCGCACCGGGGAGACTGACGAGAAGGCGCTCTAGGGGGGTCAACCGTGATGAGATTCCTGCTTCCCGCCCTGCTGGCCGCGATGCTCGCGATGCCGGCGCTGGCCAACGAGGTCTACCGCACCGTCGATGAGCGCGGCGTGATCCATTACAGCGACCGGCCGCTCTCCGACCGCTCCCAGCGGGTCAAGGTCGAGTCCAAGGCCACCGATCCGGCGCGCGCCGCGGCCGAGTCGCGCGCCCTGCTCGAGGACGACCCGCAGCGCGAACAGCGCAACACGGAGCGCCAGGCCGTGGCCGCGGCGCAGACCGAGCAGGCAGAAATTCGCGCCGAGGCCTGCCGCCAGGCCCGCGCCGCGGTGGCCACCTACGAGCGCTCACCGCGCCTGTACGAGACGCTGCCGGACGGCGGCCGTCGCTACCTCAGCGACGAGGAGATGATCGCCGCCCGCGCCGAGGCGCGCCAGGCCGTCCTCGACTACTGCGACGACTAGGCCCCGCGCCGGCCGCGGCCTTCGCGGCATCCCATCGCGACACCTGATCCCCAGCCCGCGGCACTGCCGCGACGAGACCCCGCGCGCGCGACCGGCGCCCTTGCCGGGCGCGCGATTGCGCTATACTGCGCGCCCTTTTTCCCCCCGGCTCGGCACCCCCTGGAGGCGTCCGCGGATGAGCGAGGAACAGATCGAAGCCAATCGCCGCCTGTACGGGGTTTCCCGCTGGAGCGACGGCTACTTCGACATCGGCAAGCGTGGCCGATTGGTGGTGCGCCCGTTCCGCAACGGCGCCGAGATCGACCTCGTGGAACTGGTGCGGCGCGCCCGGCTGGCGGGACTCGCGCCGCCCATCCTGTTCCGCTTCACGGACATCCTGCGCGACCGCCTCGACCGGCTGCACACCGCGTTCCGCAAGGCGATGGCCACGGCGGAGTACGAGAGCCGTTACCGGGTGGTCTATCCCATCAAGGTCAACCAGCAGCGCAGCGTGGTGGACACGCTGGTCAACCACGGCGGCGCGCGCGTCGGCCTCGAGACCGGCAGCAAGCCGGAGCTGATGGCGGTGCTCGGCGTCTCGCCGCCGGGCGGGCTGATCGTCTGCAACGGCTACAAGGATCACGAGTACCTCGAGCTCGCGCTGATCGCACAGCGCCTCGGTCACGAGGTGTACATCGTCGTCGAGAAGCTCTCCGAGCTCGACCGCATCATCCAGCTGGCGCGCGAGTTCGAGCTCGAGCCGCGCCTCGGGGTGCGGCTGCGGCTGTCGAGCGTCGGCGCGGGCAACTGGCAGGATACCGGCGGCGAGAAATCCAAGTTCGGCCTCACCGCCGGCCAGCTGCTGCAGGCCGCCGAGCGCGCCGCACAGGCCGGCATGGGGCACTGCCTCAAGATGCTGCACGTCCACGTCGGCTCGCAGGTGCCCAACCTGCGCGACATCCGCCGCGGCCTCACCGAGGCGGCGCGCGTATACACCGACCTGCGCAAGGCCGGCCTCGGCCTCGACCTGATGGATGTCGGCGGCGGCCTGGGGGTGGACTACGAGGGCACGCGGTCGCGCAGCGCCAACTCCATCAACTACACCGTCGAGGACTACGCCCGCACGGTGGTGGAGACCATCGCGGAAGTCTGCGACGCGGCGGGCGCGCCGCGTCCCGAAATCGTCTCGGAGTCAGGTCGCGCCATGGTCGCGCAGCATGCCGTGCTGGTGACCAACGTCATCGACACCGACGTGCCCACCGACGTCCGCCCGGAAGCGCCACCGGAGGACAGCGGCGCCGAGGTCGCGGCGTTGTGGGACCAGTTCGAGCGGCTGGCGGACAGCTCACCCGAGGAGGTGTATCGCGAGACCCAGCACCTCATGGCCGAGCTGCACCAGCGCTACATCGGCGGTGAACTCGACCTCGCCGAGCGGGCGCGCGGCGAAGCGCTGGCGCGCGCGCTGATGCAGGCAGTGCGCGACCGCCTGCTCGGCCAGAGCAACCCGCCCCGCAACATCCTCGACGAGCTCAAGCAGATCACCGCCGACAAGCTGTTCATCAACATGTCGGTGTTCCAGTCGCTGCCCGACATCTGGGCGATCGACCAGGTATTTCCCATCATGCCGGCGCAGCGCCTCGCCGAGGCGCCGACCCGCCGCGGCGTGCTGCGCGATTTGACCTGCGACTCCGACGGCCGCGTGGATCTCTACGTCGATGGCGAGGGCATCGAGCACAGCCTGCCGGTGCACACCGTCAGCGCCGACGAGGAATACCTGCTCGCCATCCTCATGGTGGGCGCCTACCAGGAGATCCTCGGCGACCTGCACAACCTGTTCGGCGATACCGACAGCGTGGACGTGTACCTGTCGCCATCGGGCGATCCTGTGCTGGGCATGCCGCGCAGCGGCGACACCGCTGAGCAGCTGCTCGCCTACGTGCATTTTGCGCCGGACGAACTGCGCGCCGCCTATGCGCGCAAGATCGCCGCCGCCGGGCTCGACGAGGAAGACCAGAGCTACTTCCTGCGAACGCACTGCGACGGCCTGTCCGGCTACACCTACCTGGAGGACTGATGGCGCTGCGCGTCGGTTTTGTCGGCCTCGGCGCCATGGGCCTGCCGATGGCCCGCAACCTGCACGCGGCGGGGCTGCTGGCCGGCATCTGGAACCGCACCCCGGCCAGGGCCGCGGCGCTGGCGGCTGACACCGGTGTGCCCGCGGCGGCCTCAGCGGCGGCCCTGGCGGCCGACTGCGACGTGATCGTGACCTGCGTGTCCGCCGATGAGGACCTGCTGGCGGTGGTGGACGCCATGCTGCCCGCGCTGCGGCCGGGCGCCATCGTCGCGGACTGTTCCACCGTGGCCTCGTCCACCGCCCGCGAGGCCGCCGAACGACTCGCCGGGGTCGGCGCGGACTTCCTCGACTGCCCGGTGAGCGGCGGCACCGAGGGCGCGAAGCCCGGCACGCTGTCGATCATGGTGGGCGGCGACGCGGAAGTGCTGGAGCGCGCCCGCCCGGCGCTCGAGGCGATGGGCGGCAGCATCACCCTGATGGGTCCGGTGGGCGCCGGCCAGGCCGCCAAGGCCACCAACCAGATCATGGTCGCTGGCATCAACCAGGCGGTCACGGAGGCACTGGCGTTCGGACGCGCCCAGGGCCTGCCGATGGAGCAACTGATCGCGGCACTGGAGAAGGGCGCCGCCGGAAACTGGTTCCTGTCGAAGCGCGGGCCGACCATGATCCGCGGCGAGTTCCCGCTCGGCTTCAAGGTGGCCCTGCATGCCAAGGACCTCGAGATCTGCCGGCGCATGGCCGCCGAGCTGGGCGTAAAGCTGCCGGTGGTCGAGATGACCCTGCTGCACTACGGGCGCCTGCCCGCAGGCAGCGCGGACGAAGACATCTCCGCGCTTTTCCGCCTCAAATCGGATATGTTCACGGCCAGCGACGACTGAGTCGCGCCAGCGCGCCAGCCATGGGGTCCCACGAGCCACGCCAGGCCCGTCGCAGCGACGGGCCGTTCCTGCCCGATTTCTGCTCCGCACGAGTGGTGCTGGCGGTCGTGCTGCTGGCGCAGCTGGTCGCCATCCTGCTGGCGCTGGCGCGCTACGAGTCGGGCGCGCGTTTTTGGGACAACCTTGGGCGCATCTCGCTGTTCCTGCTGTGGTGCACACTGCTGTCCGCGGCGCTGCTGTGCTGGACGCGGCGGCTGTCTGCCGGGCGCAGCCCGACGACCACCAGCCTCGTCGCCCTGGCCATCGTGTTCGCCAGCGTGTCGCTGGTCTCGATCGGCGCCTGGTGGATGGCGGGCGCGTGGCAGGGCATGCCGGCGCAACTGGCCGGCGAGACCGGCACGCTGCCGGCCTTCCTGCTGTCCAACCTGGCGATCGCGACGATCGTCACCGGCCTGCTGCTGCGGTACTTCTGGGTGGCTGCGCAGTGGCGCCGCGAGGTCGAGGAAGAGGCTCGCTCGCGCATCCGCGCGCTGCAGGCGCGAATCCGGCCACACTTCCTGTTCAACAGCATGAACACCATCGCCGCACTGACGCGCAGCGACCCGGCGCGCGCCGAGGAGGCCGTCGAGGACCTGGCCGACCTGTTCCGCGCCTCGTTGTCGGACGCCGCGGCGACGGTGACGCTGAAGGAAGAGCTGGAGCTGTCGCGCATCTACCAGCGCATCGAGGCGCATCGCCTCGGCGAGCGGCTCAAGGTCGAGTGGCGCATCGGCTCGCTGCCATTGCGCGCGCGCATCCCCGCGCTGTCGGTGCAACCGCTGCTGGAGAATGCCATCTACCACGGCATTGAGCCCATGCCCGACGGCGGCACGGTGATCGTGGCGGGACACTGCGAGGACGGCGTCATCGAGCTGTCCATCGAGAACCCGCTCGCAGAGGCGCACGACCGGAACGTGCCGCCGCGCGAGGGCAACCGCATCGCGCTGGACAACCTGCGGCAGCGCTTCGCCCTCGCCTGGGGCGGGCGCGCCTCGGTGGATGCCGGGCCGAAGGACGGGCGCTATCGCGTGGTGCTGCGTTTTCCCGCGGAGACCGCGGCGTGAAGATTCTGCTGGTCGATGACGAGGCGCTGGCGCGCGACCGGCTGCGCTCGCTGCTCGCCAACGCGGGCGCGCACGAGGTGGTCGGCGAGGCGGCTGGTGGCGAGGAATGCCTGCGGCGCGTCGCAAAGCTGCAGCCGGACGTGGTGCTGCTCGACATCCGCATGCCAGGCATGGACGGCCTCGAAACCGCGCGCCACCTGGCCGCGCTGGAGTCGCCGCCGGCAGTGATCTTTGTCACCGCTTTCGACGCCTTCGCCGTCGAGGCCTTCGAGGCGCAGGCAGTCGGCTACCTGCTCAAGCCGGTGCGCGGCGAGCGGCTGGCCGAGGCGCTGCAGCGGGCCGCGCGCCTGACTCGGCCGCAGCTCGCGGCGCTGTCGGGCACCGGCGGCGCACGGCGCCGGCAGATCGCCGCACGGCTCGGCGAAGCCCTGCAACTCATTCCGGTTGATACAATTCGGTTTTTCCAGGCGGACCAGAAGTACGTAACGGTCTACCATGAGGCCGGCACGGACTTGATCGACGAGTCCCTGAAGGAGCTGGAGAGCGAGTTCCGGGACGATTTCGTGCGCATCCACCGCAACGCGCTGGTGGCGCTGAGGCACATGGCCGCTGTCGAGCGCGATGCGCAGGGCCAGCTTTGCGTGCGCGTCGAGGGGCTGCAGGAACCATTGGCGGTCAGCCGCAGGCACGCGCCGGGGCTGCGCAGGAGGATTCAGGAAGGATGAACAAGACCATCAGGATCGCCACCCGGGAGAGCCGGCTCGCCCTCTGGCAGGCTGAGCACGTGGCGGGGCTGCTCGCAAAGCGCCATCCCGGGCTGACGGTCGAGCTGGTGCCCATGACCACCAAGGGCGACCAGATTCTCGACACCACGCTGGCGAAGATCGGCGGCAAGGGACTGTTCATCAAGGAACTCGAGACCGCGATGCTGGAGGGGCGCGCGGACATCGCCGTGCATTCCATGAAAGACGTGCCGGCGGAGCTGCCGGAAGGCTTCGAGATCATCGCGGTGCTGAAGCGTGAGGACCCGCGCGACGCACTGGTGTCGGCCCAGTACCTGAACATCGAGGACATCCCCGCCGGCAGCATCGTCGGCACATCTAGCCTGCGCCGCCAGGCGCAGCTCCAGCACGCGCGCCCCGACCTGCTGGTCGAGCCGGTGCGCGGTAACGTGGAGACGCGCCTGCGCAAGCTGGACCATGGCCATTTTGCCGCCATCCTGCTTGCCGCCGCCGGGCTCAAGCGCCTCGGCCTGGAGGAGCGCATCGCCGGCTTCCTGCCGTACGAGGTTTCGCTGCCCGCGGTCGGCCAGGGCGCGGTCGGCGTCGAGTGCCTCAGCGGCAATGCCGAGGCCGCGGCGCTGCTGGCCGTGCTCGAAGATGCCGGCACGCGCCACTGCGTGGACGCAGAGCGCGCCTTCGCCCGCGGGCTGGGTGCGAGCTGCGAGTCGCCGGTGGCCGGCTTCGCGGTCATCGCGGACCAAGAGCTGCACTTGCGCGGCCTGGTGGCGACGCGCGACGGCGCCTCCGTGCTGCACGGCGAGATCCGCGGTCCGGCGGCGGACGCCGCCGCGCTCGGCGCGGCGCTGGCGCAGGACCTCTTCGAGCGCGGCGCCGCGGCGCTGCTGGCGGATGCCTGAATCAATGGCCCACGGCAGCCTCACAGGCCTGACGGTGCTCGTGACCCGGCCCCAGGGGCTGGGTGAGGACCTCGTCAAGACCATCGAGTCGCATGGCGGCGAGACGGTGCTGCTGCCGGCCATCACCATCGAGCCGGTGCAGCCGGACACCTCCGAGCTGGCAGACCTGGCGACGATCCCGGCCGGCGGGCTGGCGATCTTCGCCAGCCGCAACGCCGTGGCCTGGGGCGCCCGGTTCCTGCCGCAGCCGCGCCCGCGCGTGGCGGCCATCGGTCCCTCCACCGCGAATGCCCTGGAGGAGCTCGGCCTCACCCCGGACATCCGTCCGACCGGCTACACCACTGAGCACCTGCTGCAGCAACCCGAGCTGGAGAACCTGTCCGGTGTCCGGGTGTTCATCATCCGTGGCGAGAACGGTCGCGAGGCGCTCTCCACCGGCCTCAAGGCGCGCGGCGCCCGGGTTCGCTACCTGGACGTCTACCGGCGCCGGCCGGCGCCGCTCGACGAGGCGCGCCGCAAGGAAATCCTCGAGAAATGGGCAGCCGGCGGCATTCACATCTACACTGCTACCAGCGGCGACATATTCCGCAACCTGTGCACCATCCTCGGGCCCGAGGGCGAGCCGTTGCTGCGAAGCACGCCGCTGGTGACCGTCAGCGAGCGTGTGTTACAAATCGCCGAGCAGTGGGGTCACTCCGCTGCGCGCCTGCTGGCGGACGGACCCGACGACCACAGCCTCGCCGAAGCGATTGCGCGCTGGCATGCGAGCGAGGCGCCGGATACGACGGGAGCGAAAGGATGAACGACCCCCGGGCAGACCAGGCCGGCGACGGAACCCCCACCGGGCCTGACGAGGAACGTCGCGAGGACCAGGCCCCGCGACAGCCATTCGAAGCGCCGGAGTCAGCTGAGCCGTTGCCGGGCGAACAGGCGAATGAAGCCGAACCGGGTCCCGAGCCGACCGCGGCCACGCCTCCGCCCCCCGTGGTCGTGAAACAAGCCTCCACCGGCCGCTCCCTCGGCGTGGTGTTGGGCTTCCTGGCGCTGCTGGTGGCCTTCGCCGCCGCCGGCGGCGTCGCCCTGACCTGGTGGAAGGTCACGGAGCAGCAAGACACGGCGGCCAGCCAGCAGGCGGACGCCGCCAGGATGCTGGCCGACATCCGCGCGCTGGTGGCGGCCACCCAGGAGCGAGTGGCTGTCCAGGAGGAACGGCTGCGCGGCTTCGACAGTGAGTCCGAGGCGCGCCGCCAGGAAATCGAGGGCATGGACGCGGGCCTGCGCCAGGCACGTGCCCGCCTCGAGGCGCTGGCCCAGGAGGACGCCGGGCCGGAGCGCTCACCCTCCATCGCCGGGATCGAGTTCCTGTTGCTGCTGGCGGGGCGTGAGCTCGCGCTGGCGGACAATCCGCGCGTGGCGCTGACGGCCCTGCGGGAGGCCGACCAGCGCGTGGCGCGCCTGGACGACCCCGGCCTCGCCGAGGTGCGCGCGGCAATCAATGACGAGATCGCCGCTGTCGAAGCGGTCGCCAACACCGACCTCGACGGCCTCGCCATGCGCGTTGCCAGCCTGGCGCGGCGCGTCGAAGGCCTGCCGCTGCGCGGCAGCCTCGCGCCCGAGCCGCAGTCCACCGGCGCAGACGCGGGGGAAGCGGAAGGCTGGGCCCGCGTGAGCCAGCAGCTGCGCAGCGTCGGCGCGGACCTGTTCCGCATCCGGCGCAGCGACACGCCGGCCACCCCGCTGCTCGCCCCCGACGAGTCCTTCTTCCTGTATCGCAACGTCGAGCTCGACCTGAAGAGCGCGCGGCTCGCCGTGCTGTCGCGCGACCAGGAAAACTTCACTGCCAGCCTGGCATCGGCGCGCGCGGCGTTGGAAGAGTACTTCGAGACCAGCGACGAGGCCGTCCGCTCGCTGCTCGCCGCCATCGAGGCGCTGGAGGACCGCGACATCACGCCGGAGTGGCCGGAGATCACGCGCTCGGTCGAGCTACTGCGCGCCGCGGGGACGGGCAGCTAGATGCGCCTCGGCGTGGTCCTGCTGATCGCCCTCGCGCTCGGCGCACTCGGGGCGCATTGGCTGCTCGGTGACCAGGGCTACGTGTTGATCGACATCCGCGGCTGGACCGTGGAGACCTCCGTGCCCGGGCTCGTGGTCGCGCTGATCGTGCTGTACCTGGCGGTGCGGCTGCTGGTGTGGCTGCTGCGCGCGCCGCGGCGCATGGGCCGCGCGGTGGGCGACTTCCGCGAGAAGCGCGCGATGCGTCGCCTGGATCATGCCTTCGCCGCCATCGCCGAGGGCAAGTGGAGCCGCGGCGAGCGGCTGCTCGGCCGGACCGTCCACGGGCCGGCGTCGCTCGCCGGCTACCTGTCGGCGGCACGCGCGGCGCAGGCGCAGGATGCGATCGAGCGCCGCGACGAGTGGCTGCGGCTGGCTTACGAATCGGACCCCGAGGCGGCGCCGGCCGTGCTGCTCACCCAAGCCGAGCTGCAGCGCGATCACGGCCAGCTCGAGCAGGCCCTCGCGACGCTGCGCCAGCTCGACACCGTCTCGCCGGGACACCCGCGCGGCCTGGCGCTGCACGCCCAGGTGCTCGAGAAGCTTGCCGACTGGGCAGGTCTCGAGGCGCTGATGCCCCAGCTGCGCAGCCGCAAGGCGCTGGACGGCGACGCGCTGCTGTCGCTGGAAGTGCGCATCGCCCAGGCGCAGCTCGCCGAGGCCGCGGATGCCGCCGCCCTGGACGAGAGATGGCAGTCGCTGGCGCGCGACCTCAAGAAGCAGCCGGCCATGCTGGAGACCTACGCGCGCCGGGCCCTTCGCCTCGGCGCCGCCGACCAGGCCGAGCCCGTGCTGCGCAAGGCCCTGAAGTCGAGCTGGTCGCCCGAGCTGGTTGCCGCCTACGGGCGGCTCGACACCAGCAACCCGAGTGCGCAGCTCGCACATGCAGAGAAATGGCTCAACGAGCGGCCCGAGGATCCCGCGCTGCTCTTGGCCTGCGGCCGGCTGTGCCTGAAAAACCAGCTGTGGGGCAAGGCGCGCAGCTACCTTGAGACCAGCTTGGCCATTCGGCCCGACCCCGAGACGTGGCAGATCTTCGGTGAGCTGCTGGTACAGCTGGGCGAGTCCGGCGCCGCCTCCGAGGCCTTCCGCCAGGGACTGGCTGCCGCCGCCGGCAATACGCCGGCACTGGCCGCGCCGAAGCCCGGGGTTGCCTGATCCCGCCGTGAACTAGCCGGTCCCGGCCTCACCGCTGACGAATTGCTTCTGCCAGCTTGCTGGAGCGATCACCGGGTGGTTGGCTGGGGGGTTTTTCTGCAGCAGGTGATCCCCGGTGATCAGAATGCTGCCGGCGTGCACATCCAGCAGGGCCCAGAGATGGTCGTCGCCCCGATCCGGCGCGAACGGAGTGTGGAGGCTACGCCCCCGCGAACTCGAAGGAATCGAAGAACAACCGTCCCTGCGGCAGGCCCTGGGCGGGAAACAGCTCCTGGATGACGGCGATCATCGGCGGCGGACCGGCGGCGTAGACGTCCACCTCGGCCAGCGAAGGGTAATCATCGAGCACCGCCTCGTGCACCCAGCCGCGGCGGCTTTGCCAGTCATCCTCTGGCTGCGGCTCGGACATGACCGGCACGAAGGTCAGCCAGTCGTGCTCGGCGGCCCAGCGACGGACAAGCTCGCCCTCGTACAGGTCGCGCGGCCGGCGCACACCCCAGTAGAAGTGCACGTGCCGGCGGGCGCCGGTATGCATCAGATGGCGCAGCATGCTCTTGATGGGCGCGAATCCGGTGCCGCCGGCCACCATCACGATGGGCCGCTCCAGCCCCTCGCGCAGCCAGAACCCGCCCAGCGGCCCCTCCAGCCGCAGCAGGCTGCGCTCGGCGAGGTCGTCGAATACCCGGCGCGTGAAGTTACCACCCGCTACTCGCCGCACGTGCAACTCGAGGCGCTCGGATTCGTGCGGCGGGTTGGCCATGGAAAAGCTGCGCCGCCCGTGGTCTTCGAGCAGGAAGTCGACGTACTGGCCGGCGAGAAACACGAAGGGCTCCAGCGATGGCAGCTTCACCTCCAGACGCATGACGTCGTGGCTGAGCAGCTCGCGCGACTCGACGCGGCAGGGCAGCCGGCGGATGCGCACTTCCTCCGGCACGGCCAGCGCGCGCGCCTCGAGCGCCAGGTCGGTGCGCGCCCGCGCCTGGCAGAGCAGCGCACGGCCGGCGGCGGCCTCGGCGGCCGTGAGCCCCGGCGGCAGCCCGTTGGGATAATGCAGCTCACCGGCAAGCACGCGTGCCTCGCAGGCGCCGCAACTGCCGCCGCGGCAGCTGTGCGGCAGGTGGAGGCCGGCGCGCAGGCCCGCGGCCAGCACGGATTCTTCGTCCAGCACCTCGAAGCGCTCGCCGCCGGGATGTAACCTGACTATATGAACCATTCAGAGCGCCCTGCCGCCGGACCCGCCGGCGTGACCGTGGTGGGCTGCGGCTACACCGGCCGCCGCCTGCTGAACTTGTGTCGCGATGCTCAACGCGACTTCCTCGGCACCGTCCGCTCGGACGCGTCGCTCGACACGCTGCGCGCCGCCGGCGCGCGCGCCGAGGTGCTCGACCTCGACGCCCCGGGCGGGCAGCTGCCGGACGCGTGGAGCGCGGATCGCGCCGTCGTCTACATGGCCCCGCCGCCGGAGGATGGCGACGCGGACACCCGGCTGCGCGCGTTTCTCGCGCGCCTGCGCGCGCTGCCGAGGTCGGTAGTCTACCTCAGCACCACCGCGGTCTATGGCGACACCGGCGGGGCCGTGGTGGACGAGGAAACGCCGCCCGCACCGGCCTCGGCCCGCGGCCGGCGGCGGCGCGACGCGGAACTCGCCTTGCTGGAATGGCGCAGCCGGACCGGCGTGCCGGTGCGCATCCTGCGGGTGCCGGGGATCTACGGGCCCGGCCGGCTGCCGCTCGAACGCCTCCGCCAGGGCGCCCCGGTGGTGCGCGAGGCGGACGCCGGGCCGGGCAACCGCATCCACGTCGACGACCTGGCTGCCGCCTGCCTCGCCGCCGCCGACTTTCCGGGGTCAGAGACGGTTTTCAACGTCGGCGACGGCGGCCACGCCAGTACCACGGCCTACTTCCGCGCGGTGGCGCAGGCGGCCGGACTGCCGGCGCCGCCGGAGCTGCCGCTGGACGAACTGCTGGCGCGCGTGACGCCGGCGATGCGCGGCTTCCTGGTCGAGAAACGGCGCGTGGACACGACCCGGATGCGGGAGGTGCTGGGCTTTTCGCCCCGCTTTGCGCGGCTGGAGGATGGCGTGGCGGCGAGCCTGGCGGCGGCGGGCTGACATTCGGCCTGGATTCTGTATACATTATCCCCGGGATGTGAAATCCGGGAAATATCAATGGCCATACAACGCCTTAACCTGCGCGACCAGGTCCGCGAGGAGCTCCTGTCCTGGCTTTCGGACGGCCGCCTTGCGCCCGGGCAGCGGCTCGAGGAGGAGCGCATCAGCCAGGCGCTGGGGGTCAGTCGCACACCGCTGCGCGAGGCGTTGACCAGCCTGGCCGCCGACGGCCTGGTGGAGGCCGTGCCGCGGCGGGGATTCCGGGTGCCGCGGCTGTCGGCAGAGCTGGCACGCGACCTGCACCCGGTGATCGGCAGCCTCGAGGGACTGGCGCTGCGGCTGAGCGGGCCGGGGGCGCGCAGCCTCGCGGCCGGGCTGGAGGGCATCAACGAGCGGCTGGCGCTGCCCCACCTGAGCCCGCGCCAGCGCGCCGACCTGGACCGGCGCTGGCACGAAATGCTGGTCAGCCGGAATCCCAACCGCGAGCTGGCGGACTTGCTGGAGCGTACCCGCGGCCGGCTCCGTCCCTATGCCGGCAGCTGGGAGCGCAGCGCCGCCGAGATCGAGACTGCGCGCGCCGAACATGCCGAGATTGCCCGCCTGGTCGGCGCCGGACAGCTCGACGAGGCCGCCGAGGCGCTGCTGCGCTACTGGGTGCGCGGCGTCCGCGCAGTGGAGCGGTGGGTCCAAGACCGGGGCTGAAAAACCGGGGTCCGGGAAACCGGGGTCAGAGACAGGTTTTGCGTGCAAAACCTGTCTCTGACCCCGGTTTTACCCCACTCAGGGCTGGCTGGCGGGGCTGTCGAGCCAGTCGGTGAGCGGCTTCCAGTGCTCCCAGTCCTGCCACGCGAGGTACTCCGGCAGCTCGAACACGCCGAGGCCGCGGCCGTAGGCGCGCACGTAGTTCTGCGCGTCGCGCAGCGTGGCGACGTAGGGAATGCCGGACTTGCGCAGGTAGGCGTCGAGCTCGTCGAAGCTCAGCGTGTTTTCCTTGATGCGGTTGGCGACCACGGCGATCTTCGCCTGCCGGCGCGCCACCCGGCCGACTTCCAGCAGCTCGGTGATGAAGCTCGCCGCGGCGCGCATGTCGATGGCCGAGGGCAGCACCGGCACCAGCACGGTCTCGGCGCGGCGTACGAGCTCGGTGATTTCGCGGCCGTGCGAACGAGCCGGCGCATCGATGATCACCACGTCCGCATTGCGCGGCACGGCGCGCAGGCCGTCCTCGAAGGCCGGTATGCCGGTGATCGGCGGCGCGTCCGCCGGCCGCAGCTCGACCCAGTCCATGCTCGAGCGCTGCGGATCGAAGTCCGCCAGCGCGACGCCCTTGCCCTTGGTCGCGTAGAAGCTGGCCAGGTTCGTCGCAATGGTGCTCTTGCCGCACCCGCCCTTGGGGTTCATCACCAGGATATGCCGCATCTCGTCTCGCTCCCCTGCTTTTCGTGCTTGTCGGCAGGCCCGCGCCTGCCCGATTGGTTGATTCTTGTCCGCCTACCCCAGCCCGAGCTCCGGCCACAGCGCGTCTATGCGCGCCTTGACCGCCGGGTCCATGCTGATCGGCCGGCCCCATTCACGGTCGGTCTCGCCTTTCCACTTGTTGGTCGCGTCGAAGCCGATCTTTGAACCCAGCCCGGAGACCGGCGAGGCGAAGTCGAGGTAGTCGATCGGCGTGTTGCGGATGATCACCGTGTCACGGTCCGGGTCCATGCGCGTGGTCATCGCCCAGATGACATCCTGCCAGTTGCGCACGTCCACGTCGTCGTCGGTGACGATCACGAACTTGGTGTACATGAACTGGCGCAGGAAAGACCAGACGCCCAGCATGACGCGCTTGGCGTGCCCCGGGTACTGCTTGCGCATGCTGACCACGGCCATGCGATAGGAGCAGCCCTCGGGCGGCAGGTAGAAATCCACGATCTCCGGGAACTGCTTCTGCAGGATGGGCACGAACACCTCGTTGAGCGCCACGCCGAGCACCGCCGGCTCGTCCGGCGGCCGGCCGGTGTAGGTGCTGTGGTAGATCGGGTCATTGCGCCAGCTGATGCGATCCACGGTGAACACCGGGAACTCGTCGACTTCATTGTAGTAGCCGGTGTGATCGCCGAACGGCCCCTCGGGCGCGTTGTCGCCCGGCGCGAGGTGGCCCTCCAGCACGATCTCCGCACCGGCCGGCACCTCGAGATCCGACAGCGCGCACTTCACCACCTCGGTGCGGCTGCCGCGCAGCAGCCCCGCGAAGGCATATTCCGACAGCGTGTCCGGTATCGGCGTGACCGCGCCCAGAATCGTGGCCGGGTCGGCGCCGAGCGCCACCGCGACCGGGAACGGCTCCCCCGGGTGCTTGAGCTGGAAGTCGCGGAAATCCAGCGCGCCGCCGCGGTGCGACAGCCAGCGCATGATGAGGCGGTTCCTGCCGATCAGCTGCTGGCGATAGATGCCGAGATTCTGGCGGGCGCGCTCCGGGCCGCGGGTGATCACCAGCCCCCAGGTCAGCAGCGGCCCGGCGTCGCCCGGCCAGCAGGTCTGGATCGGCAGCTTCTCGAGGTCCACGTCCGGGCCCTCGACGAAGTTCTGCTGGCAGGGCGCGGAGCGCACCACCTTGGGCGCCATGTTCAGCACCTGGCGGAAAATCGGCAGCTTGTCCCAGGCGTCGCGCATGCCCTTGGGCGGATCCGGCTCCTTCAGAAAAGCGAGCAGCTTGCCGACCTCGCGCAGCGCCTCGACCGAGTCCTGGCCCATGCCCAGCGCGACGCGCCGCGGCGTGCCGAACAGGTTGCCCAGCACCGGCATGTCGTGGCCGACAGGGTTCTCGAACAGCAGCGCGGGACCGCCCTGCTTCAGCACGCGGTCGCAGATCTCCGTCATCTCGAGCACCGGGCTGACCGGCACGCTGATGCGCTTCAACTCGCCCTGCGCCTCCAGCAGGCGCAGAAAATCCCTGAGATCGCCGTATTTCATTCCTGCCACCATGACCGCGGCGCGCCCACTATAATTGCGCCCCAGCCATGAGCCAAACTTCCGCGCCCGCCCCTCCCGCCAAGCTCGCCTTTCACAAGATGGTGGGCGCCGGCAACGACTTCGTGGTGATCGACGCGCGCGCGCGGTCGTTCGCGCCGGACGCCGCCCTGGCGCAGCGGCTGGCCGACCGGCGCAACGGGGTCGGCTGCGACCAGCTGCTGCTGATCGAGCCGGACCCGACCGGCGAAGCGGCCTTTGCCTACCGCATCTGGAACGCCGACGGCGGCGAGGTGCAGCAGTGCGGCAACGGCGCGCGCTGCCTCGCCCTGCTCTGGGCCACCGAGCTGTCTCCGGACGGGCCGTCGAGCTTTCGCATGCGCAGCGCCGCGGGGCTGGTGGAGGCGCGCGTCGCCGGGGGCGCGGCGGCCGTATGCATGGGCGTGCCGGAGTTCGCACCGGCGCGCATCCCGCTGGCCGCGACAAGCGAGGCCTCGCGCTATACCATGGAACTCGGCGACCGGAGCGTCCGGCTCGGCGCCGTGTCCATGGGCAACCCGCATGCGGTGATCGTGCTGGACGAAATCGGCGAACAGGATATCGCCCACGCGCCGGTCGCGACGCTGGGCCCGGCCATCGAGCGCCATGCGGCGTTCCCGCAGCGCGTGAACGTCGGCTTCGCCCGGCCGCTGGGCCGCGACCGCATCGCGCTGCGCGTCTGGGAGCGCGGCGTCGGTGAGACGCAGGCCTGCGGCACCGGGGCCTGCGCGGCAGTGGCGGTGCTGCATGACAGCGGCGTCGTGGGGCCGCGCGTGACGGTGGAGCTGCCGGGCGGCGAGCTGGTCGTCGAGTGGCACGGCCGCGGCACGCCGGCCTGGCTCAGCGGCCCATCCAGGAAAGTGTTCGAGGGGACCATCAGCCTGTGACCATCCGAGACGAACGCGGCCTCGCCGCCACGGCGCCCGCCGACCAGGAAATCGCGGACTACCTGTCCGCGCATCCGGATTTCTTCGAGCGACACGCGGGATTGCTCGAGCAGCTCCGCCTGCCGCACCGCACGGGCGCCGCCACGGTGTCGCTGGTGGAGCGCCAGGTGAGCGTCCTGCAGGACAAGAACCGTGCCCTGGAGCGGCGGCTGCACGAGCTGGTGGACGTGGCGCGCTCGAACTCCAACCTGTCCGACAAGGTGCACGCCCTGGCCATCCGGCTGCTGCAGGGCGGTGACACGGCCGCCGTGCTGGGCGGCCTGGAGACCGGCCTGCGCGAGGATTTCGGCGCCAGCCAGGCGGTGGTCGTGCTGCTGCACAATACGTCTGAGATCGTGCAGGGGCCCAAGACCCGCTTCCTGCGTGCCGCGGACCGCTCGGACCCGGCGCTGCAGCCCTTCGCCACTTTCATGCAGCAGAACCGGCCGCGCTGCGGGCGCATCCGCGACGTGCAGCGCGAGTTCCTTTTCCCGGGCGAGGACGCCGGCATCGCCTCCGTGGCGATGGTGCCGCTCGGCCCGAAGTGCGACATCGGCATCCTCGCCATCGGCAGCAGCGACGGGCACCGCTTCAACCCGACCATGAGCACGGATTTCCTGTCGCGCATCGGCGAGCTGGCCGCCGCGGCGCTGACCGCCGCGCGGCTCAGGCAGGAGGCCGCGCGCGGCGGCGCATGACATGAACGCGGCCGGCCCCGACCGCGAATGGCTCAAGCGCTGGCTCGACCACCTGCGCTACGAGCGCCGCCTGTCTGCGCTGACCGTCAAGAACTACCACCGCGACATCGAGGCGCTGTACACCTTCCTCTGCAACGCCGAGGTCGCCGACTGGGCGGTCGTGGACGGCGGCCATGTGCGCTCCTTTGCTGCCCGGCTGCACCGTCGCGGCCAGGCCCCGCGCAGCATCCAGCGGCGGCTCGCGGCGCTGCGCAACCTGTTCCAGTACCTGCTGCGCGAGGGCGTCGTGAGCGCCAACCCGGGCCTCGACGTGACCGCGCCGAAGGCGCCGCGCCGGCTG
The DNA here is from genome assembly GCA_965233095.1 of uncultured bacterium. GTDB lineage: Bacteria > Pseudomonadota > Gammaproteobacteria > Steroidobacterales > XN24 > XN24. The sequence continues at coordinate 21,601 of CBDDRR010000040.1, forward strand.
CCCGACACGCTGGACGCCGACGCCATGGGCCGCCTGCTGGACGTGCGGGTGGACCACCCGATCGCCACGCGCGACCGCGCCATCATGGAGCTGTTCTATTCCTCGGGGCTGCGGCTGGCCGAGCTGGCCGGCCTGCAGGTGCCCGACGTGGACCTGCTCGAGGGCACCGTACGCGCGCTCGGCAAGGGCGCCAAGACGCGCATCGTGCCGGTGGGCGAAAAGGCGCGCCAGGCGCTGCGCGACTGGCTCAAGGTGCGGCCGCAGCTCGTCAAGGACGACGCCACCGCCATGTTCATCAGCCGCAACGGCCGGCCGCTGTCGAACCGCAACATCCAGGCGCGGGTCGCCTACTGGGCGCGCCGGCTCGGGCTGCCGCAAGCCGTCAGCCCGCACACCTTCCGCCATTCCTTCGCCACCCACCTGCTGGAGTCCAGCGGCGACCTGCGGGCGGTGCAGGAAATGCTCGGCCACGCGGACATCGGCACCACCCAGATCTATACCCACCTTGATTTCCAGCACCTCGCCCGCATCTATGACCAGGCGCACCCGCGTGCGCGCAAGCGGCGCTGACGCGCCGCCCGAACCCCCGGCAGAGGAGCCCCCATGCAACAGTTTCGCGGCACTACCATCCTGTCGCTGCGCCGCGGCGGCGTCGTCGCCGTCGGCGGGGACGGCCAGGTCTCCATCGGCAACACCGTCATGAAGGGCAACGCGCGCAAGGTGCGCCGCCTGTACGACGGCAAGGTCCTGGCCGGTTTTGCCGGCGGCACCGCCGATGCCTTCACCCTGTTCGAGCGCTTTGAGGCGAAGCTGCAGCAGCACGGCAACCTGACGCGCGCCGCCATCGAGCTGGCCAAGGACTGGCGCACCGACCGCATGCTCCGCCGGCTGGAGGCGCTGCTGTGCGTCGCCGACAAGGAAAAGAGCTTCATCATCTCCGGCAACGGCGACGTCATCGAGCCGGAGGACGACCTGATGGCCATCGGCTCGGGCGGGCCCTTCGCGCAGGCGGCGGCGCGTGCGCTGCTGGACAACACCGAGCTGGACGCGGCCGCCATCGTCGAGAAGGCGCTGGGCATCGCCGCCGACATCTGCGTTTACACCAACCGCAACCTGACGATCGAGACGCTGTCATGACAGACACCCCGATGACGCCACGCGAGATCGAGCAGGAGCTGGACAAGCACATTGTCGGGCAGATGGCGGCGAAGCGCGCTGTGGCAATCGCCCTGCGCGACCGCTGGCGCCGCATGCAGATCGAGGAGCCGCTGCGCTCGGAGATCACCCCGAAGAACATCCTGATGATCGGCCCGACCGGCGTCGGCAAGACCGAGATTGCGCGCCGCCTGGCGCGGCTGGCGAGTGCGCCG
>CBDDRR010000041.1:0-10103 GCA_965233095.1 uncultured bacterium
CGCCGTGCCCGACAACGTGCTGGAGAAAATCATCCAGCGCATCCCGGTCGGCCGGCTCGGCGAGACGGACGACATCGTGCGCGCGGTGCTGTTCCTCACGGCCGACGAGGCCAGCTTCATCACCGGCTCGACCGTCTCGGTGAACGGCGGCCAGCACATGTACTGAGCGGCGAACGCGCCGCGCCGGATTCCACCGGCGCGGCTGCGCTCAGCGAGTCTCGTCGAGCGTGCGCCGCACGTAGGAGCCCGGGGCGTCCTCGATCACCGGGTAGTCCTTGTGCTTGCCGGGCTGGCGCGCGTTGACCTGGCCGCCGGCGTGCGGCTTGAGCCACTTGCCCCAGTCCAGCCACCAGCTGCCTGCATGCTCCTCGGTCTGCTCGAACCACCGGTCCGGGTCGCCCGGCGTGTCGTTGCCGGCCCGGTAACCGTACTTCACCTTGGTCGGCGGGTTGATGGCCCCGGCGATGTGCCCGGAATTGCCGAGCACGAAGCGGCTCGGGCCGGAAAACAGCTGGGTGGTCTCGTAGCAGGTCTTCCACGGCGCGATGTGGTCGTCGCGCGTGGCGAGCACGTAGGACGGGGTAGTGACCTTCGTCACGTCGATCGGCTCGCCGGCAACCTCGAGGGCATTCGGCTCGCGCAACAGGTTCCTGAGATACATGTTGCGCATGAACCATACGTGGCAGGCGGCCGGCATGTTGGTCGCATCCTCGTTCCAGTACAGCAGGTCGAAGGGCACGCGCGGCTTGCCCAGCAGGTAGTGGTTGATGATGAAGGTCCAGATGAGATCCGGCGCGCGCAGCATGCGGAAACCCCAGGAGACGTTGTCGCCCGGGATGAATCCCTTGGCGCGCCCCACCGCCTCCAGCCGGTCGACCAGCTCGTCGTTGACGAACACCTTGATGTCGCCGACGTCGCCGTAGTCCACCAGCGTGGTCATGAAGGTTGCCGAGCGGATCGGCTTGCGGCCTTTCGTCTCCAGCCAGGCCAGCAGCACGGTCAGCAAGATGCCGCCTAGGCAGTAGCCCATGGCGTTCACTTCGTCCTGGCCGGTGACGTCCTTGATGACGTCCAGCGCCGCCAGCGGACCCTCGAGCAGGTAGTCGTCGAAGGTCTTGTCGCGCGTCTCACCGTTGGGATTCACCCACGAAATCAGGAACACCGTGTGGCCCTGGTCGACGGCCCAGCGCACCAGCGAGTTGGACGGCTGCATGTCCAGCACGTAGAACTTGTTCAGCCACGGCGGGATGATCAAGAGCGGCCGGCGCGCCACCTTGGCGGTGCTGGGCGTGTACTGGATGAGCTGCATCAATTCGTTCTGGTAGATGACCTTGCCCGGCGTCACCGCCAGGTCGCGGCCTACCTTGAAGGCGCCCATGTCGGACATGCTGATCTTCAGGCTGCCATGCTTGAGATCGAGGTCCGACCAGAAGTTGCGCACGCCCGCGACCAGGTTGCGGCCCTTGCTGTCCTTCACCGCTTCGAGGACTTCGGGGTTGCTCAGCGCGAAGTTGCTGGGGGCGACGGCGTCGAGGAACTGGCCGGTAAAGAAGCGCAACTTGCGGGCGGTATCGTCATCCAGCCCCGGCGTGCCGTCGGCCAGCGACAGGGTGGTCCTGGTGGTCGCCTGCCACGCCTTGCGCACGGCGTTGAACACCGGCCGCCGCTGCCAGGTCTCGCTGCCGAAGCGCCGGTCGCCGGCGAAGCTTGCGCCGTTGCTTTTCACTGGGCTGCCAACCGCTTCGCGCAGCAGCTCGCCGCTGATGCCGAGGTAGTCGCCGGTCAGGGAGACCGAGTGCTTCGCCACGAAGGTCGGGTGCAGCGCCAGGGCGGTGGCCCACTGCGCATAGGCCTTGCCGATGTCGGCCGACAGGCCCGCCATGACGCGCGCCATCTGGTACTGGGCCTGCAGGTTCGCAGGGGTGAAATTCTTCAGCACGGACATATTCGTCACTCTCCTCAGGCCAGCCGCTCGAACACGGCGGCGATGCCCTGCCCGCCGCCGATGCACATGGTGACCAGCGCGTAGCGGCCGCCGCAGCGCTCCAGCTCGTGCAGCGCCTTGACGGTGATGATGCAGCCGGTGGCGCCGATCGGGTGGCCGAGCGAAATGCCGCTGCCGTTCGGATTGACCTTGTCGGCCGGCAGGTCGAGGTCGCGGCACACCGCCAGCGCCTGCGCGGCGAAGGCCTCGTTGACCTCGAACACGTCGATGTCGGCCACCGCCAGGCCGGTGCGCTCCAGCAGCGCACGGGTGGCCGGCACCGGGCCGATGCCCATGTACTTCGGCTCCACGCCGGCGAAGGCGTAGCCGACCAGCCGGGCCATCGGTTTCAGCCCACGGGCCGCGGCGGCGGCGCGCTCCATCAGCACCACCGCGCCGGCGCCGTCGTTCAGGCCGGAGGCGTTGCCGGCCGTGACGCTGCCGTCACCCTTGAAGGCGGGGCGCAGCTTGGCGAGCGTCTCCAGCGTAGTCTCGGCGCGCACGTGCCCGTCGGTGTCGAAAGCCCTGGTCTCGCGCTTGACCTTGACCTCGACCGGCACGATCTGCCCCTTGAAGCGGCCCTCGCTGATGGCGCGCACGGCTCGCTGCTGGCTTTCCAGCGCCAGCTTGTCCTGGTCCTCGCGGCTGATGCCCCACTTTGCCGCCACGTTCTCGGCAGTGATGCCCATGTGGCAGGACTCGAAGGGATCGCTGAGCGCCGCCACCATGGCGTCGATCACCTGGCCGTCGCCGAGGCGCTGGCCAAAGCGCATGCCGGGCAGCCAGTACTGCGCCCGGCTCATGCACTCGGCCCCGCCCGCAACCGCGGCCTCGGTGTCGCCCTGCAGGATCAGCTGGGAAGCTGACACGATGGCCTGCAGGCCGCTGCCACACAGGCGGTTGACGGTCAGCGCCGGCGTTTCCACCGGCAGGCCACCATTCACCGCGGCAACACGCGCCATGTACATGTCGCGCGCCTCGGTGTGGATGACATTGCCGAACACGCAGTGGCCGATGTCGGCCGGCGCCAGGCCGGCGCGGCTGACGGACTCGCGTACCACCAGGGCGGCCAGGTCGGCGGGTGGACTGCCTGCCAGGGCGCCGCCGTAGGTGCCGATGGCGGTGCGGACGGCGGAGACGACGACGACTTCGCGGGATTGGTCACTCATGACAGGGAATACCTTCGTTGTTTTTCACGACCTTGTATCGGCCGTTGAACTTGCCATTCGGGGCGCCTGCTCGCAAGGCCCCCAAAGAAAACGGGCGGGACGTTGCCGCCCCGCCCGTTCATCGGCCGAATCAGGCCGCCTTCTTGCGCGCCGGCTTCGGCGCGGCCGCCTGGGCGGCGGCGAAAGTGTCTTCGAAGGCCGACTGCGCCTGCTTGACGCCGCGCTCGGCCCAGGTGGCCAGCGTGGCCTGCGCCTCGGTGGCGGTCGCCGCCAGGCCCTGCGCCCGCTGCTGGACGCGCGCGACGTATTCCTCGGCCAGCTTGGTCTGGGCCTGGAAGTAATCGGTCGGGCTGGTGGCGGAAGACAGGGCCTTCAGCTGGTCGACGGCGAGATCGATCGCGTCGCCGAGCAGTTCAGCCTGCATCTGGAAACCCTTCTCGACAGCCTCGAAGCCGAAGTCGGTCAGCTCCGACATGGGCGCGGCGGCCTGCTGGGCCTTGGTGTAGAACTCATCGAATCCGTAATTCATGGCGTAATCCCCTCGGGTGGTTCGTGAACCGGCAACCGGTGCTTGCCGACTTGCGGTGAACCTTAGCAGAAGATTTTTTGCATTGCAAAAACTTTCCACTTGTGGATTACACGTATCTTATTAAAACAATTACTTAGGCTTCTTCTTGCCTGGCGGTTTCTTTTGCGATTGCGCCGATCCGGTCCCAAAAAGGCCCTGCTGGAGCTCCTTCCAGGCGGCAAGGTTCTGCTCAGCCAGCTGGCTCACTCCGCCCAGCGGGGTGTCTTTCATCATGCTCAGGATGCGGTCCTGGAAGCTCTGCTGCTGGTCGACGAAGGCGCCGACGCTGCGCTCCAGGTAGGTGGCGAGAAAGTCCTGCATGGCGCCTCCGTAGAAGCGGATAAGCTGCTCCAGCAGCTCGGCGGACAGCAGCGGCCGCCCCGCCTCCTCGCGCTCGACGATGATCTGCAGCAGGATGCTGCGGGTGAGGTCCTCGCCGGTCTTGGCGTCCTCGACGCGAATCTTCTCGCCGGCGACCACCAGCTCGCGGACTTCGTCCAGGGTGAGATGGCGACTCTCCGAGGGATCGTAGAGACGGCGGTTGGCGTATTTCCGTATGACGCGTTCTTTCATGGGCCCATAATGCAGCCGCGCGCCCCGACAGTGAAGCGCCGGCCTCAGTCCATGTGGTAGCCGCCATTCACCGACAGGTCGGCGCCGGTGATGTAGGCGGCATCGTCCGAGGCCAGGAACTGCACGGCGCGGGCGATTTCCTCCGGCTTGCCGAAGCGGCCGGCCGGGATGGATTCGCGGATGCCCTCGCGGATCGCCTCGGGTACCTTCATGATCAGCGGCGAGTCGATGTACCCGGGCGACACCGTGTTCACGGTGATGCCCTTGCGGGCCACTTCGCGCGCCACCGCCATGGTGAAGCCGTGTACGCCCGCCTTGGCCGCCGAGTAGTTGGCCTGGCCGAACTGGCCGCGCTGGCCGTTGACCGAAGAAATGTTCACCACGCGGCCGAAATTGCGGCTGATCATGCCGCCGATCACCGACTTGGTGGCGTTGTAGACGCTGTCGAGGTTGGTGCGGACCACCGCCTTCCAGTCCTCGGGATCGAGGTTCACCAGGCGGCCATCACGGGTGATCCCGGCGGCGTTGACCAGCACGTCCACGGGGCCGACCGCTGCCTCGACCGCGGCCGCGCCGGCCACAGTGGCCTCGTAGTCACCGGCGTCAAAAGCCTCGAGATGGATCTCGAGGCCCCGCGCCGCGGCTTCCTGCTGCCACCGGCTCGCGGCCTCGGCGTCCGCCGGATGGCCGTTGGCCGCCACGCGGTAGCCGGCCGCCGCGAGCGTCTCGCAGATCACGCGGCCGATGCAGCCCGTGCCGCCGGTCACCAATGCTGTCCGTCCCTTCATGCCGCTCTCCCGCGTGTCGCCTGATGCCTTGGTCCGCCGGGGAGCATAACGCGTTTCCATTGTGCAATGCAAAAATCATTTGTGCGCAGCACGGTGAACATAACGCCTGAAGCACCCGACAGGTTTTTGCAGGAGCGCAAACGAAAGCGGGCGGCCCGAAGGCCGCCCGCCCTGCCGACCGCGTGGTCGGAATCTGTGCCTAGAAGAACAACTGCGCCTGGATGCGGATGGCGTCCTTCTCCTCGCCGCCGATACGGGTATCGTCGATCGAGTACTCGGCCTTGATGTTGGCGCGATGGCCGCTGATGTAGTAGCCCACGCCAATCCCGATGGTGTCGAGCTTCTCGCCATCATCCGGGTCCTGGTTCTGCCAGCGGAGCACCGGCTGCCACTTGCTGTTCGTCGGCAGAAGCGCCAACGCCAGCACGGAGGTCGTCCCACCGTTGTAGAACGCGCCGCCGGGGGCGCCCACGCCCTCCCAGTCGTAGAACGAGGCATTCGCCGACAGGTGGCCGAAGCCGACGTTCTTCTCCGCCGTGAAGAAGATGCTCATGGCCTTGTGGTCGTCGAAGCCGGCCGTGCTGCGGCTCATCTGGTCGTAGCCGATGCCGAAGCTCAGCACATCGAGCGCGCCCAGGCTGTTCTGGTTGAAGAACCAGCCGCCCTGCGGGGAGGCGAGGTTGATCATGAACATGCCGGTCATGCGTCCCTCGGACTCGGAGTTGGTGACCGGGTCACGCACGCCCGCGAAGTAGCCGATGCGATAGTCGAACATGCCGTCGCCGAGCAGGCCGCGGGCCTGGATGCCGTCGTCACGCCAGAACGCGCCGCTCGGGTTGGTGGGCATATTGACCAGCGCCCGGGTCGGGTAGTCGATGCCGGTCAGCGTCACGGCCGAGGTGTTGTTGTCGATCGAGAAGGGCACCAGCTGGCGGCCCACGACCAGGTTGAAGGCCGGCGAGAAGCGATAGTCGATCATCGCGTCGGTCAGCACGGGATCCTGGCGGGCGCCGGCGCCGTTACCGGCGGCCGCGTCGTAGTTCAGGAAGAAATAGATGTTCTCGGTCGCCTGGCCGAGCAGCATGACGCGGCTGCGGCGGGTGAAGAACTCGTTGCTGGGGTCATCGCCGGTGGCGGCGCCATCGTCGACGCTCTGGTACCAGAACTGGTGCAGGTAGCCGAGCTGCACCCAGGTGGTGTCGCTCACTTCGAGCTTCGGGCTCCAGGCACTTGCCGACATAGGCACCAGCGCCAGTGCGGCTGCCGCCAGCAGGCCGCTGGAGAGGGGTTTGTTCATTCGCATCATTATTCTCCCGGTATGTGACTCGTCATCCGTTGTCGTCTGGAGGCAACGCGCGCCGCCGATGATCACTTACGGCGGCACCGTATGCTATTAGCTGAAAGTCTAAGTTTCTGCTACCCCAACGCGACTTTTATCAGGGAAAACCGAAAGATTTCAAATTTATTGCGTGGCGGAAAAACAACAACCCGGGGCGGCGAGGTTACCCGTGGACGACTCCTGGATAGTCCGCGGGGCAATCGTCACAGTTGCGCTAAGCTATGAGGTGGCTCCCTGGCGCTGCTGCGACCAAAGTCTAATGTACTCCCCAACGGGGGAAACCAAGACTCGGAAAATCAAGAAAGCGTCCCGCGAGACTCGTCCTGGGAAACGGGGACATAAGGAGGAATCGATGACCGGATCCAAGGTCCATCCGGTGCCGGCTGATTTTGCCGCAGCCGCCCACTGCAACAAGGAACAGTACGAGGAGATGTATGCCGCCTCCGTGGAGAACCCCGAGAAGTTCTGGGCGGAGCAAGGCAAACGAATTGACTGGATCCGGCCGTACACCAAGGTCAAGGACGTCTCCTTTGACCGCCACCACCTGCACATCAAGTGGTTCCACGACGGCACCCTCAACGCCAGCGCCAACTGCCTCGACCGGCATCTCGCCGAGCGCGGCGACCAGACCGCCATCATCTGGGAGGGCGACGACCCGGCCGATTCCAAGCACATCAGCTACCGTGAGCTGCACGCCCAGGTCTGCAAGCTCGCCAACGGCCTGAAGTCGCTTGGCATCGGCAAGGGTGACATGGTCACCATCTACATGCCCATGATTCCCGAGGCCGCCGTGGCGATGCTCGCCTGCGCGCGCATCGGCGCGCCGCACTCGGTCGTGTTCGGCGGCTTCTCGCCGGAGTCCGTGGCGGGTCGCGTGAAAGACTGCGATTCGAAGCTGATCATCACCGCCGACGAGGGCCTGCGCGGCGGCCGCAAGGTGCCGCTGAAGGCCAACGTCGACCGTGCGCTCGAGCAGCACAAGCTCGACAGCGTCGCGAACGTGGTGGTCATCAAGCGCACCGGCGGCAAGGTCAACTGGGAAGAGGGCCGTGACGTCTGGTACGAGGAACTGGTCAAGGCCCAGCCGGCCGAGTGCCCGCCGGCCGAAATGGGCGCCGAGGACACGCTGTTCATCCTGTACACCTCCGGCTCGACCGGCACGCCGAAGGGTGTGTTGCACACCACGGGCGGGTACATGGTGTTCGCCTCCATGACCCACCAGTACGTGTTCGACTACAAGCCGGGCGACATCTACTGGTGCACCGCCGACGTCGGCTGGGTCACCGGCCACAGCTACATCGTCTACGGGCCGCTCGCCAACGGCGCCACCACGCTGATGTTCGAGGGCGTGCCGAACTATCCGGACACCTCGCGCTTCTGGCAGGTCGTAGACAAGCACAAGGTCAACATTTTCTATACCGCGCCCACCGCCATCCGCGCGCTCATGCGCGAAGGCGAGGAGCCGGTCAAGAAGACCAGCCGCAAGAGCCTGCGGCTGCTCGGCTCAGTCGGCGAGCCAATCAATCCCGAGGCCTGGGAGTGGTACTACCGCGTGGTGGGCGACAGCCGCTGCCCGGTGGTTGATACGTGGTGGCAGACCGAGACCGGTGGCATTCTCATCACGCCTCTGCCGGGCGCCACTGACCTCAAGCCCGGCTCCGCCACGCTGCCCTTCTTCGGCGTCCAGCCGGCCATCGTCGACGCCGAGGGCAACATCCTGGAGGGCGCCACCGAGGGCAACCTGGTGCTGCTGGACAGCTGGCCGGGCCAGATGCGCACGGTGTACGGCGATCACGAGCGTTTCTTTCAAACGTACTTCGCGACCTTCCCGGGCACCTACTGCACGGGCGATGGCGCGCGACGCGATCAGGATGGCTACTATTGGATCACCGGGCGCGTCGATGATGTGCTGAACGTTTCAGGCCACCGCATCGGCAGCGCCGAAGTCGAGAGTGCACTCGTGGCACATCCCGACGTGGCGGAAGCCGCAGTCGTAGGCTGTCCGCACGACATCAAAGGCCAGGGCATTTACGTGTACGTGACGCTGATCGCGGGCGAACAGCCGACGGAAGGGCTGCGAGCTGAACTGCGTGAATGGGTGCGCAGGGACATCGGTGCGATCGCCTCGCCGGATTTCATTCAGTGGGCACCGAGTCTGCCAAAGACTCGCTCCGGAAAAATCATGCGCCGCATCCTGCGCAAGATCGCTGCGAATGAACATGACCAGCTCGGGGACATCTCCACCCTCGCAGATCCAGGCGTCGTCGAAAGCCTGGTGCGCGAGCGCATGAACCGCCCAGCCGCAGAAGAATCAGCAGCGCCCTCTGAAGCGTCCGCAAAAACTTCGAAGCGCAAGAAGAAGCAGGATTAGAGCAGGCGCAAAGAATGCATAAAAGAACTGAATAAAGCCGGACTGGCGCAATCCGGCGGAGTCTCTTTTCCCCTTTCCCTAAGCCGGCATAGCCGGAACCAAACAGGAAGAGGTACGGTATGCCCGAGCTGAACGGTGGTGAGACCGATGGCGCAGGCACTGCTTGAACGGTACGAGAGTCGGTTGCATGGTGTGCTGTCCTGTTACGACCGGATGGTGATGACGGGCACGCTGCCGGGAGCCTGCTACGCGCAGGGCATGACGGCGTTTCTGTCGGCCCAGGGCATCCGGATCTTCGACTACGCCCGCTTTGCCGAGCCGCTGCGTGATGCGATTCGTGCGCGCGCCCAGCAACTCGCTGAGTCGGCGGGCATCCAGATCGAACACCTCCGCAAAGACCATGTCCGCAAGGAGGACGTAGTGGCCAAGGTGCTCAAGCAGCGCGGGACGCATCCCGGGCTGGTGCACGTGATCTCGGCGATGGAGGCCTGCCAGAGCTACAAGCCCTGGCACGACAAGGCGAGCGGCAAGACCTTCCTCAAGCCCGACACCGGCAAGTGTCTGCACTACTACTTCTACTTCCTCGATCCGCTGCTCGGGCTGATCTACCTGCGGGTGCCGACGTGGTGTCCGTTTCGGCTGCAGTTCTACTGCAACGGCCATGGCTGGCTGGCGCACAAGCTCAAAGCCAGGCACATCGACTTTACGCTCGAGGACAACGCCTTCGTGCGTATCCAGAATTGGGAGGCGGCACAGAAGCTCGCCGACAGTTTCAAGCCCGAGCAATTGCATCGGGTGCTGGATCGCTATGCGCGCCAGTGCTGCCCGGTGCAGCAGAGCTTCGGCCAGCGCTACCACTGGAGCCTGATGCAGGTGGAGTACGCCACGGACCTGGTGTTTCGCTCGCGCGAGACGCTCGCTGCCCTCTACGAACAGCTCTCCCGGCAGTCGGTACTGGCAGTGAAGGCCGAGCAGGTGGCGAGCTTCCTCGGCAAAAAAATCACCCCGCAGCTCGCTCAGGAAGTCGGCAGCCGCTTCGCCACGCGCATCGAGGGCACCTGCATCAAGCATCGCTTGGGCAAGGCGCAGGTGAAGATGTACGACAAGTTCGGCCTCGTGCTGCGCATCGAGACCACGGTGAACGATGTCTCCTTTTTCAAGCACCACCGCAAGGTGGAACATCGCGAGGGTCGTAGCACCCGGGAGCTGGCGCCGCTGAAGAAGTCCATCTACAGCCTGGTCGACCTGCGCGAGATCCTGCTCGGCTGCAATCGGCGGTATCTGGAGTTCCTCTCCGCCCTCGACGATCAC
>CBDDRR010000042.1:0-5826 GCA_965233095.1 uncultured bacterium
ACCGACGGCACCCTGAACCTCCCCGCCCAGCCGCTGCAGCCGCTGGCGCCGCTGGTCAACCAGCTGGACGGCTTCTCGACCAACGCCCGCATCCAGGCGAATTTCACGCGTGCCGTCGCCCCGGCGAGCCTGACGCCCGCCACGGTATTCCTGCTCGAGGTGGCGATCGATCCGGCCACCAAGGGCGTCGTGGGCCTTTCCGACGAGACGCTGTGCAAGCTCGGCGCGGCGCCGCCCGCGGCCTGCGCCGCGATTGGCGTGGCCACCACCGGCAACCCCTACCTGGTTCAGGGCGTGGACTACGCCGTGAGCGTCGCGCCCGACATCGACGCCGGCGGCCAGACCATCCAGCTCAAGCCGCTGCGGCCGCTCAACTCCAACCGGCCCAACGCGTTCACGCCGGGCACGGAGAACGGCTACCTGATGTTCCTGACCGACGGGATCACGGACACGAGCGGCAACCCCGCGCAGCCGGATACCGTGTTCGCGCAGATTCGTGCCGGCTACATTTCCGGCGCCATCCAGCTGCCGGCACCCGGCGACGGCCTGCCGCCAGGGCTCACCACCGAGCAGCTGCTGGGCATCTTCATCGCGGCCCACCTGGCCGTCGGCGAGGTCGTCGGCATCTCGCCGGGCGACGTGGTCGTCACCGCCAGCTTCACCACCCTCGACACCACCACGGTGCTGGAGACTGCGGCCGAGATGGCCGAGGCCGGGCCGGCGGCGATCGAGCGCATGGTGACGCCGGTGCCGCTGCCGGTGGCGCCGGACGTGGTGCTGCCGCCCGGCACGCCGGTAACCACCAACCTGGTGTTGGGCCTGCAGGGCGTGGATGCCGACCTCATCGATGGCGAAGGTGATGTGTACGCGGGTGCGCTCCAGGTGCCTTACTACCTGGCCACACCGTCCGCCGAGGCGCCTACCGCGCCGCTCTCGCAGCCGTGGATCGCCGCGACCGAGAGCCCGCTGGACGGCACCAGCCGCGTGCTCAACAAGTACAACCCGGTGCCCCTGAACCGTGGCGACGTCAGCGTGCCGATAGTGATCACGGTGCCGAACGACAACACCGACTACGCAACTGCGCTTGGCGGCACCGCCGTCAAACCGCCCGCGGGCTGGCCCGTGGTCATCTTCTACCACGGCATCACCCGCAACCGGCTCGACATGTTCGCGCTGACCGAGCCGCTCAACAACGCGGGCTACGCGGTCATCGCCATCGACCAGCCGCTGCACGGCATCGCCGCGGCGGAGATCGATTTCGCGACCATCACGCCCGAAGAGCTCGGCGCAATTCTCACCGAGAATCCGACCGCGCTGTTCCGCGTGCCGGGCGTGCCGGAGCGCACCTTCGACCTCGACCTGCAGAACAATACCACCGGCGCGGCCGGGCCCGACGGCAACATCGACGCCAGCGGCACGCACTTCATCAACCTGGCCAACGGGCTGGTGAGCCGCGACAACCTGCGGCAGGCCGCCATCGACCTCGTCGCGCTCACGCGCTCGATACCGACCATCGACATCGACGGCGACGAGTTGCCGGACTTCGACGGCAGCCGGGTGCATTTCATCGGCCAGTCGCTGGGCGGCATCGCCGGCACCACTTTCCTGTCGGTCGAGGACACGGTTGCCACGGCGACGCTGGGCGTCGCGGGTGGCGTGGTATCCGACCTGCTGCTGGACAGCTTCTCCTTCGGTCCGCGAATCGAGGCGGGGCTCATCGGCAACGGCCTGGTGCCGAACACCAGCCTGTACAACAACTTCATCCGCGACCTGCAGAATATCGTCGACGCAGGCGACCCGATCAGCCACGCGGCGCGGGCGGCAGGCAACAGCGCAATCCACTTCATCCAGGTGGACGGCGACGCCGTGGTGCCGAACAGCGCCTCGAACCGGCTCGCGGCGGAGATGGCCAAGGCCGGCCTGACCGACTTCGAGTTCTCGCCGGCGCCGATCATCGACCCGGCCGGCCACAAGGCGCGCGTCTGCTTCACCACGGGCGCCTCGCACGGCTCCCAGCTGGATCCGGGGACGACCGCCGAGACGCGGACCGCCACCGGCGAGATGCAGGCCCAGCAGGTAGTGTTCATTGCCGGCAATCCGCTGGTGCCCTTGCCGGCGAACGGCCAGACACTGGTCTTCGGCGCCTCCGGCAGCCCGCTGGCGCCTGCGGCGTACGGCAACTTCGACGATGACTGCAACGCACCGAACCGCCAGCGGGCGAATACCGCAGCGCCAGAATAGCGTCCGGCAACGGCAGCGTTTCTCCTTGCGGGCGGCCCTCGGGCCGCCCGTTTTCTTTCCGGCACCGCGGCGGAGGCGGTAGCATAGCGGCTCGCCCGACATCATCCCCGGTCAACCATGTCCCGACCCGAAATCGATCCGCCCCGGCCGGACGCCGCGCCTGCCGCCGACGCCGCACCGGCTGAGAAACGCAAGGGTTTCTTCCGTCGCCTGCGCGAGCGCCTCAACCAGGGCGACAGCTGGCTGACCTACGACCTCGCGCACCTCTTGCCGGGCGGCAAGGTCGGCGAGGAGTTCATCGAGGAGATGGAGACGCGGCTGCTGATCGGCGATGTCGGCGTGGACGCCACGCGCCAGATCGTCGAGGGCCTGGAGAGAAAGCTTTGGCGCGACGAGCTGGGCGACAGCCGCGCGGTGCTCGCCACCATGCGAGAGGCCATGCTCGAAATTCTCGGCCCATGCGAGGTTCCGCTGGAGATTCCGCCGGACGTGCGGCCCTTCGTCATCCTGGTGGTCGGCGTGAACGGCGCCGGCAAGACCACCACCATCGGCAAGATCGCGCGCAAGCTCAAGGACCGGGGCCTGTCGGTCATGCTGGCCGCCGGCGATACTTTTCGCGCCGCGGCCGTGGAGCAGTTGCAGGCCTGGGGCCGCCGCAACGAGGTGCCGGTGATCAGCCAGGGCACTGGCGCGGATCCCGCGGCCGTGGCCTACGATGCCTTCGAAGCCGCGCGGGCGCGCGGCATGGACGTGCTGCTCGTCGACACGGCCGGGCGCCTGCATACCCAGGAAAACCTCATGGACGAGCTGCGCAAGGTGAAGCGCGTGCTCGGCCGGCTCGACCCCAACGCCCCCCATGAAGTGCTGCTGGTGCTGGACGGCGGCAGCGGCCAGAACGCGCTATTGCAGGCGCGGCGGTTCAACGAGGCGGTCGGCCTGAGCAGCGTCGCCATCACCAAGCTGGATGGCACCGCCAAGGGCGGCATCGTGCTGGCCATCGCGCGCGAGCTGCGCGTGCCGGTGCGCTTCATCGGCATTGGCGAGGGGATCGAGGACCTGGCGGCTTTCGAGGCCGGGCCCTTCGTGGACGCCCTGCTGACAGAGCAGACGCACGGCGGATCGCGGTGACGCGGTGATTCGCTTCGAGCAAGTGCACAAGCGTTATCCTGGCGGGCGTGACGCGCTGCGCGACCTCAGCTTCCGCATCGGGGCCGGCGAGATGGCGTTCCTGACCGGCCACTCCGGCGCCGGCAAGAGCACGCTGCTGAAGCTGATCTCCTGCATCGAGCGGCCCACGCGCGGCCAGGTGCTGATCGGCGGCCGCAACACGGCGGGCATTTCGCGCCGCCAGGTGCCGGCATTCCGGCGGCAGATCGGCATGGTGTTCCAGGACCACAAGCTGCTCGGCGACCGCACGGTGTTCGACAACGTCGCGCTGCCCCTGGTCATCGCCGGCACCGGCACCCGCGAAACGGGGCGGCGCGTGCGCGCGGCGCTCGACCAGGTGGGGCTGCTGGGCAAGGAGGGCCTGCCGCCGATCATGCTGCCCACTGGAGAGCAGCAGCGCGTCGGCATCGCGCGCGCCATTGCCGGGCGGCCGCCCCTGCTGATCGCCGATGAGCCGACCGGGAATCTCGACCCGGACCTGTCGCTGGAAATCATGTATCTGTTCGCCCGCCTCAATCGGGTCGGCGTCACGGTGCTGGTCGCCAGCCATGACCTGGCCTTGCTGGAGCGGCTTGGCCACCGGCGCATTGCCCTCGGCGACGGCCGATTGATCGAGGACCACGACCATGCGTTCCCCGGCGCGCCCGCCTAGGCCGCGCAAGCGCCAGCCCCGGGGCGCACACGGGCGCCGATGGCGGCTGCGGCTGCCATCGCTGCGCTGGCCGGCAGCCGGCTTCCGTTGGCCGGGTCGGGACATCATCGGCCGGCTGCGCAGCTGGATGCGACTCCATCTCCAGACGCTGCTGGGCTCGCTCGGCCGGCTCGCTGAGCAGCGCGTGGCGAGCCTCATGACCATGGCCGTGATCGGCATCGCGCTGGCGCTTCCGGCCAGCCTTCTTCTGCTTGTAACCAACCTCCAGAGCCTGTCGGGCCACTGGGACGACAGCATCGAGCTGTCGTTGTACCTGGCGCCGGGTGCAGAGGAAGCCAGGGCAGTCGAGCTGGCGGACGAGATCGGAGGCTGGCCGGAGGTCGACGCGGTGCAGCTGATCACTGCCACTGAGGCGCTCGCCCGGTTCCGGGAGGGGTCCGGGCTCGGTGACGCGGTCGACGCGCTCGACACGAATCCGTTGCCCCACCTGCTGGCCGTGCGCCCGGCGCGTGGCCATGACGACGCCGACGCCGTCGAAGCGCTCGCGGAGCGCCTCCGTGCGCTGCCGGAAGCTGACGTCGTCCAGGCCGACGCGGACTGGGTCCGGCGCCTGTTCGCCATGCTGCAGATCGCGAGGCGCCTGGCCGGGCTTGCCGCCGGGTTGCTGGCCATTGGCGTGCTGGTCATTGTCGGGAACACCATCCGGCTCGACATCCAGAACCGGCGCGACGAGATCGAGGTGGTGAAACTCATCGGCGGCACCGACGGTTTCATCCGCCGGCCGTTGCTTTACGGCGGGTTCTGGTACGGGCTGGGCGGAGGGCTTGCCGCGTTGCTGATCGTGCAACTCGGCCTGTTGACGCTGACCGGACCGGTGGAGCGCCTTGCAGGCCTGTACGGCTCCGGCTTCCGCCCCATGGGACTGGGCTCCGGCGGCGCTTTCACCCTGGTGCTGCTCGGTGCTGCCCTCGGCTGGCTTGGCTCCTGGATCTCCGCCACCCGGCATCTCCGCAGGGTCGAGCCCGGCATCTAGCCTGCGTCCGGGTCCTCTAGCTGCGCGCCACCTGGCGGAACAGCTTGAATTGGTTCACATTTTTTGACGCTGGGCGGCGCGGAACCCGCAGCTGGCTTAGCACTCTAATTGTTCGAGTGCTAAAATCCGGTCTCCACGGGAGGAACTGAATGAGCAACGCTGTCGTCGCGCGCCAGAACGAACTGATGCTGACCGGTCCGGTCGGCAACCTCGGCGCGTACATCAATGCCGTCGCCAACATCCCGGTGCTCAGCGCCGAAGAGGAAAGCGAACTCGCGTGGCGCTTCCGCCGCGACCATGATGTCGAGGCGGCGCGGCAGCTGGTGCTTTCCCACCTGCGTTTCGTGGTGCACATTGCGCGCGGCTACAACGGCTACGGCCTGCAGCTCGGCGATCTCATCCAGGAAGGCAACATCGGCCTGATGAAGGCCGTCAAGCGCTTCGATCCCTCCGTAGGTGTGCGCCTGGTGTCGTTCGCCGTGCACTGGATCCGCGCCGAGATTCACGAGTTCGTGCTGAAGAACTGGCGCCTCGTGAAGATCGCCACTACCAAGGCGCAGCGGAAGCTGTTCTTCAATTTGCGCAAAGCCAAGCAGCGGCTCGGCTGGCTGTCGGCCGAGGAGACGCGCGCGGTGGCCGACGACCTGGGCGTGACACCAGCCGAAGTCAACGAAATGGAGCAGCGCCTTTCAGCGCGCGACATGTCCCTGGACCCGGCACCCGAGTCCGAAGA
>CBDDRR010000043.1:0-3378 GCA_965233095.1 uncultured bacterium
GTCCGGCGCCAGGCCCGCCAGGTGGCTGCGCTTGCAGCTCGAGCCGGCCGCGGCCACGGGAATCTGCCTGGACGAAGTCTCGCGGCCGGGCGGCGTGACGTTTGACGGCCGCACGGTCGAGATCGACGCGGCCCCGTGTCCGTCCGGCGTGCCGGCGGCGAATCCGGGCGCCCGGGACGGCGTGTTCGGCGCCGCCGCATTGCGGCAGCTCGTGGTGGCCGTCGATTACGACGGCGGGCGGATCGGGTTCCGGGCGCGCGACTGACTCCGCGGGTTAACAGCACCGGTCCGCTGGGGCATGATGCCGGGCAAAGAGGGAGAAGCCCATGTCTCGTAGAATATCCAGCGGCCTCGTCTTGCTGGCCGCCACCCTGTTGAGCAGCGTGTCCCTGAGTGCAGATCGAATCACCGGCCCAGCCTTCGTCACCCGCTCCGAGGTGCTGGCCACGCATGGCATGGCAGCCACCAGCCACCCGCTGGCGACGCAGGTGGCGCTGGACGTGCTCAAGGCGGGCGGCAATGCGGTGGATGCGGCGATCGCCGCCAATGCCATGCTGGGGCTGGTCGAGCCCACCGGCTGCGGCATCGGGGGCGACCTGTTCGCCATCGTCTGGGACGCGGAGTCCGGCAAGCTGCACGGCCTGAACGCCAGCGGGCGTTCACCCCGCGGCCTGCAGCTCCAGTGGTTTCTCGACAATGGCTACCAGAGCATCCCGCGCTTCGGGCCATTGCCGGTGAGCGTGCCCGGCGCTGTCGACGGCTGGTTCGAGCTGCACGGCCGCTTCGGCCGGGCGCCGATGCGCACGGTTCTGGCGCCGGCGATCCGTTATGCCCGGGAGGGATTCCCGCTGACAGAGGTGATCGCCTATTACTGGGCGCGCAACGTCGAGCGGATCGGCGAGTATCCAGGCTTCGCCGAAGTGTTCATGCCGGGCGGGCGCGCGCCGGCCAAGGGCGAGATCTTCCGCAACCCGGCGCTGGCGGACACCTACGAGCGCCTTGCTGAGGAGGGCCGCGACGCCTTCTACAAGGGCGAGATCGCGCACACGATTGCCGATTACATGCAAGCCAACGGGGGATTTCTCGCCTACGAGGATCTCGCCGCGCATCGTTCCGAGTGGATCGAGCCGGTGTCGGTGAACTACCGCGGCTACGACGTCTGGCAGCTGCCGCCGAACGGGCAGGGAATAGCCGGCCTGCAGATGCTCAACATCCTTGGGGCTTGGGACATTGGCGCCATGGGCTCTGGCAGCGCCGAGTACCTGCACCTGTTCGTGGAGGCCAAGAAGCTCGCCTTCGAGGACCGCGCACGCTTCTATGCCGACCCGCAGTTCGCCGACGTGCCGACCGCCGCCTTGATCTCCAAGGCCTACGCGGACGAGCGGCGCAAGCTGGTCGACCCGGCCAGGGCGGCGCAGGCTTTCCCGCACGGTGACCCCGAAGCGCTCGAGGGCGCCGACACCATCTACCTGACCGTTGCGGACGCCGACGGCAACATGGTGTCGCTCATCCAGAGCAATTACCGCGGCATGGGCTCCGGCATGACGCCGCCCGGGCTCGGCTTCGTGCTGCAGGACCGTGGCGAGATGTTCAGCCTCGAGCCCGGCCACCCGAACGTATACGCACCCGGCAAGCGACCATTCCACACCATCATCCCGGCCTTCGTCACCCGCGAGGGCAAGCCGTGGCTGAGCTTCGGCGTGATGGGCGGCGGCATGCAGCCGCAGGGACACGTGCAGGTGCTGGTGAACATGATCGACTTCGGCTTGGACTTGCAGGCGGCGGGCGACGCGCCGCGCATCCGGCACGACGGCTCCAGCGAGCCGACCGGCGAGCGCATGACCGACGGCGGCGTGGTGCGCGTCGAGCAAGGCTTCCCGGCGGAGGCCATCGCCGAGCTCAAGCGGCGCGGCCATCGCGTCGAAGTGATCAATGACGGCGGCTACGGCGGCTACCAGGCGATCCGCAAGGACGGCGAAGTCTGGGTGGGCGCCTCGGAATCGCGCAAGGACGGACACGCGGCCGGGTATTGAGCAAGATGTCTGCCGGGCCGCTGAGCGGGACGAAGTCAACGCGGACTGCGAGCGCCGGGGAGCTCCTGTCGTCGCTCGCCGACAGCGAGTTCGATGCCGTCGACATCCTGTCCGCCGTCGTGGCATGGCTGCGGCCACCGAAGGGCGGCAAGGTCGCGCTGGTGATCGAGCGCATCGAGCAGCTCGTGCTTGCGGTCGAGGAACACGAGGCGCTGCGCGACCAGCTCGCGCAGCGACTCCAGCGCTGGCTTGGCGGTGCGCGCCACTTGCGCATCTACACGGAGCTCGGCCTGTTTTCGCGGCGCGGCCTGTTTCGCGAGGTGGGCCACCTGCTCTACAACCGCTTCAACCCGGCGCCCCGTTCGCGCGACGATCTGCGGGACGTGCTGGGCATGGTGTTCGACAAGGCCGATGACCCGCGCTGGGTGCGCGCCGTGCCGGAAGACGGTTGGCTGCGCCTGCTGCACGCCTTGGGGGGGCTCGGCCCGGTGAACGGCCCGGCGATGCGGCGTGCGCGTGGCGAAATGCTGTACGCACTGGAAATGCTCTCGCTGTGGGTGGCGGCGGAGGAGCTCGAGCCCGAGCTGCTGCGTCTCGACCCGAAGATCGCGGCGCGTGACTCGGCCTTCGTCGCCCAGCAGCGGGAGATGACCGATTTCGTGCGCGCATACCACGAGTGGCTGCTGGACCCGGACCGCGAGTTCCACGACGACAAGCACCTGCTGATACTGCTCGAGCAGTGTGAGCAACAGGTGGAGCGCTTTCGTGAGCGCGCCGTCAAGCTCGGCACCAGCATTTCACAGACTTTCCTGCTCGAGCGGCTGGAGCAGACCGTGGAACGCATCCATGCCCTGCTCCGGATTCTCGAGCCCGCCTCCGCGGAGCGATCGAATCCCCTGGCGGTGCGGCTGTTCAAGGACCTGGTCGCCGCTGACCAGAGGAGCAAGAGCCTGGCCTGGCTGTGGCGCGAAAATGTCTGGCTGCTGTCGCGCAGCATTACGCACCATTCGAGTGACACCGGCGAGCACTACATCACCAGCACCCGCAAGGAATACTGGCAGATGTTCCGCGCCGGTGCCGGCGCGGGGCTGATTATCGCCTGCCTGGCGCTGATCAAGATCTGGCTGGCCGGTCTCGGCCTGAAGCCCGGCATGGAAACGGTGCTCGTGTCGCTCAACTATGGCCTCGGCTTCGTGCTCATTCACATGCTCCACTTCACGATCGCGACCAAGCAGCCGGCCATGACGGCGGCGCGGCTTGCCGAGCAGGTCGAGCACGGCAGCACGGGGACGGCCGACCTCAAGAAGCTGGCCCAGCTGATGATCGAGGTGGGCCGATCGCAATT
>CBDDRR010000044.1:0-2762 GCA_965233095.1 uncultured bacterium
CGTCGTCGGTCCGGATGAGACCGAGTCGAATCGTTTGGGCGCGCTGTTCGAGGTTACCGATCGCACCTGGCTCGCCGAGCGCGAGCCCGACGACACGCAACTATCGCCCACGGGACGCGTCATGGAGGTCCTGTCCGAGCACCTGTGTCAGGGCTGGCTCGAAGGTTATTTGCTCACCGGCCGGCACGGGTTCTTCTCGTGCTACGAGGCGTTCATTCACATCGTCGATTCCATGTTCAACCAGCACGCCAAGTGGCTCAAGGTCAGCCGCGAGATACCGTGGCGCCGGCCGATCGCCTCGCTCAACTATTTGCTCACGTCGCACGTCTGGCGTCAGGACCATAACGGCTTCTCGCACCAGGACCCAGGCTTTCTCGACGTGGTGATGAACAAGAAGCCATCGATCATTCGCGTGTACCTGCCGCCGGACGCGAACTCGCTGCTGTGCGTCGGCGATCGCTGTCTGTGCTCGCGCAATCTCATCAATGTCATCGTCGCCGGCAAGCAGGAACAGCCGCAGTGGCTGACTATGGATCAGGCGATCAAGCACGTGAGCGCCGGCGCCGGCATTTGGGAGTGGGCCAGCAACGATGCCGACGGCGAGCCCGACGTGGTCCTGGCCTGCGCCGGCGATGTGCCGACGCTCGAGACCTTGGCCGCGGTCGATTTGCTGCGGCGACACCTGCCGGCGCTCAAAGTGCGGGTGATCAACGTCGTCGATCTCATGACGTTGCAGCCGCGCGAGGAACACCCGCACGGCATGAGCGACCGCGAGTTCGATCTCTTGTTCACGCCCAATAAGCCCATCATCTTCGCCTTCCACGGCTACCCGTGGCTGATCCATCGACTGACCTATCGCCGCACCAATCACCAGAATCTGCACGTGCGCGGCTACAAGGAGGAGGGCACCACTACCACGCCATTCGATATGGTTGTGCGTAACGACCTCGATCGCTACCACCTCGTGAACGATGTCATCGACCGCGTGCCCGCGCTCGGCTATCGCGCGGCGCACCTCCAGCAGTATTTGCGCGACAAGCTCATCGAGCACGCACGCTACATCGTCGAGACCGGCGAGGACCTGCCCGAGGTGCGCGAGTGGCGCTGGGCGGCGGGGCGCTAGTGGCGGTGGTCGCGGCCCGCGGTTGCGCCAAGCCGTTTCGTTGGCTGGGGATATGGGCGGCTCTCGCGTTCGTGCTCCACTTGATTTGGGAGATCGGTCACCTCCCGTTGTATACGTTGGCGCAAGACCCGGATCGGGTCCGCGTCGCCGAGTACCTGCTGCACTGCGCACTAGGCGATGTCGTGATCGCGCTCGCTGCATTTGTCGTCGCCGCGCTCTCGGTTCGCACTATTGCTTGGCCGCTGCAGGCGCCGTGGCGCGGCGGCGCGGTCGCGCTGGTCGCGGGTATCGGGTACACCGTATTTAGCGAGTGGTACAACGTCTACCGCGTGGCGACCTGGGCCTATGCGCCGAGCATGCCGTTGGTGGGCGGTATCGGGCTGACGCCGTTGCTCCAATGGCTGGTGATCCCCCCGGCGATGATTGTCGTTATGCGCCGGGTTTCGAGGATGGCTTGATGTGGATCAATGCGCGGTGCCGGCCGCGCCCTGTACGTTGACGGCATCGGTCGGAATTGCAATGGAGGTAACAACGATGGCATACGACGGCTGGGGCTTCATGGGGTTTCATTTGTTCTGGTGGCTGATTTGGATCGCGGTGATCGTCGGGTTCGTGCTGTGGGTGGCACGCGCGGCGGGCCAGGCGCCGCGTTCGCCGCAAACAGCGCTTGAGATGTTGCAGCGGCGCTACGCCAACGGCGAGATAACGACCGAGGAGTACGAAAAGCGCCGGGATGTGTTGGAACGCGACGCGCGCGGTTGAATGATGCACGGCGCGCACCGCCACGGCCGCGAATCGCACACGCGCACGTTCGAGGTCGCGGGCATGATTTCGCCCCTGTCCGACCGGACGGTGGAGAAGCAGCTGTCTCGGCTGACCGGCGTGCAGCGCGTCGACGTCGATTATGCGACGCAGAGCGCGACGGTCACCTACGACCCGGCGCGCGTCACCCCCGATGGTATCGAGTCCGCGATTCGCGAATGCGGTTTTCACTGCAGGGGACAGGTGCTGCCGGCGCACGTGTGCCGGCCCGCCTCGCCGGTCACGCCCGCGGCGCCGGGCACCGCCGCCCGAGCAGCCACCGCTGCGCCCGCGCATGCCGAGATGGCGCACGACATGGGCCATGGCGCCGGCCACGACATGCACGCCATGGTGCGCGACATGCGCAACCGGTTTTGGATCGCGCTCGCTTTCAGTGTCCCGCTGTTCCTGACGATGCCGATGGGCCTGCCGCTGCCGTCGCTGCCGCCGCCGTTTGGGCTCGACATGGACGTATGGATGTTCCTGCTCGCGAGCGCGGCGATTCTTTACCCCGGCTGGCCGTTCGTGGTCGCGTCGTATCGCGCACTCAAAATCGGCGTGCTCAACATGGCGGTGCTGGTGGTGATGTCGGTCGGCACCGGCTATCTCTTCAGCATCGGCTCGACGTTCGTCTTCGGTGGGCCGCAGTTCTTCGAGGCCGCGGCGGTGCTGCTGGTGTTCATCCTGCTCGGCCACTGGTTGGAAATGCGTGCGCGCGCCGGTGCGTCGGATGCGATTCGTCGGTTATTGAATCTGGCGCCACCGAAGGCGAGCGTGCTGCGCGATGGGCGCGAGATGGAAGTCCCCACGGCCGAGGTGCGTGCCGGCGATATCGTGG
>CBDDRR010000045.1:0-6658 GCA_965233095.1 uncultured bacterium
GTCCGGGGGTGCACAGCGCTATGCGGTCGGCGGCTGGGGTGCGCCGCTGGGCATCGACCTGGTGGCCGATGGTCTGAGCGCGCTGATGCTCGCGATGACCGCGATCGTCGGGACCGCCGTCAGCGTCTATGCGCGCGTCTACCTGCTGAGTTCGCCGGACAAGGTGCGGCGCTTCTGGCCACTGTGGCTGTTCCTTTGGGCTGCGCTCAACGCGCTGTTCCAGGCCGGCGACGCCTTCAACCTCTACGTGACCCTGGAGCTGCTCGGCCTGTCGGCGGTGTCCCTGGTGGCGCTGACCGGCAGCGGGCCGGCGCTGTGGGGGGCAATGCGCTACCTGCTGGTCAGCCTGCTCGGTTCGCTGGCGTACCTGTTGGGGGTGGCGCTGCTCTATCACGCCTACGGCACGGTGGACCTGGTGCTGCTCGGCGAACGCGCCGACGGGGGACTGGTCCTGGCGGTGCCGCTCGGCGCCATGATCGCGGGCCTGCTGCTCAAGACCGGCCTGTTTCCGTTCCACATCTGGCTGCCGCCGGCTCATGGCAGCGCCCGCGCGCCGGTCAGCGCGCTGCTGTCCGGGCTGGTCGTCAAGGCCTCCTTCTACCTGCTGCTACGCCTGTGGTTCACGTTCATGCCCGAGGGCCAGGGCCTGCCCATCCTGCTCGGGTCGCTGGGCGTGGCGGCGGTCTTCTGGGGCTCAATCCAGGCCTTGCGGCAGAAGCGGCTGAAGCTGCTGGTCGCCTACTCGACGGTGGCCCAGCTCGGCTACCTGTTCATCGCCTTCCCGCTGGCCGGTCTCGACCCGGCGCTGGCCTTCGGCGGCGCGATCTACCTGGCCTTGTCGCATGCCCTTGCCAAGGGCGCCATGTTCCTCGCCGCCGGCAGCATCATGACCCAGGGAGGGCACGACGAGATCGACGAGCTCGACCGCGTGGTCGATCGCATGCCATTGACGCTGGCGGGCTTCGGCCTGGCCGGCATCAGCCTGGCCGGGCTGCCGCCCAGCGGCGGCTTCGTTGGCAAGTGGATGCTGCTGCAGGCGGCCATGGCCCAGGGCCAGTGGTTCTGGGCGGTGGCGATCATCGTCGGCGGGGCACTGACGGCGACCTATGTTTTCCGGGTGCTCGGCTTCGCCTTCACCAAGTCACCGCATGAGCACGAGCGGCACGACGTGCCGCCCACCATGGAGTGGACCGCACTGCTGCTGGCGCTGGGCGCGGTGCTGCTCGGCTTCGTCGCGCCGTGGGCGCTGCCGCTGCTCGACGGGGTGCTGCCGTGAACGCCAACGCGTGGCTGCCGCTGCTGGTGCTCGCAAGCTCGCTGGTTCCCGGCCTGATCATTTTCATGCTGCCGGAAAAGGCGGTGGCGCTGCGCATCTCGCTCAACCTCGGCGGCGCAGTCATAAAGATCGTGTTCCTCGTGCTGATGATGATCGGTGTGTTCCACGGGGTGGACTACGAGTTTCGCGTGCCGCTGGTGCCGGGCCTCGACTTCGTGCTGCATGCCGACGCGCTGTCGCTGATGTTCGTGAACCTGTCCGCAGTGTTGTGGCTGGCGACCACCGTGTATGCCATCGGGTATCTCGAGGATTCGCCGAACCGGAGCCGCTTCTTCGGCTACTTCAGCCTCTGCGTGACCGCCACCGTCGGGCTGGCGATGTCCGGCAACCTGCTCACCTTCCTGGTGTTCTACGAGGCGCTGACGCTCACCACCTATCCGCTGGTCGTGCACCGCGGTACCGAGGCAGCGCGCAAGGCGGGCCGCAGCTACCTGGCGCACACGCTGTTCGGCGGAATACTGGTGCTGGCGGGGACCATCTGGCTGTATTCGCTGACCGGTACCCTGGAGTTCGTGGACCGGGGCTTCATCGATGGGCGCGGCATCGACCCGGGCGTGCTGCGGATCATCTTCGTGCTGCTGATCCTTGGCGTCGGCGTGAAGGCGGCCCTCGTGCCGCTGCACAGCTGGCTGCCGCAGGCGATGGTCGCGCCGGCGCCGGTGAGCGCCCTGCTGCACGCCGTGGCCGTGGTCAAGGCCGGCGCTTTCGGCGTGGTGCGCATCGTCTACGACGTGTTCGGCATCGAGTTCGCGGCGAGCCTCGGCGTGACCCTGCCGCTGGCCATCCTGGCCTCTGTCACCATCGTCTATGGTTCCCTGCGCGCGCTGTTCCAGGACGACCTGAAAAAGCGGCTGGCGTTCTCCACCGTCAGCCAGGTGTCCTACATCACGCTCGGGATCGCGGTGGCGGGGCCGATCGCCACCATCGGCGGGCTGGTGCACCTCGTGCACCAGGGTTTCATGAAGATCACGCTGTTCTTCTGCGCGGGCAATTTCGCGGAGACGCTCGGGGTTCACAAGGTCAGCGAGCTGCGCGGCATCGGCCGCCGCATGCCATGGACCATGGGCGCGTTCACGATCGCGGCCCTCGGCATGATCGGCGTCCCGCCCACCGTGGGCTTCATCAGCAAGTGGTACCTGGGCCTCGGCGCCCTGGAAGTTGGCCAGGACTGGGTGGTGCTGGTCCTGGCCGGCAGCAGCTTGCTGAATGCCTGCTATTTCCTGCCGATCCTGCGCACCGCGTGGTTCGACGAGCCGCCGGTCGAGTGGCCGCATGAGCGGAGCTTCGGGCGCAAGGAGACCGCGTGGATGCTGCTGTTGCCGCCCCTGTTCACCGTGTCGATGGTGCTGGCGTGGGGGCTGTTCGCCTCCATGCCCGGCACGCCGCTCGACTGGGTGCAGTTCATCGCCGCAAGGAAGTACGCGCCGTGAGCCTGTTGCTCGCGCTGCCACTGCTGCCGCTGGCTGCTGCTGCCTGGCTGGCGCTGTCATCGCGCTCGGAGCAGTTGGCCACCGGCTGGATGGTGGCCCTGGTGGCAGCCTTCCCGGTCGCGATCGCCGCGCTGTACCCGGCAGACCGCCTGGAGTTCCCGGAGCTGCTGGTGCGCGGCGACGCGGCGCTCGTGCTGGACCACACGGCGCGCGCCGCGCTGCTGCTGTTCGGCGGCCTGTGGCTGAGCACCGGCCTGCTGCTGACGCGCACGCGCGAGCAGGGACCGACGACGACGGCCTTGCTGGTCGGGCTGTCCGGCGCGCTGACGCTGGCGGTCGCGCAGGGTGGGCCGCTGGTGTATGCGGGGATGCTCGCGACCGGCTACGGCTTGTACGCGGCGATGGCCAACGAGCCCGGCGACGAATGGCGGCGGTCCGCCCGTGCGCTGATCATCCTGCTGGTGGCCAGCGACCTGCTGGTCTTCGAGCTGCTGCTGAGCGCGACCGCTGATCCAGCCCTCGGCGTGTCGTGGAAGCTGCTCTTGCTGGGGCTTGTTGCGCTGGCTCTGCGTGGCTGCGTCCCGCCGGCGCACGCCTGGCTGCCGCCGGCACTGGCGGCAGTCGGCACGCCCGTGGCCTTGCTGCTGGTGGCCGTGCCTCCGGGGATGGCGCTGTTCGGTGCCCTCAAGCTTCTGCCCGGGGGTGCTCGCGAGATCGCCGTCGTCTGCGCCGTGCTCGGCCTGGTGGGCGCTGCCTGGGTCACGGTCGCAGGATTGGCCCAGCGGCAGGCGCGGCCTACACTCGGCTACGCACTGGCCGCCAGTGCCGCGCTCCTGTTGACGTCGTTTCCGGCCGGCGGCGGTCCCGACGGCGAGCTGGCGTGGCTGACCCTGGCCCTGCTGGCGAGCTGCGCAGCGCTGCCGTTGGTGGCCTTGCAGCACGCCGGCTGGAGCCGTGATATCTCCATCGCACTCATGCTGCTGGTGCACGGCATGGCCGGCGGACACGCCGCGGCGCATGCGGCAACGGCGCTGCCCGGGTGGCCCGGCATGCTGATCCCGGCCGTCGCGGTGGCCGCGTCCATGCTGCTGACCCTGGCGGCTCGCAGGACAAATGCCGTGGACCGCGACGACGCATCGATAGAAACCACACGGCTCGCCTTCGCCCCGATCCTGCTCGGCGGTATCGGCCTCGCACTGGCATGGCTGGCGAGCTGGCCGGGCTTCGCGTCAGCCTGGACCGCGCCGGTGGGCATCACCCTCGGCCTCACGATCTTCCGCCTGTTGCCGGCCGGCAAAGTCCCTCGCATCCCTGCCGGCGACCTGCTTGTCCTCCTCGAGCGGCTGGCGGCGGCACCGCTCGGCTGGCTCGGCGCGCTGTGCCTGCGCCACCTGCCGCGGGGTCGGGATCGCGCCGTGGAGGCTTTGCTCGGCCTGTGGGACGGCGCAGCCTGGTCGCGACGGATTCAGCGCCTCGACCTGCGACTGCGGGCCTGGCCGGCGACCAGCCTGCTGATGCTGCTGGTCGCATTCACCGCGGCGCTGCTGCTGGCGAAATGAGTTCCCTGGCGCTCCTGTTCTCCGTCTGCTGGCCTGTCGCGCTGGTAGCGGGCCTGATGTTGCCCCGGACTCGTACCCTGGCCCGCTCCCTGGCGCCATGGGCGGCGCTGCCGGCGCTGGTGTCCGGCGCTGCAGGGGCGGCCGACCTGCAGGTCGGCTGGCTGATGCTGGAGGGGCGACTGGGACTCGACCCGGTGGCCGTGGTGATGTTGCCGTGCACCGCCGGCCTGTGGCTGGCGGCCGGGCTGTTCGCGCAGCGCTACGTCGGTGCGGGTCCGCGCCGCGACCTGTTCTTCGGCTGGTTTCTCGCGGCAATGGCCGGCAACCTGCTGCTGCTGGCGGCGCTGGACGTGGTGGTCTTCTATCTCGGCTTCGCGTTGATGAGCTTCGCCTCGTACGGCCTCGTTGTGCATGAAGGCGGCGCGCGTGCCCGCCACGCCGGGCGCTACTACATTGCCATGGTGGTGATCGGCGAGGTCTGCGTGATCTCCGCACTGATGCTCCTTGCCAGCCGGGGCGGCATCGATTTCAGCGCGCTGCGCGCGTCATTCGCTGCCAACGACGCCGGCCGGAATGACCTCATCGTCACGCTGCTCGTGGTCGGCTTCGGCATCAAGGCGGGCAGCTTCGGCCTGCACTTCTGGCTGCCGCTGGCGCATCCCGTCGCGCCCGCGCCGGCCAGCGCCGTGCTTTCCGGGGCGATGATCAAGGCGGGCCTGGTGGCGTGGATCCGCCTGTTGCCGCTGGGGGAGACGGCCATGCCGGCCTGGGGCGCCGGGCTCGCTGTCGCCGGAATGTTCACGGCGTACTACGGGGTGCTGGTGGGACTGCCGCAGCGCGAGGCCAAGACGGTGCTGGCCTATTCAAGCGTCAGCCAGATGGGAGTGATGACGGTCGCGATCGGCCTCGGGCTGGCGTTTCCCGGGCAATGGCCGCCGCTGTTCATGGTGCTGCTGCTGTACATGGTCCACCACAGCCTGGTGAAGGGCGGGCTGTTCCTCGGCGCGGGTTTCGTCCAGCATGCGCGGCGGCCGGGGCCGGCGCGGCTCGCGACCTTGCTGCTGGCGCTTGGTGCGCTGGCCATTGCGGGCGGGCCGCTCACCGGCGGCCTGCTCGCGAAGCTCGCGCTCAAGCACACCGCGGAGTTCCTTGCGGAGCCGTGGCACGCCTGGCTGCCTTTCCTGCTCACCCTGAGCTCCGGGCTGACCGCCTTGCTCATGCTGCGTTTCCTGTGGCTCGCCTGGCCGCGCGGTGACGCCGGTGCCGAGCCGTCGCCGGCCGGCCTGTTGTCG
The DNA here is from genome assembly GCA_965233095.1 of uncultured bacterium. Taxonomy (GTDB): domain Bacteria; phylum Pseudomonadota; class Gammaproteobacteria; order Steroidobacterales; family XN24; genus XN24. The sequence continues at coordinate 5,618 of CBDDRR010000045.1, forward strand.
CCGTGGCTGCTGCTGGTGCTCGCCTCGCTGGTGGCGCCGTGGCTCCTGGCGACGCCGGCGCTGCGGGCCGAGGCGGCCGGCCTGCATGCTGCGGGGACTGCGGCCTGGCCGCTGCTGCTGGCAGGCTTGCTAACGGTAACGGCGGTGCACTTTCGCGCCCGACTGCCCGGGCTGCCGCGCATTCCGGCTGGCGATATCGGCATTCCGCTCGAGCGCGGCGTGCTCGCCGTGGGCCGAGGCCTGGGCCGCTTCCTCACCGAGCGACTGCCTCGTGTCGTGGGCGCACGCGGGCGCCCGGTGAAATTTGCGATACGCAGCGCGCCGTGGTGGTCGGACACGCTGGGTCATGGCGAGGCGCGCATCGCCGCATGGTCGGTGACTGGCCTGCTGGTGGTGCTGGCGGCAGTTGCGTTCGCACTGCTGCTGGCCTGACGGCCCCCCCCGGGAATGACCCGGCAAACCCCGCGGCGAGCTGCTATGTTGATAGTCAGATTCGGCACAATGCTCGAGGAAAAACTCATGTTCCAGCCAACGAAACTGCTCTCCACGGCCGCCGCAACGCTGCTTGCCGCCGGCTTGCTGCTCGCGACCGGGTCGCCGGCCGATGGTGCGGATTACGCGAAACTTGCGGGCGACCCAGGCCCTGGCCCGTATCCACAGGGCTGCGTCGACTGCCACGCCAAGGATGGGCCCGAGAGCATCGGCGCCCTGCTCGAGAGCGTCGGCCACCGCAACGTCGACGACAAGACGGAGACCGTGCCCGACGATTGCACGTCGTGCCACAGCGAGGATGGCGGGTTCTCGCTGCTCAGCGAGCTGGCCCACATCTTCCATTACGAGAATCCCGCGGAGAACGACTTCATCCGGGTGTACGGCGGCGACTGCCTGCATTGCCACGCGCTCGATGTCGAGACCGGCGTGGTCACCAACAAGTCCGGGCCAAAGAACTGGTAGGTTGATCCGCTGCTGACGACGCCCGCGCGTCGCTGTCAGGCCGTGCTGGCCGGCAGGGGCGCGCGGAACAGCTTCAGCCGCAGGGCG
>CBDDRR010000046.1:0-5087 GCA_965233095.1 uncultured bacterium
GACGGCGTTGGCGCACCACAGGCCGGCGCAGCCGTCCAGAATCTGGCGGCCCTCCGGGGTCCAGTAGTACATGCCCTCGGCGCGCGCCAGCAGGCGCGGCGCCTTCTTGAACTGCCGGTTCGCCGTAAAGGGCATCCAGAAGGCGGATGCCTCCAGGCCGGCGGAGCTCCTCATTGCCTCCGAGACTGCCTCCGAGCCGGCACGATTGTTCACATGGAGAAAGGTACCAATTTCTGGCGCTGTTCGCCTAGCCCCTCGATCGTGAGATGCATCACGTCGCCGGGCTTGAGGAACACCGGCTCGGGCTTGACGCCCAGGCCCACGCCCGGCGGCGTGCCGGTGGCGATGATGTCGCCGGGAAGCAACGTCATGTACTGGCTGACGTGCGAGATGATCTTCGCCACGCTGAACACCATGGTGCGGGTGTTGCCGCTCTGCATGCGCTTGCCGTTGAGCTCGAGCGCCATCTGCAGATTCTGCGGATCGGAGATCTCGTCGGTGGTGACCAGCCATGGCCCGATCGGCCCGGCGGTGTCGAAGCCCTTGCCCTTGTCCCACTGGGTGGTCGCCATCTGGAAGGCGCGCTCGGAGACGTCGTTCACGATGCAGTAGCCGGCGACGTGGCTCAGCGCGTCGGCCTCGCTCACGTAGCGCGCCTGCGTGCCGATCACCACGCCGAGCTCGATCTCCCAGTCGAGCTTGGTGGAATTCTTCGGCTGGACGATGTCGTCGTTCGGCCCGTTGATGCAGGTGGTGGCCTTCATGAACACGATCGGCTCGGAGGGAATCGGCAGCCCGGCCTCCCTGGCATGGTCGGAATAGTTCAGGCCGATGGCGACGAACTTGCCGATGCCGACGTAGGGCACCCCGAAGCGCGGGTTGCTGTTCACCAGCGGCAGCGTCTCGGGCTTGAGCCGGGACAGCGTCTTCAGCTGGCGCGGCGAGATCTCGTTCGGGCCGATGTTCTGGACCACCTTGGACAGGTCGCGCAGGCGGCCTTCGCCGTCGATCACGCCGGGCTTCTCGTACCCGGCCTTGCCATACCGGCACAGCTTCATATCGTCATTCCCCCATCGATCGAATAAGCGTTTCCGGTGGCGAACAGCGACTCGTCCGAGGCGAGGAACAGCAGCAGCCCCGTGATGTCGTCCACCGTTCCCAGCCGTCCCATGGGCTGGCGCGCGATGAAGTCCTTGCGCGCCTGCACCGGGTCGGGCTGGGCGTTGATCCTTCCCTGCAGCGACGGCGTGTCGACCGTGCCCGGGCAGATGGCGTTGCAGCGGATGCCCTGCCTCACATAGTCGGCGGCGATGGACTTGGTGAGGCCGATGACCGCGGCCTTGCTCGCGCCGTAGACGCAGCGGTTCGGCAGCCCGCGGATGGACGAGGCGACCGACGCCATGTTGATGATGGAGCCGCGGCCTTTCTTCAGCATCCCGGGGATGAAAGCGCGCGAGACGAGGAACATGGACTTCACGTTCACCGCGAACGCCTGGTCCCAGTCCCCGGGCGTGGCGTCCAGGATGCTGCCGTGGTGCACGATGCCCGCGCAGTTGAACAGGACATCCACCTCGCCCGCCTCCTGCGCCGCCCTGCCGATCGCCGCCTCGTCGGTAACGTCCAGCACCCGGGTTTGGATCGAAGAATCCTTCAGCTCACCCAGGAGCTTGCCGTTCACATCCGTAGCCCAAACCCTGGCGCCTTCGCCAGCGAAGGCCAGCGCGGCGGCGCGCCCCATGCCTTGCGCGGCGGCGGTGACAAACGCGGTTTTCCCGGCCAGACGTCCTGCCATGAGGGCAGCGATTATACTTCGCGTCTCCCATGAACAAGCTCGATTTCGCCGGACGCAGCGCGGTGGTCACCGGCGGCGCGGCGGGCATCGGCGCCGCGATCGTGAAGCGGCTGGAGGCTTCCGGCGCGAAACTCGCAGTGTGGGACCTCGAGGGCAACGCGAAGGTCGACGTGGCCGACCCTGCTTCGGTCGAGGCGGCCACGCGCAACGCGCTCAAGGCCCTCGGCCGCATCGACATCCTGGTGAACAACGCCGGCATCGCCGGCAGGAACGCACCCACGGTGGACTATCCGGTCGAGGAGTGGGAGCGCGTGCTGCGCGTCAACCTCACCAGCCAGTTCCTGTGCTGCCGCGCGGTGGCGCCGCACATGGTGAAGGCGGGCTACGGGCGCATCGTGAACATCGCCTCGGTCGCCGGCAAGGAGGGCAATCCCAACGCGGTAGCCTATTCGGCGTCCAAGGCGGGCGTCATTTCGCTGACCAAGTCCCTGGGCAAGGAGCTGGCGCAGACCGGCGTGCTGGTGAACTGCGTCACCCCGGCGGCGGCCAGGACCGCGATCTTCGAGCAGATGACCGACCAGCATATCCAGTACATGCTGTCCAGGATCCCGATGAACCGCTTCGTCAGCGTGGACGAGATCGCAGCGCTGGTGTGCTGGCTTGCTTCCGAGGACTGCAGCTTCTCCACTGGCGCGGTGTTCGACATTTCCGGGGGGAGAGCGACCTATTAAGAAATCCAGGCCCAGATCCGCGCAGTGGTTCGCCCGCCAGGACATCTACGGCTTCATCTACCGCAGCTGGATGAAGAACCGCGGCGTGCCGCAGGACCAGTTCGACGGCCGGCCGGTGATCGGCATCTGCAACACCTGGTCGGAGCTGGTGCCGTGCAACAGCCACTTCCGCACCCTCGCCGAGCATGTGCGCATGGGCATCCTCGAAGCCGGCGGCTTCCCGCTGGAATTTCCGGTCATGTCGCTGGGCGAGACGCTGCTGCGGCCCACCGCCATGCTCTACCGCAACCTCGTCAGCATGGACGTCGAGGAATCGCTCCGCGCCAATCCGCTCGACGGCGTGGTGCTGCTGGTGGGCTGCGACAAGACCACGCCCGCCCTGCTGATGGGCGCGGCGAGCGTCGACCTGCCGGCGATCGCCGTCTCCGGCGGCCCGATGCTCTCGGGCAAGTACCGCGGCACGGACATCGGCTCGGGCACCAACGTCTGGTCGATGTCCGAGGACCTGCGCGCCGGCAGGATCAGCCTGGAGGAGTTCCACGAAGCCGAGTCCTGCATGCACCGCTCGCACGGGCACTGCATGACCATGGGTACCGCCTCCACCATGGCCTCGATGGTCGAAGCCCTCGGCGTGGGCATGCCCGGCAACGCCGCCATCCCCGCCGTGGACGCGCGCCGCAACGTGCTCGCGCGGGCCGCCGGGCGCAGGATCGTGGCGCTGGTCAAGGAAGACACCGTTCTTTCGAAGATCCTCACCAAAGCGGCGTTCGAGAACGCCATCCGCGCCTGCGCCGCGATCGGCGGCTCGACCAACGCGGTGATCCACCTCATCGCCCTCGCGCGCCGCATCGGCGTCGAGCTCACGCTGGACGACTGGGACCGCGCCGGGCGCGACGTGCACTGCCTGGTCAACCTCATGCCCTCGGGCAAGTACCTGATGGAGGATTTCTACTACGCCGGCGGCCTGCCCGCCGTGCTTTGCGAGCTCGGGGAAAATCATCTTCTTCACCGTGATACGGTGACGGTGAACGGCATGACGCTGTGGGAGAACGTCCGGGCGGCTCCCTGCCATAACCGGGAAGTGATTCACAGCATGAAGAATCCTTTCAAGGAGAACACCGGCATCTCGGTGCTGCGCGGCAACCTGTGCCCCGACGGCGCCATCATCAAGCCCTCGGCTGCCACCCCGGCGCTCATGCAGCACCGCGGCCGCGCGGTGGTGTTCGAGAGCATCGAGGACTTCCACCGGCGCATCGACGACCCGCAGCTCGACATCGACGAGACCTGCGTCATGGTGCTGAAGAACTGCGGCCCGCGCGGCTACCCGGGCATGGCCGAGGTCGGCAACATGCCGCTGCCGCCCAAGCTGCTCAAAAAGGGCGTCACCGACATGGTGCGCATCTCGGGTGCCCGCATGAGCGGCACCGCCTACGGCACCGTGGTGCTGCATGTCTCGCCCGAGGCCGCCTGCGGCGGCACGCTGGCGCTGGTGCAGGACGGCGACATGATCGAGCTCGACGCGCAGCAGCGACGGCTCGAGCTCCTGGTACCCGAAGAGATTCTTTCCAAACGCAGGACATTGTGGACAGCCCCCAAGCCGCCGCTCGAGCGAGGCTACTGGAAGCTTTATCACGACCACGTCCTGCAGGCGCACCAGGGCGCCGACCTCGATTTCCTGGTGGGCAAGAGCGGCGCCTTCGTGCCGCGCGACAACCACTGATGCAGCCCACCATCCGCCTGCATGCCGGGGACGACGTGGTCATTGCGCGCGCCGAGATCGCCACCGGCACGCTCGTGTCGACCGAGAGCGTGACTGCCCTGGTCACCATCCCGGCGGGCCACAAGCTCGCGGTGCGCGACATCGCCGCGGGCCGGCCGGCCGGTGCGCCGCTACAACCAGATCATCGGCTTCGCCACGCGGCCGATCCGGGCCGGCGAGCACGTGCACGTGCACAACCTCGCCATGGGGCAGTTCGAGCGCGATTACGCCTTTTCGTCTTCCCTCAAGGAAATTGCCTTCGAAAAGGAGCCGGCGACCTTCCTGGGCATCCGGCGCGCGGACGGCCGGGCCGCCACGCGCAACTACATCGGCATCCTGACCAGCGTGAATTGCTCGGCCACCGTGGCCCGCATGGTTGCCAGGCACTTTGAGGGTAATTTGGGTGACTACCCCAACGTGGACGGCGTCGTCGCCCTCACCCACAAGACCGGCTGCGGCATGGCCGGGGACGGCGAGGGCATGGACCTCCTGCGGCGCACCCTGACCGGGTACGCGCAGCACCCGAACTTCTTCGCCGTGCTGAATATCGGCCTGGGCTGCGAGGCGAACCAGATCAACTTCTGGCTGGACGCGGCGAAGCTCAAGCTCTCCGACCGGCTGCAGGCTTTCACCATCCAGGAAAAAGGCGGCACGACGAAGTCGGTGCGCGACGGCGTCGCGCGCATCCAAGAGCAGCTGCCGGAAGCGAACCGGGTGAAGCGCGAACCGCTGCCGGCGAGCCATCTGATCCTCGGCCTGGAGTGCGGCGGCTCCGACGGCTATTCCGGGATAAGCGCGAACCCGG